>JAMDCA010000049.1 GCA_023489435.1 Thermoplasmatota archaeon
AGGGGAGATTGAACAGGCGAAGCAATTGCTCAAGTCGCCAGCAATTAAAAACAGATAACCATGGAAAAGTTACTCAATATTAACTTCTACAACGCATTTGTTGTTTCCGTCAGAGAACCTTTCCTTGATGTCGAATTTCTGGTTGATGGAGTTCTTGATGATCTCTGAGCCCAGGCTGCTGCATATGATCTTGCTGTTGTTCTTGGCAAGTTCATAGAAAATGCAGTTGTGCCTGATGATCCTCACAACATCGTCAGTGACCTCGAGCTTTGCATAATAGCCAAGCTTGTTCAGCGTTGATACAAAGTCATTGAGCTTTGAAATCTTATCCTCACGGGAAAGCTTCACGCCACCATCGGCCTTGGTCCATCCAGATTCGCTCACGATTTTGTCGGCAACTTTGCCCAGGATTTCGTTCACCTTATTTCTCCCAAATTCACTTTCAATCTCTTCCACAAGCATGGATGCGAAAGAAACGTATTTCTTGGGAAGCAGGTTCATGCCTTTCTCTGTAAGTTCATAGAACTTCCTTGGCCTTCCTGCACCGCCGCCACGGAAGAACGACTTCACATAGCCTTTGAGCTCCAAACTTTCCATGTGCTCCTTAACCGCGTTCTTGTTGATCTTCAGAAGGTGTGACAGGTCATCCATGCTCCTCTCCGAGTAACTCAACTCAGTAATGATATTTCCCTTAACCTTACCGAGAAGCATGTTAAGGTCATCATCTACGGCATGGACGACTTCCATATTATATCACTAATATTGCATGCCAGGGAGGTATTTATAATTTAGTCAATTTAGACATAAGAAAGTGTTTAAATAGAGTTATCTCATATTCCAGCAAAGGTGCAAACAGTGCCGGAACTAAAGATTAAGGATCTAAGAGCCTCCGTGGAGGACAAGGAAATACTGAAGGGAGTAAACCTTACCGTCAGGGGTGGAGAAATGCATGCCCTGATGGGCCCCAATGGAGCTGGAAAGAGCACACTTGGAAACGTTCTCATTGGCCATCCTAACTATAAGATCACAGGTGGCTCAATTGTACTTGATGGAATCGACCTGACAAACAAGACACCTGAAGAGAGGGCAAGGGCAGGTTTGTTCCTTGCATTCCAGAGCCCTGTTGCAGTGGTTGGGGTAAAGCTTTCAACATTCCTCAGGACCGCATACAGGCAAACCCATCCAGAGGACAAGGTTAGCCTCACAGAATTTTATGACAGGATGAAAGTCCACATGAAGAAGGTCGGACTCGATGAATCATTCATGTCAAGATCAGTAAATGATGGCTTCTCAGGCGGAGAGAGGAAAAGATTCGAGATTCTTCAGATGGTCATGCTCAGGCCGAAGATCATCGTGCTTGATGAAATTGACTCGGGCCTGGATGTGGACGCACTGAAGCTTGTCGCTGATGAGATCCGGGATTATCACAGCGATGATGTGGGATTTCTCATCATTACACACTACCAGAGGATTCTTAAGAACATAGAGCCTCAATTTGTTCATGTACTGAAAGATGGCAGGATAGCTGTAGATGGGGACAACAATCTTTCTCTTCGCATTGAAGAGGAAGGTTACGACTGGATTAAAAATTAAGGAGGAAAAAACATGGAAGTAGAGTACAGCAAGGATGCTGAAATGGAAAAACTGCTGGAAGACCTTAAGAATTCCAACGTAAAGAAGGAAGACTGGGAATTCCATGACAACTACAAGCCCGTTTATTCCACGGGAATTGGTCTTAACAGGAAAGTAGTAGAAGAAATTTCTGAAATAAAGAAAGAGCCGGACTGGATGAGGAGATTCAGGCTCAAGGCACTGGAGATATTTGATTCAAAGCCGGTGCCAACATGGGGACCGGATCTCTCTGGCATAGACTGGGAAAACACTAACTATTACAACAGGCCGGACGAGGTTAACTCAACAAAGTGGGAAGATGTGCCGGACGAGATCAAGGACACATTCAACAAGCTGGGGGTTCCGGAAATGGAACAGAAATACCTGGCAGGTTCAGTGGCGCAGTACGATAGTGAAGGCGTCTACCACAGCCTCAAGAAGGTCTGGGAAGACAAGGGCGTCGTGTTCATGGACCTGGACTCAGCTCTCAGGGAACACCCTGATCTGGTGAAAGATTACTTCTGCAAAGCCGTTCCCGCAACAGATAACAAGTTCGCAGCACTTAACGGCGCAGTATGGAGCGGCGGGTCTTTCCTTTATGTTCCAAAAGGCGTCCAGATTGACATGCCCCTTCAGACTTACTTCAGGATGAACGGGGAAGCGACAGGCCAGTTCGAGCACACAATTGTTGTTGCCGATGAAGGCTCAAAGGTTCACTATATCGAGGGATGCACTGCTCCAAGATATGACAGAAACTCCCTTCACAGCGCAATCGTGGAAATTTATGCCAAGAAGAATGCCCATGCAAGATACACCAGTGTACAGAACTGGTCCAAGAGTGTTTACAACATGCCTACAAAGAGGGCATGGGTGGACGAGAATGCAAAGATGGAGTGGGTTGGCGGTTCACTTGGTTCAAAAGTCACTATGCTATACCCCTCATCCTACCTGAGGGGCCCTTACGCAACCACGCACAACCTCAACGTATCTCTTGCAGGACCAGGAACCGTGAAGGATACTGGAGCAAAGGCACTTCACCTTGCACCCCACACGAGTTCGAGGATCATTGCAAAGAGCATCAGCATTGAGGATGGTAAGGCTATCTACAGGGGCCTGCTAAGAATGAACAAGGGAGCAGAGCACTCCAAGAGCCATGTCCAGTGCGACGCACTTCTCATTAACGACAACTCGACAAGCTTCACTTACCCGCACGATGAGATATACGAGCCTACAGCAACATTCGGGCATGAGGCAACCGTAGGCAGGATTGGAACTGATGAACTCACCTACCTGAGGTCAAGGGGCCTCAGTGAGGACGAGGCCAGTTCAATGATCGTCCTTGGTTTCCTTGACGACGTCATGAAGGAAATCCCCATGGAGTTCGCCGTGGAAATGAACAGGCTCATCAAGCTTGAAATGGGCAAACTTGGCGCAGTAGGATGATATTTCATGGAGAGCTACCCGGAAACACTTAAAACACGGCTTCACGACGAGGCATATGAATACAGGAGGGATGCATTCCTTGCATTCCTCAAGTCACCCGTAAGGGATTACAAAGAGAGCCCGACAGTCAAGGATTACGTTGAGATCACGGACAAGGAACTCCAGGAAATGCTTTATGGCGAGATGAAGGAGATAAAGGAATCCCCGGAATTCTCTGAAACTGCAAACATCAGGGTATTCAATGATGAAATTGAAGTATCCGGTGAACTGCAGAAGCAGGGTGTCATTGTCACCAGCATGGTGGATGCGCTCAAAACACAGCCAGAGCTTGTGAAAAAATATGTTTATCCAAAACTGGGGAAAGAGAGGATCGAATTCCTCATCAATTCCGCCTGGAGAAACGGCCTCTTCATCTTCATTCCGGAAGGTGCAAAGGCCTCAATCAGGGCACACACCATATCAAATGCCTCAGCTTCATTTGCCTCCAAAACCGTAATTGTATACGGCAAGGAATCCAGGATAAGGTACACTGACACCTATTCTACAGCAGGCCAGGGAACTGGAATCCAGGGAAAGAACATTTACTTCTTCGGAGGAGAATCTTCGAGATTCGACTACCTGTACCTTCAGGACAAGAATGATGGAGTAAGGGACATCACATTTGTAAAGCAGCACCTTGACAGGTATGCAGAGTTCCAGTTCTTCCACATAAATCACGGAAGCAGCAAGGTTCTCTTCGTTGATGAATCGCAGCAGGTTGGCCTCGGTTCCTCATTCAGGGTCTACGGGATTAACTTCAGCAACGAAGACCAGAAGATGGACATCAGGGACAGCAGCTGCCAGGACGGGGAAGAATCAAATGCAGATATACAGGTTAGGGGCGTCGTTACAGGGAGGAGCTCAACCATACACAGGGGAAACATTGATCTCGAGGAAAGGGCAATTAAGGCAACCGGGTTCTACGACTCAAAGATACTGCTCCTTTCCAGGGATGGTTTTGCAAACAGCAAACCGGGCCTTGAGATCAAGAATGCCAACACAAGGTCCAAACATGGATCGGCAATCAGCAACGTGGATGAGGAACAGATCTTCTACCTCAGGTCAAGGGGAATCGAGGACCAGGTGGCCCGTGGCATGGTTACAGCAGGGTTTGTAGGATCCATGATAGAAAAAGCTAACGACGAAGAATTTACCCGTAAAGTTTACCAATACGCAGAGAGTCTTGGTGCCAATGCGTTCCTGGCAACAAATTAAAGGGGATTTCCCCTTTTTTATTGAAAATGGCAAGAATCTTATTTACTTGGACAACGCCGCAACTACGCAGAAACCAAAGAAAGTCATAGATGCCATTGTTGATTTTTACACTCACTGGAACAGCAATGTCCATCGCGGAATTTACCGGTTAAGCGAGGAAGCCACAGACCATTACGAGAAAGCAAGGAAGAATATTGCAGGATTCATAGGTTCACGGGATCCCAGACAGCTTGTATTTGTAAGAAATGCCACAGAGGCGCTGAATCTGCTTGCGTATTCCCTGGGGCATGGGCTGCAGAAAGGTGATGAGGTGCTCCTTACCATAATGGAACACCACTCCAATATTGTCCCATGGCAGTTCCTCAAGGAAAAGGGAGTAACCGTGAACTTTGCTGACATCAACCCTGATGGCACCTTGGACATGGAGGATTTCCAGTCCAAACTCACAAAGAAAACCAGAATTGTTTCGGCAACACACTGCTCAAACCTTCTGGGGACGATCAATGATGCCCGTAAGATGGGAAAGCTTGCCCATGATAACGGTTCTATATTCATACTTGACGCGGCACAGAGCGTTCCGCATATGCCTGTGGACGTAGAAAAGCTGGACTGTGATTTCATGGCATTCTCAGGGCACAAGATGCTTGGCCCGATGGGAATAGGCGGGCTTTACGGAAAATATGAACTGCTGAACGGTTTGCCTCCATTCAACGGAGGGGGCGAGATGATCAGAGAAGTGTATGAAGACCACTCCACCTATGCAGATGCACCCGAGAAATTTGAGGCCGGAACTCCAAATGTTGCAGGGGCAATCGGGCTATCATCGGCAGTGGATTATCTCAGGGATCTGGGTATGGAAGATATCCGCAGACACGAAAAGGATCTGATTGCCTATACACTCAGGAAGGAAGAGGAATCAGGCATAGGCCTGCTGAAGTCATATGGTCCGAGGAATCCGGAAATAAGGGGAGGAATATACACATTTAACCTTGGGGAGATAAGTCCCATCTCACTGAGCGATGACCTGAACAACTCGAACATCAGCATCGGAAGCAGTATTCATCCCCACGATGTGGCATCAGGCCTGGACAGGTACAATGTGGCAGTGAGGGCAGGACACCACTGCGCAATGCCTCTGACCCACAGGCTAAATGTTGTGGCGACCTCGAGGGCGTCCTATTACATTTATAACTCCAGGGAAGATATTGATAAGCTCTTTGAATCCCTTGAAAGGATCAGGAGGCTTTACGCATGACTGATGAAGAAATCAACACTGAGATTCTTCTGGACCATTACAGGAACCCTCACAACCACGGACAGATCGGAGACGCAAGCGAAAAGCTCATAGAATTCAATCCGGTATGCGGCGACACTGTGCAGCTGACCATTAAGATAGAGAATGATACAATATCCGACATCAAGTTCATTGGCAGAGGCTGCTCTGTCAGCCAGGGGAGTGCCTCTATGCTTACAGACAGGGTCAAGGGAATGAAGATTGAGGAGATCAAGAAAATAAAGGAGAAAGATATCCTCAGCATGCTAGGCCTGAACCTGGGCCCAAGCAGGGAAAAGTGTGCACTGCTTTCCCTGAACGCCCTTAACAAGTGCATTGAAAACCACGAAAAGAAAGCACAAGGAGGTAACTGAACTGGCAACACACAAAGTATCAATCGACAGATCTGCTTGCATTGGGGATGCCATATGCACAGCCCTCTCCAGGAACTGGTTTATGGACGGGGATGGCAAGGCAAGCTTCCACAGGGAAACAATTGGCGACTCTGAGTATGAGTCAAACCATGAAGCTGAAATTTCCTGCCCTGTGGCCATAATAAGCATCAAGAAATTATTATAATACGTCACGGAAAAGGCTGTCCCCTGTTTCGAGTTCAGCCTTAAGAAATCCAAAAATTAGTTTGGCTGCATTGATGACCTTGCCACGAGGAGCAGAATTCCTGTGATAATGCCGTTGAATATCAGGGCGAGAATGCCAAACCCGACTGTGTTTTCATTGTATGCCTCGTGATATTTCCCCTCACTTATGAAATGCCTGATCCTGTTTATTCTTGTGAAGCAGTAAAGGCCAACCACGAAGAATACCAGTGGTATTAGTGCAAAAAGCGCAAATGCAGGAACTCCGGGGGCAAAGAGAAGGCCGAGCATTATCACTAAGTATAATCCAGAGGCAATCAGGGAGAGTATTGAGAATACAAATGCTATAGTGATAAGGGTGGAATCTCCGCTTCCCCTGTTTGCTGCATAAGCTTCCCTGTGGCTTATAACTGTGCCTGAATCATTCACTGTGACAACGTACCTTTTCAGTGTATTAGCATCATTTCCTTCAATTCCCACCTCATAGTCTGATCCTTTCTTCTCAAACTGGAACACATGAAGGCCTGATTCGCTCATGCCAGTCTGTGAGGAAATCCATTCCCTGGCGGCGTCCACAATATGGGAATTATTCGTGGATTCCATAATGAAATTAGTGGTTTAATATATATTAAAGTTGTGAATAAAAGGCCAATAAGTTAAAGGAAATTCCCTGTCCTATATGGAAGAATGAGAAGAATTAGTTCAGGGAATTCCTGAATTTCAAGATCTCCGGATTGTCAAGAATGCCATGTTGAACCAGTGATTCCACGCTTATCCTGGCCTGTTTTGTGCTGTCCCTTTCCCTTACCGTAACGGTCTTTTCCTTGATAGTGTCCTGGTCGAGGGTAATGCAGTATGGTGTGCCGATCTCATCCTGCCTAGCATATCTCTTTCCAATGGAGCCGCTCTGGTCGAAATAAACGTATGGATCCTTCGCCAGGATTTTCTCATGCAGTTCTCTGGCCATTTCATCAAGCCCATCTTTGTTCACAAGTGGCAGGACTGCCGCATGGTAAGGTGCCACGCTCTCGGGAAGCCTGAGTACCTTGAAACTGTTCTCCCTTGTATAGAATGTGTGCATGAGAAGGGATAGGGCCATCCTGTCAATGCCGTAGGCTGGTTCTATGATGGATGGGATAATATCGCTGTTGTCAACCTTAACTGACATGGACTCACCAGTTGCATCCTGGTGCCTCTTCAGGTCGTTTCTATCAGCAATGCCCACAATTTCAACCCATGAATCGTCCAGAAGAGCCTCAGCATCCCATGAATCCACTGAATAGTGTGCCAGTTCATCATCGTGCTGCTGCCTGAACCTTATGTTCTCAGGCTGCAGGCCGATGGACTTGAGAATCCTGAAAGTCTTGTTTACAAAATATCCCATGGCATTGCTGCTGATTATTCCATTCTCGAATGCGCTCTTTACGTCAGAAAAAATTTCAGGGCCGTTCTTCGGAACAAACTTTATCTGGTCTCCATTTGGGAGTTCTTTCCAGTACTTCTTATCCGGGAGCACGAAAACCTCAACTTCGCCCATGTTCAGTTCCTTCATTCTCAGAAGGCTCTGCCGGGGTGAAATCTCATTCCTGAAACCCTTTCCCAGCTGTGCCACAGCCATGGGCAATTTTCCCCTGAACACCGTGTTGAGGAGCTTGAAATTTACGAAGATCCCCTGTGCGGTCTCCGGCCTGAGGTAAAGGTTGCCGGAGTTCACCTGTTCAGGGATCTTGAACATCTGCTTTGACTCGTAAGCTTTCATTATCCTGGTTCCGCATTTGACACATTTTACTGTATTGTTCTGGAGGAACTCGTTTGCCTCATCCTCACTCTTTAAGACAAGTTCACTACCGGATGCCTTCATAACGGTTTCCAGCTTCTCCCTGTTATGGCACTTAGGGCAGTCTGTTGCAAGGTCTGAGAACTTCTCAATATGCCCTGAAGTCCTGAAAACGGCCTCGGGAACTATAACCGGTGTATCGATCATTATGCCGCCTTCAGCAATGTATGCTTCTTTCCATGCCCGGATCACATTGTCCTTGAGCATAACACCAAGGGGGCCATAATCGTAAAAACCAGATTCCCCGCCATATATTGAGTAGGATGGCCAGAAGAATCCTCTTCTCTTCGCCAGTTCAATTACCTGTTCGTAAACGTTCATAGGAATACACTGAGTATCTGTATGTCGTACAGCATGTCCACAAGCTGTCCAGTACCCTGAAGGACAGGAAGTTGATTATAGTTTCCAGCCTCCATCTTCTTTACAGCTGCCTCTAGAGTATCATTGTTATTGGTTACTACAGGCTCAGTGATCATGAATTTTCTGACAGGTTCACGTGGGAGGACGATATTCCTCTTTTCGATGAGATATGTTACAACATTCCTGATGCCGATCCAGGACCATGGATCCTCGTCATCCGCCATTCCCGCTTCTGAGATATGGTGGCTGGTTCCGACATCTACGTTCTCAAACAGGTCCCTGTCTGTGATAAGGCCCCTGAAATTGCCATCTTCATCAACAACAGGGCAGGCATAGACTCTGGAAAGCCTCATGGTCAATGCCACAACATTAAGGGGGGTCTCCTCCCATACGGGAATTGCGACTCCCCGGAGAACCTCCTTCACCCTCCTCTTCCCGAATCTTGCCCTGATCTCGGGCAGAAAATTCTGTGGTGTGAGAATGCCGGTTATCCTGTTCTCGCTGTCCAAAACGGTGACGTGCCTCCTGTTCTGCTTAATCATCTCTTCTGCAGCATTTTCAATGGGCTGGTCTTCATAGACCGTTGAGGCTTTCCTCATGCTCATGGCAGTCTGGTCCTCATCTGGATGGTCGAAAACGTCCCTCCTGCTGATAATTCCAGCATATTTTCCCCTTGAATCTGCCAGAGGAAGTCCGGTGATATTGTTCTTGATCAGGGTCTTTATAATTTCACTGACACTGCTGGGCACCTTGTATGTAATGGGATTCTTAGTCATTATTTCAGCAACAGTTTTGGACATAGCCTGTAAATGTACCATTAATATATTAACTAAATCACTTCCCCATTTACGGTGGGGGATTTCTGTTCATTCAATGAAACGGTATAATTCTCTTCTGTTCAGAAATAACAAAAGTTTCCCTTATTTTAAAGGACAGTATTTGTCAAAAAAATATTTACTGGATGGTAAATTCCTCTCCAGGCTTCATGACTTTTACAGTAGTTCCTCCGGTAACCAGGGCCTTGAATTTCTCGGGATCCTGCTTTATGGGCGGAAAAGTGTTGAAGTGCATTGGTATTGTGTACTTGGCACCTATGAGCTTTGCGGCAACTGCAGCTTCCTTCGGGCTCATGGTGAAGAACCCGCCTATTGGAAGAAGCGCAACATCAGGGTGGTACAGTTCACCGATGAGCTTCATATCACCAAAGAGTGCCGTGTCTCCTGCATGGTATATGGTCTTTCCGTCTCCTGATACAAGGGCTCCACACTCATTTCCGGAGTGGTCAGCGTGAGTAAGTCCCATGCTCACTTCCCCAAACTGGGTCAGGTTTCCCTTGTTCATTCCTATGAAATTCTCCTGGGGAACGCCATGCTCTCCTCCCATTGATGAGAGTTCAAACATGCCCACGATCTTTGCCCCTGTCCTCTTGGATATTGTGAATGCATCACCAACATGGTCCATATGGTTGTGCGTTACCATAATAAAATCTGCCTTCTGTATCTCTGATTCCTTAATCGCAGCGTTGGGGTTGTCTGTGAGAAAGGGATCGATGAGAACTGTCGCTTTGCTGAATTTAACCATCCAGGCTGCATGTCCTAACCATTTCAGTGTTACCATTGATTCACCGATCTATTATTTTGGATTTCTATAAACTGTTTTCTGTGTCGGAAGGCTGAGGTTATCAATTCAAGGTAAGGGCGCCAAGATAAAAATGCCCGGAGCGCATGAATGGGAGATCATTCTGGGCGCATTCAGCAACCGGAATTCAGTGGCCATGCGAATTTGAAGCCTCTCCAGCCTTGCCGCGCTGCTTATTTTTATGCCTCACATAGAGTGAGCTTCCCAGCAGTCCCAGATAGTATGGACCCATTAAAAGCACAAAGTAATCGTAAATGTTAAAGGTGATGTACATAGAAAATAACACTATAACGCCCCAGGTAGAGACTGTGATGGCAAGCATAACATACAGGCTGTTTCGCCTGATCTGCTTCTCCATCCCTTCCAATTTCGGCCTCGGGTCTTCTCTGGCAACCAGGTATCCAAGTCCCCAGCATTTTTCGCAAATGTCAAGGTGTCCATCAAGATCCGTCACATATCCTGAACCGCGACAATCCTCGCAAAGGTAGTTCATTGTACCACCCTACTTAGTACATGCCAATCTGGTACCTAAACGCTACTGCTTTCAGGTAATGGGTTGGAAACCCCATGAAATACTATGCCAGGAGTAGACAAAGCATATGCAGATTGAGCTACTGCTGAATTTCAATACTGACCCATATTGAAGGTGGCGCAAATTATAAACTCAGGGACAGGAGGGTAAGTGTGAGAACCGGGAAACCGATGATAAACCCGACCTTCATGTAGTACCATGGTGATATTTTTATTCCACTTTTTCTGTTAAGCGTATGCAGCCACACCAGAGTTGCCAGAGAACCGATAGGTGTGAACTTTGGCCCGATGTCATTCCCAACAACATTGGCGTATGCGAGGTTTATTGGCCCGTGTATGGAAGAGAGGGCCAGGTTTCCCAGCATTATGGAAGGGAGATTGTTCATTACCCCAGCTATCGCTGCGAAGAGATACCCGCTGAGAAGTACTCTTATTGGTGAATAGAGGAATGACATGGAATTGAGGGTGCCGGAAAGCAGTGAGGTCATGCCCTCTCTCCCCATCCCAAAGACGACAAGATACATCCCCAGTGAGAAAAGAACAATTTGCCACGGTGCCTCTTTCAAAGGCTTTACAACATTAACTTTCCCGTTGGCCCTGGCAATGGCAAGCATAATCACTGATGCAGGCACAGCAATAATTGAAACTGGTATGGAAAATATTCCGCCCAGTGAATAAGCAAGGAGAAGGATTACAATTACGGGCAGGCTTATCTTGAATATGAGCTGGTCCCTTATAACTCTGGATTCATCCCTCATATTGGTCATATCAATATTTCTTGGGATAGCCCTGAAATAAAAGAGATAAAGGAAGAAAAGGCTTGCAATTATGCTAACAGCGTCAGGGAATATCATTTTGAAAGCGTATTGAAGAAAACTTATGTTGAAATAGCCTGCAGTTATGATATTCACAAGGTTGCTTATTATGAAAGGCAGGCTTGATGAGTCTGCTATAAAACCCGTTGCCATTATGTAAGGAATTATAGCTTTCCTCTCCACATTGGCCCGGTAAAGCAGCATATAAATGATGGGCGTCAGAATGAGTGCGGTTCCGTCGTTGGAAAAAATAGCAGAAATTCCTGCACCCAGCAGGATCACCAAGATAAAAAGGTGAGTACCTTTCCCTCTTGAAAGCCTTGCAATCTTTATTGCAGCGTATTCGAAAACTCCAGCTTCATCGAGGACAAGTGATATGATGATAATCGCCACAAAAGTGAAAGTTGCATTCCAGACTATTCCCCACACAATGACAACATCTGAAAAATTGATTATTCCAACAGCATAGGAGATGGCAGCCCCGATTAATGCAGAATACCCGATGGGTATATTCTTTGGTCTTAGTATTACGAGGAGTAAAGTGCCAATGAAGATTGCAATTGAAAGAAGAAAAAATGTGCTCACTTATCTATCACTGCGCAAGTTCCTTTACTTTTCTCTCGATCTGGTCACGTATTTCCCTGACCATATTCATAGGCTTATTCTTCGGATCATCAATTCCCCAGTCAATCACTTTCTTCTTCATTTCCACCGCAATTGGCCTGGGACAGGCCTCTTCAATGGAGCAACCCATTATCACCACAAGATCTGCCGCTCTGACCATGTCTTCAGTCATAATTCTTGGTGTATTGCGGCTGATATCAATTCCTTTTTCCCTCATTGCCTGAATGGCCATCGGGTTAACATTTTCACCCGGAAAAGTTCCAGCACTTTCGCAGTCAAGCCCAAGGCTCTTCCCAAAGCCTTCAGCCATCTGACTTCTTCCAGCATTTTCTATGCAAACAAATAGATACTTCAAACTACACTCTCCCTTGCACGAGCCTCAATATCAGGGGAATAGCATCATTTTCTGCAATGTGGTAAAAATGCCATTTTCCCCGTTGTTCCCTTCTAAGCAATCCTGCCTTCTCCATCAGTCTGAGGGAACTTGAGATGGCAGGTTGTTTCATTTCAGATACAGCAGCAATCTGACAGACGCACATTTCACCCTTGGAAAGAAGCAAAAGCAGCTTCAGCCTCGTACGGTCAGAAATAGCTTTCAGCACGCGTTCTGCTTCCAGGATCTTCTGAAGGTTTTCTTCCACCTCAAGTTCTCCGGCCATTCGTTTAAAATATTCAATAGACTCGATGGAACAGATCCCTTTCTTGGCTATCTCATCAAGCGCCCCTTGAGTCATACAAATTTACCTTTGAATTGTTAATCATATTCATATATATTAATATGTTTTGAACAATCCTGAAGTCTAGAATATGAAAGACAGCTGTAAATCAACTAAAGTGCGTTTGAGGGGCACTGATCCCCACACATTTAACCATTTGCCGATAAATCTTATAGAATCTGGCACTTCCCTTATCAATGATAGGAGCAATTCTGGCTGGTGGGTATGGAAAAAGGCTCAAGCCCATTACAGACGAAGTGCCAAAAGCCCTGGTCCAGATCAGGGAAAATTATACCATCATGGACAGGCAGATATTTGATTTCCAGAACATGGGAGTGAAGGAAATTTACATTCTCTCAGGTTACCTCGGAGACAAGATTGAGGAGAGGTATGGCGAAGAGAAGTATGGAATCAGGTTCCATTATCTCAGAGAATCCAAACCCCTGGGCACACTTTTCTCAATAAAGAATCTACTCTCCCAAAGGTCAGATGAGGATGTGGTACTGCGAAATGGCGATACTGTTACTGATCTGAATTTCAATAGGTTCGTGCAGTTTGCGCAGGAATCGACATACTCGCTCACAATGTTTGTCATAAAGATGAGGAGCCCATTTGGAATCGTTGATCTTCTTGGCGACCAGGTTACAGAATTCAGGGAGAAGCCTCTTCTGAACCATTTCATTAACGCAGGTATATACTACATCAAAAAGAATGCGTTTGAAGTATTCCAGTCAGATTTTGTGGACAAGGAAATTGAGACAACGGTCTTCCCGAAGCTCGCAAAGAAAAAACTCACAGGTGCCTACTCTGAGGAGACTTTCTGGATGGGAATAGACAGTGAAAAGGATTTAGAGCAGGTCAGGAAGGAATATTCCAACAGGGAGGACTATTCATGGGGTTATATCAAGAACCTGTACGAAGGAAACGGCAGGAAATTCCAGGAATATTTTATCAAAGCAGGCGATCAGGTTTCCATAGACCCTGGAACGAACAGTATTGTCCGCATAATTTCAGGCCGGGGAACATATTCCACCGATGAGAGTCATAAGTATCTTTCACAGGATGTTCTGCAGCTGAAGAGTGATACGAAGTTCGTACCGATAGAAAACACCAGGCTTGAAATAATATCAATGTAATACGAATTTCTTAAAAATTGTTTAACATTTCCTACCATTTATTCAAATATTTGCCATTTTTTCCTTTTTCCCTTGAAATACGATTCTCGTATTATCCCAAAACAACGAGTAAGAAAGTTTAATATCTAATAGACAATAAATCGTCGGTTTCTATGACCGTTATGACTAGGGAAGTGCTTTTCAAGGCACTTGAAAAGACCTATGGGCGTAAGGGAATGGTCAGGAGGGACGTGGAAGACCTTTGCGATTTCATCCTTTCCTTCTTTGGCTACGAGGACTATGTCCTTGACAATGTCCTGTCCGCACCAGAAAGGGACGTTTTCTACAACCTTGAGGAATACGGTTTTCTGGAAACGCACAGGGAAGAAGTAAATATTATCAAGGGAAGGTCCTGGAGAATCAACCAGTGGACCTACAAGAAGGACAATATTTACAAGGCCGCTGACGGAATCGAGGAAGAGGAGCCTGAGGCAAATATTTACGACGAGATATTCAAGGAACTTGAAAGCTAGTCTTGTAAACCGGAAAAAGTGGTTGTGACATCCTCCCCGCCCTGTGGACGGGGTCTCCTGCACCGCAGATGGGTATAATCTGTACCTGTATGTTTTCACTGCTGCGCATGAAACATTTTATTGGTCTTCATAAACCCGCTTCACTAAGAGAAACACGAGAAAATGAGTGGATATCTGTGTTAAGCGGAATAATATAGCTTTCATTCCTTCCTTTCAGAAGGGGATTTTCCGCTCAATCTTGTTAAAAACCCCATTTATACCATTGAACTGTGCATAGATGACGCGGCCGAGATCATGTTCCGGGCCACTGGGGCAGTGAATTCTAGATATAACTGATGCTTTTGGGGAAAATATTGAATGACCTGCACTTGCCGTTCTGGAAATATACCGTATCCTCAATCCTTACCCCACCCTTGCCCGGCAGGTAAATTCCGGGCTCAATGGTGAAAACAGAGTTTTCCTTCATAAGTTGGCTGTTATCAGGAACCAGGTAAGGATCCTCGTGTACAGAAATTCCAAGCCCATGCCCAAGCCTGTGGATGAAATTGTTTCCATAACCTTTCCTGCTTATGATTTCCCTGGCGATCCTGTCGGCACCGGCATATGTGGTTTCAGGATTGAGGGCTTCCAGTGTGTTTTCCTGGGCTTCCCTGTCTATCTCATAAACCTCTTCCATCTCAGGCTTTGCCTTGTCTATGAAGAACGTCCTCGTTGTGTCGGAAGCATATCCATGGTACCGGCCTCCAAAGTCTATTATTATTGGTTCGTACCTTGCGATCTTCCTGTCAGTTGGGTCGTGGTGCGGAACCGAGGAGTTCTCTCCAGCAGCTACTATTGTTTCAAACGCCGGAGTTTCAATGCCCTTTTTCTTAAAATTATCGTGTAGCATTGCCGCAACTTCCTTTTCTGTTACGCCCTCAGCAATAAAATTAATTGTCAGCTTCAATGCTTCCTCTGATTTCCTTATGGCAGCTGAAATGTTGTCCATCTCCTCCCTGTCCTTTGCCATTCTAAGGGTTGAAGTGAAGGCGTCGCCAAGAATCTCCTTTGAGGATGAGTTGTGGAAAAGGGGTGCATAATGGAAATATGGAAGTGTGCCATCAATTGCAACCATTGATGCCTTGCTGCTTTCAAGGTAATCCCTTGCCATGCGGTGCGGGTTCTGGTCATCGGTCCACGGTCTCACGTCCTCCACCCACGAATGCAGGTGAAGCTGTTCCTCCATTAGCTTCGGTGCCAGTATAAACTGCTCGTCAGGGGTGATGAACATCAGGGTCAGCCTTTCATGGCTCTCAGTATCGAAACCTGTGAAATAGAAGAAGTTAGGTCCCGTGGGAACAAGGAAAGCATCAATTTTGCTTTCAGACATCAGTTCCCTGAGCTTCTCCACTCTGTTTTTCTGGAAGGCGTATGTACCCGACATTTACTGCACTCTCCGATGGAGTAAGCTTTCAGCGGAAATTAAGGTATCTTTGAATATGTTATGAACTGAATTTCTTTTCTGAATATTTGTAAAGCCTCATCCACAGGAGGTAAGTTATGATCACGATGAGGAAAACCATGAAGAGGTCTATTGCATCCACGAATAGCAGATTCCCCTGTGCTATGCCTTTTGTAATGAGCATCATTAGCCCGTTACCAACAGAATATGTTTTGCCCCCGATCTTCGTATATTCCCCTATCATGAGGCCTCCCCAGTAGCTACCAAATGCAGCTATTGACCCAGTTATGAGGCCAGGGATTATTGCAGGGAAAGAGAGGTATCTGAATTTCCTGAACCCCTTGATGTTGAAGGTCGTCGTGACAAGCTTGAGGTCCCTGGGAATTGCTGTTGCGGTTCCGTATACATTGAAGAAAATGTATGCCGCTGCAGAAAGGAAAGTTACAAGGAGTACATCAAAGTTGTATGCCAGAGATTCCCCGAAAAATAATGAGAGCTTAGGGGTGAGGTATACCACAATCAGGGGAAACAGTATGGGCGCGGGAATGGAATAAATCACCTGGAAAACTCCGGTTCCCAGTCTTCCTGAAGATCCCTTGCTTCCGAAATAAATGGCCAGTGGGACCATTATAAGGAAACTCACCAGGAATACAATTGCGATCCTCAGTAGGTCAAAGGCAGTTGCAACCAGCAGTTGCCAGAGCACAGACAGGTTTGTCAGGTATATTACAAATGCTATCCCAAAACCGGCAATAGCAACAAGATATGCAGAAAGGCCAAAAACGAGGACCAGAACAGATCCAACTATAATATTGAGTGCCCGTTCTGACATATGCAGTTTTCTTGTCCTTTTCTGAGTTGCATTTTTACCCGCGAATATGGTGTTTACGGAATAGACTGCATTCACTCCGGATGAAAGGACCTGCGTTACCCTTCCCCCGATGGCCGATACAAAAACATTCCTTTCTCTCTTCCTTGCCGCATGCTGGTCATCAGAGACGTTCAGGTCAAAGGTGTAATTTGCAGTTTTATTTAGAAGGGGATTTATGATAAAGTAGAAATTCAATGCAATAGCCACCACCAGGAAACCAATCAGGATGAGTATCTGGGAGAACTGGTTTTGCGCAGCCAGGGACACTGCAAGGGATCCAACCCCGAAAACGGTGTAGTTTGATGTTCCAATTGAAATTACCTCACTGAGCGTTATGTAGAACAGCCCGCTGGCAAATGAGGGCATGATATTGGAAATAATATGGGAGAATGATGCCGGTAGGTAGAGGTTCCTGATCCTTGAGAATAATCCCACATCATAGACCTTTGAGACCTGGAAATATTCTTCGGGAATGTGAATGGTGGCTTCATACACTCCAAGAATAATATTCCAGATAAGGGCAGTGAATATTAGAAAGTCAGAGGCAACGTTCACGCCAAGTGGGCCCCCAACCCTCTTTATGAAAAAAACCAGAATAATGGGGAAGAATGAAATAACAGGCACGGCTTGCAGGATATTTGTTATAGGGATGATTATGGCACCTGCCGCCTTAACCCTTGCAGCCAAAATTCCAAGGAAAAGGGCCACAATAATGGACAGGATCATCAGGAGCCAGATTCTGAGAAAGGTATCTCCGATTGCCAGCAGCATTGTGTAGTAGATACTGTAATCAGCCGCCAAGAATCATCGCCACCTTCACTCTCCATGCTGCTTCTGTCTAAGTGATTAACAGGTTTATGTTTAACCTTTGTGAGGGGGAAACTTACTTTTGAAAGATAGGGCAGAAAGTATCTGTTGTTACGATCAGCGTCTTCCGCCGAAAAGGCTAAAGAACAGCATGGAAACCAGCCCCGCACCCAGGAGCCCGATCAAGGTTTTCGGGCTGTCCACCAGGAGATGCTTCAGTGGCTCCTTGTCGGGGTCGAACCTGTCAACATGAACTGAGTAGCGGTCATCAAACTCCACTGCATGGACACCTCTCCTGGAGCCGGGTATAGAGGCTCTCCAGTCCGCAATTTGCCCTTTCCTTTCTCCCACTGAACGATGGAAAATGCCGCTCTTTTCCGGATCAGGCACCCTTATGCCATGGTGGTCAACCTTCGGCACCTCAGTGGAGCCATAAGAAAGGACACTGGCAATCACGCTATTCCAGAAGTCTGGCGAACTGTCATAATTTCTAGGCAACATTAGCTTGCATCCCTAATTGGTCAAAAGTCATAAGCTTGATCAAAGCTTAGAAAATAGAAAAAATGGATTGGAGTCAGTTTCTAGTGAGAATAGCTTCGGGTATCACCATGGAAACAACAAAATTGGGCTCGTCAACGATTTCGCTTATTCTGAGGTTTCCAGCTGCACTGCAAAGCGCATATGCCTCATTGCTCTTGAAACCCCTTTCCCCAAGAATGCCAATCATTTCCAGAACTGCATCAACTGCTGCCTTGTGCAGGTCTGGAGATATGCCCATGGCAATAACCTGCTTCCCACTTGACTCATCGTCAGAGATCAGCCTTGGGGCCTTTACGGGCACTTTCTTGTTAAGCCTGACAACGGCCACAACCTCAGCGGAGGTTTCAACCGCAGTGCCACACACTTCACCATCACCCTGGGCACCGTGCGGGTCCGCAAAGGAAAGCATACCGCCCTTAACGTTCACTGGCAGGGTCAGCCTTGCTCCCTGGTGAAGGAGCCTGTTATCCATGTTTCCTCCAAAGAACTGTGGAGGGATCATTCCATATTCCCCAGAGGGGGGCGAAGTGCCCACAACACCCAGAAAAGGCTTCAACGGGATCTTTACCCCTTTAAGAGTACTGGTGCGGGACCTTGCGAATCCATCTTTCAGGTCCCAGATTATGAGCTCCTCCTGAAATTTGCCTTTGAGAAGCCCGAAATCACTAAGTATTGCGGTCCATCCCCACTTTCCTGTATGAATTTCCTTGAGCTCAACTTCTATTGAATCGCCGGGTTCTGCCCCCTCTATTTCTATTGGTCCAACTGCACCGTCGAACTTGCTGTTGTCTATCCTGGACATGTCCTTTGTGGTGTAAGTCTCTTCAATCTGCATGGTGGAAGAGTCAGGGATTATCACCCTGAACTCCTCACCAGGCTTTATCCTGGTCACCGGCTTGTTAGCTGGTTGCCATCTGAAGTGGATATTTCCACTGTCTGTTCCGTCAACGGTTTTCAGATTTCTTCACCTTCTTCCAGTGAAACCTTTATGTCTTTCTTGAAGAGGTAAATTAAAGCTCCGGCTACTAACCAGACT
>JAMDCA010000031.1 GCA_023489435.1 Thermoplasmatota archaeon
AATGGGGCTGACCGGGTTCGAACCGATGACCACCTGGTTATGAGCCAGGCGCTCTACCTAGCTGAGCTACAGCCCCATACGCCGTTGGTCGGATTTGGACCGACGACCGCTCGATTAACAGTCGAGTGCTCTACCAGCTAAGCTACAACGGCACTGTAGCTACGGTAATTTTTCTAAGCGTTTAATTCTTTCGCAACAAAATTGTGGCTCTAATGCAAAATAAATTCAGATCAGGTCAATGTCCACCTTACAGAGATCGGATAGGAAGGTGTGTAATTGCAATATCCTGCCAGCAGGTCCATCAAGGCCTTTGCTTCTGTAATTCCGAACGCATTCTTCCAATGTAATCCGGCGATCACTGGCAAAAAGATTGTCGGCATGTGCAACAATCCTCTCTTCCAGAGTTTCTGGGATGAAATCTATCTCAGGCAATCCGAGTGAAATTGCCTCCATTTTGGTAATTCCCGCTCCTGTGTGCCTCTGTACTATCTTTACGGCCCGTTCATCCAGATTTTCTTCTTCCAGAATTTGTGACCCTTCGTATGCATGTCTTATACTATTGGTCCTGGTTCTGCCTATATCATGCAGCAGTGCACCAATTGAGACGAGTTTCTGGTCTCCTCCGCATAAGGACGCAATTTTAACTGCCAGTGCCATTACAGCTTCTGAGTGTCTGATAAGCCTTTCATCAGCCCCATGATCTGCCAACAGGCGGAGGCATTCCTTTTCCGTGGGAAGGATTTTCACATTCTTCCCTTTTGCTGCTGGCTTGATGTTTAGCCTTCCCTGGAAGGTTTTTCCCAATTCTTCACCCTTGAAGAACCGGTCTAGAAATATTCCCAGTGCAGACACTTCGCTAATTGGCTGGTTCGTAACTGAAACATTGTAGGAAGAGCCATCGTACACTTCGGGTGGAACCTTGCTGGCCCCCACAACTACCATCAATCCCTCAGATTCGCTCTGAGACCTTATTTCATCAATAACTTCTGAAACCGGAAGCCCATACATGGTCAGGTGAACTTTAGTTCCCCGGAATTTCTCAAGTGAACTTTTCCAGCTCACACCAGTCCGGATTAAGAAATCTCCGCCAAAATTGGCACTCACCTTGTTAATGGTGTCTTCCAGTTCTGAATCCTCAGAATCAACAAGAATTTCCGATGCACCAAATGCCCTGGCAGTAAGCGCAACATGAGTTGTGATTCTCTTATCCCTGAAGGGTCGGTGATTAATTCTTAAGACAGTAATTCTGGTCAATGGCACGCACAGTTACATTACATCATTGACGTGAGCAATCTTGTACCCCTTAATCTGCAGAACGTTTGACCTCTTCACAATTCCCCTGAGCAGGGCCTGTGAAACGTCAAGGGATTCTGCTACGTCACCAAGGAATACCCCTTCATTGTCTGTAATCATTCCTATGATCTTCTCTTCATAGCTTATGAGCTTCTCTTCGCTTAGTGTAGTCGCATAAATTATGTCTGCAAGTTCGCTCATGGTCCCGAGAAGGTTGATCTGAACGCTGGTATAGTAGGTATGGTATGCTTTTTCCGGTCCGTTTTCACCTGTCATCCACTGGCTTTCAATGAGTTTTATCTTATCAAGGTACAGCAGTGAGCGCTTTCCTTCAACCCCATACTTCTGTTCGATAACGGGCATGGTGATCCAACTGGTGGAAAGATCAAGTAAAAGTCTTCTCTTTACGTCACTATCGGCTGCGTGGAAAATGGAGACGAGTTCTCCTACGTCATTGACAACTTTTATTCTGCTGACCATCTATCCCATATAGCACGAAGGGATTTAATCATTGCCTGATTATGTTAATGTGGAAAAGATTCTGATTACTTCCTGCGTTTTCTAATCTCATAGAGTATCATTTTGTCATATTCTACGCGATGCTTGATTTTCTTGTTCTTAAGTATCTTTGAAAGTGATTCAGTTATTTCCCTGATTTCCTCAGAAAGGCTGCCCCGGTAAACAATCATCTCCTTTTCTTCAGATGGAAAAACAAGTTTGTACTTTACCCCTTCCTTGATGTATCCAATCGGTTTTTTATTCTTCTTGATTTCATTCAGGTTAAGTTCAAGCGAAATATCATCGTATTGGGCTTCCTCGGCATTCTGCTTAGTTTCACCTTCAATGAGTTGCCACATTTCCGGGAAAGCCTTTTCCAGATCCTTCCACTGGAAATCATCGTTGAAGTAAATGTGCCCACTCCAGTTCTTCACCTTTCTTTATCCGCATGAATCTATTTAAGCTTGTGTAACTTGCCCAATGTAGATTAAAATGGATAAATACCAGAGACTTTCGATGTTCCTGGGAATACTGACCATGCTCCTTGGAATACAGTTCCTCATTGGAATGTACATCAACCTTTACATTGCACTCCCAGTGGGGACACACTCTTTCGCGGGGTACATCACGGAGAATGGAATCGTTGCAGCTCATATCTTTATGGCATTCCTCATTGTGGTGTTGGATTTCTTTGCATTTTTCATGGCAATACACGCCAGAATTGGGAACTTGTACATTCTGTCTGTCCTCCTCTCACTGGTTTCCATAGTCATCTCTGGAATCAGCGGAATGATTTTTCTCATGGGTGGCCAAAATAATGCTTATTCATTTGCAATGGCAGTTTTCTTCCTTCTGGCATATGGGTTCATAGGCTTTGGCATGGTGGGTGTGCGCAAAGCAAAGAGTTAAAAATACCAATACAATCGCATTTGGAAGCCCCGTGGTGTAGTGGCCAAGCATTACGGGCTCTGGACCCGTCGACGGCAGTTCGAATCTGCCCGGGGCTATCTAACAGCTTGGAGAATTAAATTGCCAGATATTGAGGAAGAGGATTTTACTAAAACCATCTGCGAGTACACGGGAGAGGAGCTTCCCAGAGAGCACCCAATTTTTGCCTATCAGATGGAAATGAAAATGGCACAGGCCGAAATGGGACTTGCAATCGCTCAAGGCGTCAGGCTGCAGGCGACCCGTGAACTGCTCGATATGCTGGACACCTTATATCAGGTACTCATAGATTCCGAATCCAAGCTGCCTGATGCGCAGAGGAAGATGCTGAACCACGCGGATGAAGTTTGGCTTGACTTAAAAGAGAAAATGAACCAGGGAGACATGAGGGCAGCACATCTGCTGAGCAGCCATGCTCATATGGGGATGGCTCTTTCATATCTGCTGCAGGCTAGGAAAGATGAGAAATTCGTTAATCTTATTCCGGAATATCTTATTAAATATCTTGGCAAACTCAGTGTTTTTACTTACAGAGAAGCCATTGGCCACGTAATGCTGTGAATGCTATAAAAATCCAAAAGTGAAATTTATTTTGGAGAATAGTTCTTAATATATTCCCTAAAAGAAATAGGTTCCTTCACGAACCTGTCAAGATATGTGTTTTCCCGGTAGAAGTTCAGAAGATATTTGTCGACTTCTTCAGGCGTGAATGCATTTGCGCCTTTCAATGCCTCAACTGCCCCTTTGTAGCCAAACTTTCCTTCAACCACTTTTCTTGCCCCTTTGCCAGCCTTCTCGAAGGCGAGGTTTATTGCGCTTGCAAAAGTTATCTTATCTCTGGAGCAAACATCTACAGCACCTCTCAGATCCTTTGCCCTCTCTATTACCTTAACCAGATCTTCCACGTGCACGGGAGATATTGCGCCTCCAGAAGGCAGCTTAGATATTCTGTGCTCTGTAAGCTTGAAGAGTTTCTGGGTGAACCTGTCATTATTTCCAAAAATAACAGATGGCCGGACGTTAAGATGGTTCTTCACCAGTGATGCATTGTCCTCGCCCGTCCTCTTTGTCCTGAAGAACTCTGTCGTGCCATAGTGCACGTTAATGGATGACAGGTAGACCAACCTCTGGTCTGTATCGTATTTGTTAAGTGCAGCCACGATATTCTTGACTCCGTTGACATTCACATCAAAGAACTTCTGCTCCAACTCAGAATCAATGCCCGCGGCATCAACGACCATATCATAATCTTTGACAGACTCCATTACTTTCTCTGCATCAAGGATGTCTCCTTTTATCCATTCAACGCCAGCTTTGTCAAGTTCCTCGCTGTTGCTTCTTGAGTAGTAGGCAACTTTGTCGGCAGTGATGTGTTGCGAAATATTCCTTCCTATGTATCCTGAGCCTCCAATGACTATGACTTTCATGATTGTGCGAAACCCCAAACCATGATTGCCTAAAAGGTTTTACACTAAAATGCACCTTGATTTTTTAACAGGAATTGAGCCAGGAATCTGGAGAATAAACATTTCCAGTGAAGAAACCGGGAAATGGAATGTATCAGTGTGTTTCCTCCCTCAAATAGTTTAAACTTATCTGATAAGTTATAATGGCAGATACTTTAACTGGACAAAATTAATAAAAAGCATGTCAAGATTAGGCATGAGATTTTATGAAACCTAAAGGACAAAATGTTTACATGATTTCTGGGGGGGTCACAAAGTTTGCCAAAGCCACTCCAGAGATGGATTTCAGGCTACGTGTGAAAAAAGCATTCGATTATGCGTTGAAAGACGCAAATATGTCCCTGAAGGATATTGATGGGTCAGTTGCCTCATACTTCTCAGACCACTTCCAGAGACAGCTTATGGCCGGAATCATGGTTCAGGATTATCTCGGCTTAACGCCTAAACCCAGCAAGAGAGTAGAAGGGGGAGGCGCCACTGGAGGGCTTTCTTTCCAGGCCGGTTATGAGGAAGTAGCCTCAGGCAGGATGGATGTCTGCGCAGTTTACGGGTTTGAAACCATGTCTCATGTGAACACCTGGAAGGGAAATGAATTCATAGCCCTGGCAAGCGATACAAATTTCGATTATCCCGTTGGAGGTTTCTACACGGGATATTACGCAATGATGGCCGTGAGGCACATGCACGAATACGGCACTACTGTTGAGCAGTTGGCTAAGGTTTCCATCAAGAACCATGGAAATGCCATGAACAACCCGTATGCACAGAGCCCCATGAAATTGACCGTAGAGGATGTGAGAAATTCCCCAATGGTTGCATACCCCCTAACAAGGCTCGACGTATGCACAATGTCTGATGGCGCTGCAGTGGCCATACTTGCTTCGGAGGAAAAAGCATTCGAACTCTGTGACAACCCCGTACTTATAAAGGGCATCGGCACAGGAACAGACACCATGAGGCTATCTGACAGGCCATTCGGCAAGGTATTGCTGTTGCCTGGCGAAAAGGAATCTGACTACAAAAATCTGCAGTACCCCGGGGTCCACTCATTCAGGGCCGGAAGATCCGCTGCAATTGAAGCTTATCGGGCTGCCGGCATTACAGACCCTCTTGATGAGCTCGATGTTGTAGAACTTCACGATGCTTATACTTCATCAGAAGTGCAGACCTATGAAGACCTTGGACTGTGCAAGTACGGTGAAGGTGGCCCATTCGTGGAAGAGGGCAAAGCAAACCTCCACGGAAAGGTAGCAGTAAACCCGTCAGGCGGGCTTCTTGCAACAGGGCATCCTGTCGGTGCCACAGGCATCATGCAGGGAGTGTTCATGTTCTGGCAGCTCCAGCACTCAATAAAGAAGCATTTCAAGGATGACACACTCCAGGTGCCCAATGCAAAGAGAGGGCTCATCCATAGCCATGCAGGCACCGGAACATATGTTACTGTTACAGTTATGGAGGCGGTAAAATGACCTTAAACCCCAACGCAAGAATGGAAGAAACTCAAAACGGAACTGAAGTGTACAATGTAGATCCCTTGATTGTAAAATCACATTATGAAATAGATTACATCCACAGTTACGCCCAGGACTCAGAATTCTTCAGGGCGCTTGGCAAGAAAAAGCTCATGGGGAGCAAGTGCAAGGAATGCGGCTACACCTATGCCACACCAAGGGGGCATTGCATGATGTGCGGTGCTGAAACGGAGTGGTACCAGCTTCCCAACGAGGGAAAAGTCCACACTTTCACCACCTGCTATTTCGGAGGCGAGGAATTCCTGTCTGAGACACCATTCCATCTTATAATGGTAGAATTTGAAGGTGTAAACTCACTCTTCATGGCAAGGCTCATAGGTGCAGACCATGAAGACCTGAAAATAGGCATGAAAGTCCGGGCAAGGTTCAGGAGAAATCTAAGAATCAGCCCTACCGATGTATACTTTGTTCCTGTTGCAGAGGAATAAAGCAAACATTTTTTTCCAATTTAAAATCCTATTTTTATATGCAGTTTTCCAACGAAGACAAGGATGTTTTCCTGGTAAAGATTGACAGCATGCTGGACAGGGGAGCACTTCTGTCAAGATACAGCAGGGCAGCAAGCCTTGACATAAGGGAGATATACAGGAAGGAATTCGAAGGAAACGCTGCAAGGGGCAAGGATTTCTACAAGAGGGTATTCCTTGAATATGGCGATGAGTCCATATCCGAATTAGTTACCGCACAGATGGCTGTCCAGAACATAAGCAATATTCTCACAAAGTCGATCGAGGACCTGAGGGTAGGGCTCTCATATCTGGAAAAATCCTCAAGATATGTCAGGTACGACAAAAAGGTCAACGGGAGATACCTTTACCTTGATCCCGAAAAGGCCGGGGTTCCCCAAAGCTGCGCTGACGATTACGCTTCACTTTGCGATTCACTATTTGGATTCTATGCGAACACCTATGACAGGGCACTGGAGTTTTTCAGGGAGAAATATCCCATTGAATCCATCGTTTTCAACGATCCGGGCGCCGGACCACAACACATAGAAGATTTCGAGGGTGATGAAAGGAAAGCAGCCGAAAAATCCTATACCAGTTCAGTGAGAGCCAGGGCGCTTGATGACCTGAGATCCCTGCTGCCTGCCTCCACACTTACAAATTTAGGGATATCAGGAAATGGAAGGTCTTTCATCAACCTGATTCAGAGGCTAAAAACAGTTGCAACCCCTGAAGCGTTAAACATAGCCGAATCAATGTACAGGGAGCTTGAACAGGAACTGCCTGAACTCATCAACTCTGCAATTTCAAAGCATGGGATGGAACTGATCCAGTACAGTAAAGAAGTCATGACGACAGCAATAGAACTTCCGGAACAGGAAACCAGAAAGCTCCCCGAAGTGGAACTTGTCAAGAATGACGATGATCACGAGGCACTTGTAAACTCACTTTCGATTTTGGCATTTTCCAATGGTGACACGGATCTGCTGACAGCCAGAAGAACCATAGATTCAATGAAGCAGGCAGACTTGAATTCAATCGTGCAAAAACTGGCTGGCTTGAGGAAAAACAGAAGACACAAGCTACACAGGGCTTTTGAGTCCGTTCCTTACCTGTTCCAGATTACTACAAACTATGGTGCATTCAGAGACCTCCAGAGGCACAGGTTCATAAGCATTAACAGGCAACCACTTTCCGACCGGTATGGATTCGATATGCCACCATTGTTCGAGGAAACCAGCCTCAGGGAAGAGTACACCTCACTTATGACGCAGGCTTCAGAAGTATACAGGAAAATACTGAAGCACAGTTCCAGGCAAATAGCGCAGTATGCCATCCCATATGCTTACCGGTACCCCGTCTCTGCTCTCCTTGACCTCCGGGAGGCAGCATTCTTCTGTGAAATAAGATCGACTCCTCAGGCGCATCCTGATCTCAGGAAGATTGCAATTGATATGTACATGGAGATTCAGAAAAGCAATCCTTCCCTTGCTCCGTTGATGAAATTTGTGGATCAGGGAGAGTATTCTCTTGGTCGTCTAAAATCAGAGCAGAATAAGGAACGCAGACTCAGGGACTTAAATTCGGGCAGTATCATTTGATCTATTAAAACTGCCTTATTTTAGCCGTTTTCTTTACGAGGATATTCTCAAAAAGTTTATATTGAAGGACATATTTATCGGACAACTCGAGGTGTAACTCTAAATGTTATCAGGAAACATGCCGATATTAGTGCTGAAAGAAGGCACATCCCGTGAGCAGGGAAAAAATGCCCAGAAGAACAACATAGAGGCAGCCAAAGCCATCGCGGACGCCATTAGGACTACTCTTGGACCTAAGGGCATGGACAAGATGCTGGTTGACTCTATTGGAGACATTATCATATCCAATGATGGTGCCACCATACTCAAGGAAATGGATGTTGAGCACCCCACTGCAAAGATGATCGTTGAGGTTGCAAAGTCACAGGACACTGCAGTTGGAGACGGAACAACATCCGCTGTAATTATGGCGGGGGAACTCCTCAAGCAGGCAGAAACACTTCTTGAGCAGGGTGTCCATTCAACAGTTATCACAAACGGATACAGGCTCGCTGTGAATGAAGCAAAGTCGCACATGGAAAAGATCGCTCTCAAGGCAACAGATGATAAGACCCTGAAAAAGATTGCAATGACGGCACTTTCCGGCAAGAATACCAGCCTGTCAAGCGACTTCCTTTCTGATCTGGTTGTTAAAGCAGTGGATTCAGTTGCAGAAGACAGGAACGGGAGAGTCGTTGTGGACACTGCAAACATAAAGGTTGACAAGAAAAGCGGCGGAAGCGTCTCCGACACACAATTCATCGATGGCCTTGTAATCGACAAGGAAAAGGTTCATGCAAAGATGCCATCAGTGGTCAAAGATGCTAAGATCGCATTAATTGATTCAGCTCTTGAAATCAAGAAGACTGAAATCGAGGCCAAGGTTCAGATATCAGATCCAACCAAGATACAGGATTTCCTTAACCAGGAATCTGACACGTTCAAGAACATGGTTGAGAAGATCAAGAAGAGCGGTGCAAATGTAGTCCTATGCCAGAAAGGAATAGATGATATCGCACAGCACTACCTTGCCAAGGAAGGCATATACGCAGTGAGAAGAGTCAAGAAAAGCGATATGGAGAAGCTGGCCAAGGCAACCGGCGCCAAGCTGGTCACCAACCTGGACGATCTCAGCAAAGATACACTTGGAAAGGCTGGCAAAGTTGAAGAAAAGAAGATCAGTGATGACAGAATGACATTCATCACAGAAGCCGCCAATCCAAAGGCAGTAAGTCTTTTAATAAGGGGCGGCACTGAGCATGTCATATCAGAGATAGAGAGATCCCTCAATGACGCTATCAGGGTTGTGGCACTGACAAAGGAAGATGGCAAGTATCTCCCCGGTGGAGGGGCAATAGAAGCTGAGTTAGCCATGAAGATCAGGTCCTTCGCCAACACAGTTGGTGGAAGGGAGCAGCTGGCAATAGAAGCTTTTGCCAAGGCACTTGAAATCATTCCCAGGACCCTCTCTGAAAATGCAGGTATGGATCCAATCAATACCCTTATCCAACTTAAGGCCGAGCACGAGAAAGGAAACACAACCTTTGGTATCAATTTCGAAACCAATGACGTTGGCGATATGATCAAGATTGGCGTGTTTGATCCTCTAAGAGTAAAGAAGCACGCACTGGAAAGTGCAGTTGAGGTTTCAACCATGATCCTGAGGATCGATGACGTCATTGCCAGCAGGAAATCCAGTGCATCAGAGGGACCTGGCGGCATGGGCGGTATGGGTGGAATGGGAGGCATGGGCGGAATGCCACCCATGTAAAAACCCTAAAAATATAACTTAAAATTTCAAATCCAAACCAAACTTTTCTTTTTATGGAATTTGATCTTCCCAGAGTTTCCAGTGATATAGATGGGGAGAATTTTATGCCCTTATCATGTGGGTCTTGCCATACCTGGTGGCAATGGAAGGGAATCGTCAGACAGAACCTATTCTGCAGGCGAACTCAATAGTGGCTCTGAAGCCCAGATCGCGGCAGATGTTGTCGATGGTTGCAGGGTTGCGTTTGTCATTTACGGTGATTTGATCAGGTCAGGAAAATGTTAACGCCGGAACAAGTTTATTTAATTTCTAACGATGGCAGGCAGGTGAGTCTTTGAATCTCTATGAATACATGGGAAAGGAGATTTTCAGGAAATACGGAATACCAGTTCCTGAAGGATACGTAGTTGAAAAATCAGCTGATGTCAGAGAATACAAGAAACCTGTTGTTGTCAAATCTCAAATTTTGCTTGGTGGAAGAGGCAAATCAGGTGGTATTAAATTTGCAAAAAGCCAGGCGGACCTCAATGCCGCAGCTAAAGAGCTCCTTGGAGCTAAGATTAGAGGTCTTACTGTTACAAAGGTCCTGGTTGAGGACATGGTCAATATCAAGAAGGAATACTATGTGAGCTTCGCTCTAAACAGATCAGAAAGGTCCCCCATGCTTATAGCCAGTGCTTCTGGCGGTGTGGAGATAGAATCTGTTCCTCATTCAGAAATTTTTACCAGAAAGATTGATCCGCTCCTTGGCTATTCAGATTTCATTGGCAGGGAAGCATCCAAATTCATGAAATTTGACAAGAATCAGTCCGCTCAATTCAGGGATATCCTTGGAAAGTTATACAAGGTCTTTTCAGAGGAAGACTGCGAACTGGTGGAGATTAACCCTCTCATGGAAACCGCAGAAGGGCAGTTCATAGCAGCCGATGCAAAGGTTGTAATGGACACTGACTCATTCTTCAGACACAAAGATATCAATATAACAGATCCGGAAAAGACACCTCTGGAACTGGAAGCACAGTCCAAAGGCTATGCATTTGTGGAATTAGATGGCAATATAGGTGTCATAGCAAACGGGGCAGGCCTCACAATGGCAACTCTGGATGCACTTACGCTTCACAAGGGAAAGCCCAGGAATTTCCTCGATCTTGGTGGAACTGACAATGTTGAAATCGTTGCACAGGCATTCGACCTTGTACTCAAAGCTAACCCAAAAGCAATACTTGTAAACATTTTCGGCGGAGTTACAAAAGGCGATACTGTGGCTAACGGCATTGTAGAGGCAAAAAAGAGATTCGACATAAAAAAGCCCATAGTCGTGAGGCTAAGTGGAGTCCATGAGGTGGAGGGAAGGAAAATACTGAAAGATGCAGGAATCGAATCCTTCCCCACAATGATGGAGGCAATTAAGATGGTTGTTAAAGTGGCAGGTGAGGCACAGTGACAGTATTGGTAAACAAGAACACAAAAGTGATAGTACAGGGAATCACAGGTCATCAGGGTTCTTTCCACGCAGGTGAAATGCTGAAGTTCGGAACGAGAATTGTAGCGGGGACTTCCCCCGGAAAAGGTGGAACAAAGTTCCAGGACAAGGTGCCTGTAGTTGACAGTGTATCTGAGGCCATGGCATTTGAGCCAGAGGCAACTATGATTTCAGTAGCAGCACCTTTTGTGAAGGATGCCGCTTTTGAAGCAATTGACAGTGGAATAAAGCTGGTATATATCCTCACTGAGAAAGTTCCTTTCCATGATTCCATGGAAATAGTGCATGAAGCAAAACAGAGAGGGATAACAGTAATGGGGCCAAATGGCCCAGGGATCACAGTACCGGGGGAATGCAAGATAGGAATCATGCCTAACCAGATTTTCAGGCAGGGTGATGTTGCAGTGGCTTCCAGGAGTGGAACCCTTACCTATGAGATTGTTGACCACATTACCAGAAGTGGCCTTGGCGAAAGTGCGGTTATAGGTCTGGGCGGAGACCCGGTTGTAGGACTTACTTATATAGATGTACTGAAACTCTTCGAGGCGGATGAGAGAACAAAGAGAATAGTCCTTGTTGGCGAGATCGGCGGAAATAATGAGGAACTTGCGGCAAAATACATCAAGGAACACGTCAAGAAGAAGGTAGTTGCATACATAACAGGAAGAAGTGCCCCTCCAGGCAAGAGAATGGGGCATGCTGGAGCTATCATTGAAAAAGGTGTTGGAACTGCTGAGTCAAAGATTAAGGCATTCGAGGAAGCAGGAGTCAAGGTCGCAGAATTCCCAGATGATGTTCCCGGCTTGCTGAAGTGATCGCATGAAGAGAGACATAATTTCTGTAATGGATATGGCCGGAGACCTGGAAGACATCATCGATCTTTCCATTAAACTGAAGCGGCAGAGGTACGAGCAGTTTCCCCAGTTCACCAACCATGTGCTTGGAATGATTTTCGAAAAGCCAAGCACCAGAACCAGGGTATCCCTGGAAACTGCAATGACCCAGCTGGGTGGCCATGCAATTTATCTCAACCCCAATGACATGCAGATTGGCCGTGGAGAAACCGTTGCTGATACGGCCAGGGTGCTCTCAGGTTTTGTGGACGTCATTTCTTACAGGGCTTTCAAGCACGAGAATGTGCTGGAACTGGCAAAAAATGCCACTGTTCCTGTCATAAATGCCCTTGATGACCTGGAACATCCAGTCCAGATCGTGGCGGACTTCATGACAGTTAAGGAAAAGAAGGGCAGGGTAAACAATCTGAAAGTCAGTTATGTTGGAGACGGCAATAACGTTGCAAATTCACTGATTCTCGGCACTGTCCTGCTTGGTTCAGACATTGCCGTGGGATGCCCCAAGGGCCACGAGCCCAATAAAGACATACTCGAGATTGCTGAACAGATTGCAAAGGACACTGGCAGCAACATTGAGATCCTTTCTGATCCGGTGAAGGCTGTAGAATCTGCAGATGTCATTTACACTGATGTCTGGGTTTCCATGGGAGAAGAAAAAGATAAGGAACAGAAGGAGAGATTATTCCGGAATTATCAGGTAAACAGTGAACTTGTAGCTCATGCAAGCAAAGATTACCTATTCCTGCACTGCCTCCCGGCACACAGGGGCCTCGAAGTAACCGGTGATGTTATGGAGAGCTTGCACAGTGTCGTATTTGACGAAGCAGAGAACAGGCTCCACACAGCAAAGGGAATACTCAGCACCGTTCTTTACTGATTTTGGAATTCCGGGATAACCGGAAACATATTTTTTTCTGTGTTTACTAGTTGCACAGTAACTTTACTCTATCTCTTCCGGTCGACTCTGTCAAGATCCCGTTGATGGGATAGGACTTCCCGCCATCTGCTCCCCATCTTTTGACTGGTTCACAGCTTCAACTGGCGGGGCCTTTTTCCCTTAGGAGGGATCGCACGAGCCTGGTGCGGTCCCGTTTTGCCTCATCTGTTGCTTGTCCCGTATGTTTCCTGTCCAGTTAGCTGGACTGCGGACTTGCTTGCCCTCAATAATTTGCCAGAACTCTATGTCGTATGAAGGGTGAGATTTCTATAGCCACAGGTGCACATCTTCCAGGTACAGGTTAACTGAGTGGTAGGAGACAGATGCAATCATGAAGCGTTGAAACCGATGTTGCGGCAAGCTTCAACTAATATTTGACATAGTCTTCCAGTCAAAAACTTTATTACATGTCAGACATTCTTTGCCTAATGAGTGGACCTACTCGATTCAAGAAAACGGGCAACCTCAATAGGTTAATTGAGGAAAAGAGAGCGGGTAACAATCTCAGGGAAATACCGTCGGTGCTTGTCCCTGTCTGGCAAATAAAGATTAGGGAGAGATTTGGTATTAGTGTCGACAGGGAAGTAGCAGAATACATTGTGCTTGCTGCCCATGAAAGAGGCACCTGGAGAAAGCAGCGTGCCATGAGGAAAATTGAGAAACTTTTCCTCAGCAGAGGAGTATCTGCTGAAGATTCAATCAAGAAAGCCAGGCAGGTCGTCGATCTTGCTGTTGGCTCCGTAGAAAAATAGATGCAGAAAAACATAAGATCCAAGAAGGATCTTGAAATTTACTTGCAGAAGCTACAGAAGCCGGTCAGGTACAGGAATCAGTTGGAACAGTACCCCACTAGTGCAGGAGTAGCTTCTGAGATTCTTTTCCTTGCATATCTTGATGGTAACGTCGAAGGCAACGTTATTGGCGATTTTGGCGCCGGAAATGGTATTTTTTCAGTTGGGGCCGCATTGATTGGCGCCAAAAAAGTATATGCCGTGGAACTGGACCTTGACCAGGCTGATGCATTGCGGAAAAATGCTGAGGGCCTTAACATAGACATCATTATAGGTGACATTCTTTCATTCAGGGAATCAGTGGACACGGTTTTCATGAACCCCCCGTTTGGTTCAGTTACTGAAGGCGCGGACAGGAAATTTCTTGATGCTGCCATGAAACTTGGGAAGCATATCTATTCCCTTCACAATTTAAAGTCTGCAGATTTTATACGTGGTTATTATGCAAAATCATTGTCAATAGTCAGGGAACGGAAATTCGAAATTCAAGTTCCCAGGCTGTATGGGCACCATACCAAAGACATCATGGGAATACCTGCAGTCTTTTTCCACTGCGAACAGCCCAATCAGTGATGAGGGCGCCTCTTTCAGGCAAATAATAATTAACGGGTTAAAAATCTCCTACCCAACGCAATGGCCGGGATGGGGTAGAGGGTTATCCTTGGGGACTGTGGATCCCCGGACCCGGGTTCAATTCCCGGTCCCGGCCCATCTTAAGTTGTTTTGTTCTTGATTTTCAAATCCAAGCTTGTCCGTGATTTCTTTACAAAGAATCCTATGTAAACTTCACACTATTTCTGTAGCTATCGTGACTAGAATATGGATAATTTGAGTATTCTCAGCACTCGGGCAGGATGGATATAATTGAATTAGTTGGTTTTGCATCCACAGTGTAGGGGCTACTACCTAGGTTTACATGGTTTCAATCTCTGCCTTTGTAGGTTGGAGCCCCTCTACTGTAATTTTCATTGTAACCGGATTTGTAGTTGTTTCCTTGATTGTCATTAAAACGGTTTGGATCTATTGTGAAGTTTTATTCGGCAATAATGGTCAAATGCTCTCTTAAACTTGAGAATTTGAAATTAGTAAAAAGTTTATTTATCAATGGTTAGCTGAAAAATCCTTCATCTTAGATTCTTGGGATCGTTTAGAATACTTGAAGCCAATGTGATAAATTTTTCAGCGACAATATCCGGTCTAGCAATCACAGTATAACTATTATCCAACTCTTTGTTGATAACGCCAAATTTAGTAAGAAGCTCCAAAACTTCAAACAGTTCCTGTTCTGTATATTCTTTTCTTCCCAGTTCAGATCGAATATACTCCAAAGTAGTTCTTTCAGGCTCCCGTTGCAAATTAATTAACACAGATAGGACTTTTGAAATGATGGCATCTCTTGAACTGTAACTATCGCTGTTCTCGTGCAGCTCTTTACAATCTTCTAGTCTCAAAAGACCCTTCTGGAGAAATATTGTTTTTAGATCAAGGAGAGTTAAAGGGGTATCAGAATGTATTTTAAGAAGGTCCACCAAAGTGTCGGTTTCAATTAAGACAACATCGTGATTCAATGCCCTGCGAATAAGGTCCCCTCCAGCAAAGGAAGGCCCTATTATCGCTGCAAAGTTAGTCTCATTATCTCTTCTGTGGTCCGTAATAGAGTCCCAATTTATCTGGTTCTCTATGATCTTGTCAGAAGAGGTAGTCTTTGCATCGACCACAACAGAATACTTATGGGCGCCAATAGGAGCCTCTATAAGCACATCTGTTTGTCCCGGCTGTCCAAGCACTTTCGTATCAAATCCTAGAACCTTGAAAGCTTTCCCGATTTCTTCTTCAAAGAGTTTAAACTCTGAGCTTCTATGTTCGACTTCTTTCAACCTAATACAGATTTGTTCAATCTCCGTTTTGTGCTCGAGAGGAATACCGTTATCTTGTTTTACAGTTAAAGTGATTGAATTAGTTGGAATTTCCTCGTGTGCTTCTGATTTCTGTTCTATTTCTGCAAGTTTTTCAGGGGCAAGTTTCCCAATTGATTCAAGTAATGTTTTTCCATTGGGAGTCAATGTATAGTTGTGCCCGACCAGTTTTACAAAATCCATACTTCTTAACCAGCAAACTCTGAAATATGGCTGTCCATATGCATGAGTCCAACTTACTCCCAATTCGCTAGTGAGTGCTTTGTGAAATTTGTTCAGATCCATAGAAAACTCACCCAGAATTCTCACCGATTCGGCGAATCCTATCACATTGCTATTAAGAATATGGAAAAGCAAATTATTGTTTGGTTTCTCATGATATTTTAGGCCGTCTTGGGAGAGGCTTAACTTATTGCCTTTGTAGACTACCAATCCTGAATGCATTAAAGCCGATCTTGTGTATTGTCTTGCAATTCCGATTTTAGTCACGTTAGGATAATTACTTAAAAACCAGTTAGCTAAAGTCTCATCATTCGGGGTTTCTCTTTTCACGTACTCTAACACCTTTTTTAGAGTAGCCACAAAATCGTCAACTGGGCCAGGTAACGGCCAAATAGAATTATACTTGCTACTAACCATTGAGAATACCTTCTATATTCCACTTTGCTAACATTATATAGAACTGGTATTTATTTAATCCTTGTATTGGAATTCGGCCAAACCAGATCTTTAGGACAAAGTGTATGTCCCATATCATTACTTTCACAATTATAGTTAGCCCCTTGGGACTTCATCCCATGCCGGGATGCAGTCCTTTGTTAGAGAATACCTCACTCTTCTTTTTAGTAGAATATATAACAAGTTGTTAATACCACGCGCCCTTGTTTTTTTCAAGCGTGCTTTTTGATTTCCAGAGGATAATATGTTAAGAAATTATCAGTTTTTCATAGTTCTGTACTTTCATAATAAGATATGATCTGTATAGAACAAAATTTTCGGCTAGTATCCCGCCCTCCAGAATCACTTCTAACCAGCCCTCTTAATTCAAAATAGATAATCATGAAAAGAGCATGGGTTTTTCCAATGCTCGCAAAAAGTCAATAAACTAATGCAAAAACCAATGTCTTCTGGATTTAATGGTTCTTAAAAATTGAAAATTTATGGTAATATTGAGTCTGGGCTATCTTGGAGAAATCCTGACTACATTGCTTCCCCTTATGATAACAGTTCCAAGTTTCCTGTTAAGGTCTTCGGAATTCTCCTCAACTTCATCAAGAACCATGTTCATGTATTCATCGTACCCGCTTAGAGTCCCCTCGAGTACTCTGTTATCCTTAAGCAGCAACGCAACTTTCTTGTTCAGATTTTCTTCCAGCATTTTCATAGGCATTATCATATATTGCACCCTTAGTTGTATTCGTCCTCGTCTAGTCCTTCTTCTCTGCTCATGATGACCTGAATGAGGCCCTTAAGGACTTCCTTCACGTCCTCAAGTTCTTTCCTCATAGTCACTACTTCATTTGAAAGTTTTTCAACGTCATTTACCTTGCTTGTAACTCCGCCTTTCATGCCATATCCTCCATGATGTTTATCATTCCGTAGTCCTCTGCAACTTTTCTGATCTCCGACCGTTCACAATTATCGCAGTATAATGTTGCATTCTTCTTGACCATGGGCAGCCTGCACTTAGTGCACAACGTTCTGAGCACCCCAAGGTTCTTCCCGAATATTCCTAGGTCAAGGCCCCTGTCGCCAATCCGCAGGATTTTTGCCCTGATCAGATCTCCAATGTGCATGCTAGGCTCGTTGTTCCTCCCATACTGTGAGGACATGCCTATGCTACCGTCAGCAACGTATTCAACCAGTCCAAGCTGTCTGTCAAAAACCGCTCCAACCTTAACTGTTGCTCTTCGCTGGTCCATCTTTGTTACCTGACCGTACACGATCTGTCCACTGTGGAGGGAAATCCTTTTCTTTGGAGTCATTACTGAGACGGTTAGGCCCTTATCGTCTTTTCTGAGTTGGCCATAAGCTAGTGCAACAACATCTCCATTTTCCTCCATGGTATTTTTGCCAGGGACGTATTCTTCTGCTGTGGCAATTATATCGCCAGGCAAAACAATGTTTTCTTTTTCGTTTTGTGTATTCTGCATGTTAATCAGCTTGTCAGATAAATGAACCACTGTTTTCAAACTCAACAGTTAATTGTATCTAATTAACCTTTCCCCGCTGATTTTGCGGGCTTATTCAATATACTGTCCAGCAGCGGATATGTGATTCAGAGATTCCAAGGATTCTAGGTACATTTTTTAGCAATTGAATTTAGGTAGTAGGTGATACGGAAGCATTCATGATCGTAGACGAAGCATTCTTCGGATTTGCAAGGGCGGGTTCAGTGGACGGCAAAACGCATTACCCATATATCCTGGACACTACCATGGAGGAACAAATCAGGAAAACAAATGGAACCATGGAAGTTCTTGGACAGCCGGGAATGCCTGCAGTTGAACCACAAACTGTGCAGGGCGCAGCATACTTGCAGAATGGAGAGTGGCTCACCGAAGATATTGTGATCATACCTGACGGGGCTCAGCTCATACAGAGGCCCAGAAAGCTTGTTGAAAGACTTTCGGAAATACGCGGGAAATACGGGATGAGCAAGCTCATTTATCTTCAGGGGGTGGCAGATCCTTATCTGGTTCCAATTCTAGTTTATGCTGGAGTATCGTTATTTGATGACAGCACTCTGAGGATGGACGCCAGAGACGCTTACAAATTAACTATT
>JAMDCA010000047.1 GCA_023489435.1 Thermoplasmatota archaeon
ACGCATTCAAATATGTATGTCCCTGGCTTTGTGGGCTCGAAAGTAACCTGATTTGGATGTCCTGGAACTGCATAAACCTGAACACCAAGGTTTGGGATCAGCAAGTCGTGGATGACATCCTTAGAAGTGACCTGAAGCGTGTAGGTGTGGCCGGCCTGGGCATAGAGGACATCAGTAGATGTTGTGCCATTTGCATAGGTAAAACCCCATGCCCACTGGTACCCAGTGACTTTGATGATAGTGGAGTTTGCCGGAACCGTGCTGTTATTCTCAGGCTGCGCAATGTTGGCCTTATGCCCCTCTATGTAATTGACATTGAGAATGGCCGCTCCCAGCAGGATAACAATAACCACGATTGAATAAATTAGCTCATTTTTTATTTTGCTATTCACCTGAAATCATCTCCTGTGGAACTTCTGTCCCCATATTTATAAACAGGGTACAGCAGGAACATTATGGCAAAAGCGCCAGAGGCTATTCCTGTTGAAATAGCGGGGTCTGAGGCCTGCCCCTCTGCAATTCCCGGATAACCGAAAAAGAACAGGGAAAACAAAAATTGCAACAAGAAGTATGCAATTACCCCAATCACCACGGAGATCACTAAAAAGGTGACAATGAGTCTACCCTTTTCTTCCATATTGATGGATTGAAATACCTTATTTAAATTTTTTTTGAAGTGTGTCGGGCAGAACCGTAAAATATGGGTTCCATAATAATTTGTATAATAACAAGGAAAAACTATTCTTTATTTGGTCAGTGCCGCATAATTTTGATTGTTGATTCTATTTTACTTTAAATATAAGTTACCACACCCTATCAACTGATTCAACCATTTTATAGGAGGCAACAATCCTGAAACATGCAGAACTTGCCCATAGTCATAGCTGTTATTGTGATTATGACAACGTTCATTGCATACAGCCTCAATTACCTGAAGCAGAACTCTGAAAATTTCACTCTCAGGAAAATGGCTTACATGGTCATTCTACTGACTATGATGGGCAGCATGCTTAATGCACTCAACTATTTTGCTGCCGCCCCGCCTGGATTTTTTACCACCATACTGACAGTGAACCTGGCCATGTTCATCATGACAATATCAATTGTTTACCTCCTCTGGATTTCCACACACACTCAAATTCAAAGAATGACCAGGAAAATGGCTTTGGCGTTTTCCCTTTTATTCGCCTGGAATGAGGTTTCCATGGGTGCATTTCTCTTTACTGTTGCATACACCCAGAATACAAGAATTTCCCTGGCTGGAACGGCAAACATAATGGGTTATTTTACCTCAGGAATAAACAGCTTCCTGTTTGTCATACCAATGATTTCGGAAATGCTGTTCATACTTTACTTTTTCAAAGAATCGCGCATTGAAAAAATCATGTTCAGTTCCATCATAGCTATGGCAGCTGCTACGCCATCAATGCTGCACGGCATCTTTTACACTAAGTGGCTCTCTTTAGCATTTACTGCCTTCATGTTAGCATTCATGATCATACTGTTTGAATGGATAGCCAACAGAAGGAATACAATAACTGAAACGGAAATGAGCAGAATTTCTGCCCTCTTCATTATTTATTCAATAATGTCCCTTGGAGTTTTTCTCGGAGCGGTATCCTCGGAACCTTACTATCTTTCTTGGGCCGTATACGGAGTCGGAATGCTTCTTGGGATGTTCTTTTATTTTTACATAGCCCTGGATCCAGTGGTCAGTGGGAAAAGAGTGGGATGGTTGAAGCATCCTTCCTTCATGTTCAAGGTACTGCTTTTGTCATTCCTTTCAGAACTGTTCATGTCAGGTGCCCTGCTGTACCTCTTTTCCTCTGCCCATCCAAGTGATGTCTCAGGCTTCGCTGATTTCTCTGCAATGCTTGGAGGCGTGAACAACTTTTCCCTGCCTGCAGTTGCCGTTGATGTCCCTTACATTATTGGTGCTATAGCAAACTCCTACGTTTTCCTTACCATAATGGGCATTGAAATGGGCGCCCTTGTTGTTTTCCGGATGAGAAAGCTTCAATGGAAGGAAAAGAGGGTCAACCTCTCCCTGGCTCTTGCTGCATTTGCACTTTATACTATTTTCTGGCCTAACTTCGGACCCGAGAGTTTTTACCGTATCCTTCCCCTTTGGGCCAATTCAGGGGCACTTGGCCCAGTGTACCCAGTCGTCATAGTTGCACTCGTCGGGAGCTATGCGTTGTATGCAGTCCTGGCACTTCTTTTCGGAAGGAGGAGTTACTGCAGCACCCTCTGTCCTTCCGCAGTTATGTATGGTGGTACCCTGGGGCAGCAGATGATAGGGTACAATTACCAGTCTGATTTTAGCAGGAAGAACATTGGAAGTAAATTCAGGGCAGCCATCTATCCTTATATTTCAATGTCCTGGGTTTTCATGATAGTGTTTTCGTACCTCTCATTTGAGACCTCAAGTGGTATGGGGAAGTTTACAATTTACGGCATTGACCCTGCGGTTTTCTTTTCATTCTTCATCTGGAATTTCCTGTGGTATGTATTCTTCATCTCAATCCCATTTGTTGGAATGAGTCCCTGCAGGAGATATGGCTGGTGCACAACCGGAACTTTTGTTGGTTTCTTCAGCAAAATAGGGTTGTTCAAGCTTAAGGTCAGGAGCCCGGACACCTGTGTGACATGCCCTACTAAAGACTGTGTCAGTGCCTGTGAGGTTGGCCTTGGGGATCTGCCAGGCCAGTTCATAAAACAGGGTTTCTTCAAAAGTTCAAAATGCGTGGGGGCGGGTTCCTGTGTAGTTGCCTGCCCTTATGACAATATTTTCTTTTATGATATCAGGAATTTTATTAAGGAAAAAAGGGAAAAGAAGTTTAATCAACGTCTTTAGTTGAAAGCTTGACTTCTTTCCTTTTCTTCTGGACATCCGGGACTGTCTCAAACTGTCCCTTGTATTTTTCGAGCACCCTTGGGAGTGTCGTGTATTCCATGTCTTCTTCGGGCACTCTGTGAGGCTCGAATGGTCCCATTCTCCTCAGATAATCCACAACTTTCATGGCTGTTCTTCTGGCTCCATCGTAAGCGGGGTCGTCGAACATGTCAACTGGGCCAGCCAATTTGCCATCTTTGAGCACGAACCCAAGTGCCACAACCCGAGGTGGACCATCAAATCTTGTCATCTTGGCATCCTTCATTGCTACCGGCATCAGCGGACCGTTGAATGAACCCCTCATCCACCCTGATACAAGATATGGATGAGAGAAAGCTTCCATTGCCTCTCCGGAAGCAGGCAGGCCTGACTGTATCCTGACTATACCAGCTGGATCATCCTTGCCCACGTATTCGCCTGCTATAAAGGACAATTTGTCAGTGGTGATGACCGCCACATTCTCGTCAGGCAGTTTCTCATGGTTTGGTTTTGTGTGAACCCTCTTAATCACGTATCTTCCCTTGGAACCAATCATTCCCAGAATATCGTACATATGTTCTGGAGCGGAGAGGAAAATTCTCTTTGCCTCTACAATGTCCCAAATCTCAAAAATGAAACCATCGTGCATATTTGAGTCAATAACCAGGCCTGGCGTATTGTATGGATCGGCAAACATCTTAAAGATAGGAAAGTTGAACGCCCCTGGTTCAGTCTTATCCATCATGTAAATAATGAATGGCTCAGACTTCCTTGGTGTAATTTCCATCTCAGCAATTCCAGGCCCCATTCCTTTTATATTTCCTGAAAAGGAGTCTTTGAGGAGGTCCTGCCCTGCACCATACAGTCCTACCTGTCTTGCAAGGTCAGTGCCTGATTTGAATGCGTTCCAGGCTAGTTCGTGAATTTCAGGTGAATCCACACCTCTGTTGTGAATCATCGTTATCTGTATATCATCACCGACAAATGATATGTGAAAATCGGATAGAAGCGATTCTCCTTTTTCTTTCACATAATTTCTGACGGCTTCAACCACCGGACCGTAGACCGTGGTATGGCCAGGCAAACTCCCAATATCCGCTTTAATGTGGGTTATTGTAGCTTTCATATGCTACTACTTGTAAATGCAGTATTAAAAATTTTTGTTCAGCAAAAAAACACTTCGGCAAATGGCAACAAAAATGAAATTGTGATTTGCTTATTGTCGAATTACTTCCCCAAATGTGTAAATTTTTAGTAGATTAAAGATTACCCCATAGTGAACCTGACTCTGGAGTTTGTAATTGCCCTAATATTCCTCTGGGTCATGTTAATGATTATCCTAGCCCCAAAGCTTTCCAAAACCAAGCATTTTCAGGCCTACGGACCCTTGCTTCTTGTTAAGATTGTCAAGAACAGGAAGATACTGGACAAGTTCGCCAACAGATTTCCTGCCATACTGTTCAGCAGGGCATCAGTAATCATCGTGTTCATTTCAGCTGTTGTTGCTATTATTCTCTTGGTATATGGTGCCTACCTTGCTCTGTTTATCCCCCCGTCCAGTGTCCCTTCCCTCGCATTGGAAATTGGTCTGCCCGGACTTAACCCAGCAATCCCCATAGGATATGGGATCGTTGCTTTGGCCATCTCCGTCATTATTCATGAGATGTTTCATGGAATTGTGGCCAGAAAACATGGAATCAAGGTTTCTTCTGTTGGCATCCTTTTCCTTATTTTTCCAATGGGAGCTTTTGTTGAACCTGACGAGTCAGAAATCCAGAAGACAGATCCCGTACATAGAAGAAGGCTGATAGCTGCTGGCCCGGGAATAAACATTGTTCTTGGGATGATTACATTCCTTGTGCTGGCCCTCCTGTTAATGCCAGCTGCCACACCAATTCATGAAGGCACATATATCCAGGATATTACTCTGGGCTCACCTGTTGCAAACCATGTCTCCCCTGGATCAGAACTCATTTCATTCGGGCAGTATTCGGGGAATGCTGTAAACAACCTGATTCTTTCTTCCCAGCTAACACCGGGAAAGCTTTACAACGCAACATTCTTCAATGGTAAAACGACCAGCACCTATAGTATCCCTGCCGGATTAGTCATAAATTCTGTTACCCCGGGCACTCCTGCAAACAATTCCAGCCTTGCAGCTGGGCAGACCATAGTTTCCCTGGACGGAAATCCAATCTATAATGATACTACTCTCGCAGATTTGCTTGATGCTACCGTTCCGGGAACAACTGTGAACCTTGTTGTGGAGAATTTCACAATAAACTCGGGAACACCTCAAATTTCACTCATTTCCAAGAATATTACAACAATGTCAAAATATGCGTATTACCAGGCGTATGACCCTGCAGCCAATTCCGCGGTTTACAAGAACCAGAGCTTTGTTGGCATAACCATAAGTTATGGGGGGATGCTGGGGTACAACCTTTCAGGATTGCAGCAGACACTTTCTGGTAGGAGCGTTTTCTCCAATCCCTGGTATGGCGGACTTGGTTTCATAACCCTCCCGTTCCTTTACCTTTACCCTATTTCCGGTGGCCTTGCTTCCATGTTCACCGCCCCCTTTTACGCCCCTGTTTTTTGGGGAGCAGTCAACCTGGTTTACTGGCTATTCTGGTTTAATTTCCTCCTCGGTGTTACAAATGCGCTGCCCATCCTTATCTTTGACGGGGCACAGTTCTTCAGGGATACGCTCCTCATAGCCGGAAGAAGAGAGAGATTCAAGTATCTCAGGAGTGAGAAGAACGTCAGCCGGATTCTTAACGTCTCAAGCGCAATTCTCATTGCATTACTTTTGTGGGAGATCATAGTGCCGAGAATCATTTGAGTACAAGTACATTCATATAGTAATTTCCAATACTCGCAGCGTTATTACTTAGGATAATGGTAGATTTAAAATGGCATTTCCGGAAGCAGTTGAAAGAAGACTTAACAAAAAAATATGCATGAGATGCGATGCCAGAAATTCACCCAGGGCACTCAAATGCAGAAAATGCGGTTACACTGGCCTCAGGCTTAAAGCGAAGGAGAGAAGAGGCGGACAGTAAACGGACTCTGACAGTTCTCCCAGAGTAGCCATAATACGAATGGAAGGCACAAATAACGAATACGAGGCCTTCCAGTCTTTCAAAAGAGTCGGCGTCGAGCCAACTTACGTACACGTAAATGAGCTCAGGAGAAAGTCAGTTTCATTGGAGGATTTTTCCTCTATTTTTCTACCTGGCGGTTTTTCTGCCGGCGATTATATTCGAGCAGGCGTGATTCTAGCGAACAGGATTGCAAGTTCCTCCTTGCCTGACCTCAAGAAATTTATTGATACAGGTAAACCAGTCGTAGGGGTGTGCAACGGATTTCAGGTACTCTGCGAACTTGGATTCCTTCCAGGCTGGAACTATGAAAACCATAGGGAAATAGTGCTTGGCCAGAACACATCCAATAGGTACGAGTGCCGTAACACTTACATAAGAATTACCTCAAAAAACAAGATTTTTGCAGGTTCTTTCAAGCAAGATGAGCCATATCTGGTTCCAGTGGCACATGCAGAGGGCAAGATCCAGATACAAAAGAAGGATAAGAACCTGGAAAGGCTTCTGGAACAAGGCCAGGTACTTTTCAGATACTCTGACCCAGATGGAAACTTTGGTAGATACCCATGGAATCCAAACGGATCTGATCACGACATTGCCGCCATATCAAACGAGAGCGGGAATGTCATTGGGCTGATGCCCCATCCTGAAAGAATGTTTTACAGGTACAGGAATACAGACAAGGCTATTTTCGGAGAACAAGCCATAGGCGAGCTTTTCTTCAAGTCCATTAAAAATTATATTGCAAAAATAGGCTACTGAGTCAAAAGGAATTCCCGGGATTTTTCCTTGAATTCCTCTAAAGTTCCGTCATTTACAATCATGTGGTCCGCAAGAGAGATTGTCCGGCCTATTCCCCAGCCAAGTTCCCTGTTGTCCCTCTGTTCAAGCTCAGGCTCATTCTTCACATCATCAATCCTGTTCCTTTTCAGGATTCTCTTGAGGCGCTCGTCACGATTGGTATAGATGGCTATTACCACTGCGTCAACAAAATGGGACTTGAAATACACGAGCTCCTCCGTGTTCCTGAGGCCGTCAACCACGGTCTTCTCCGGGTTGGAGATGCTTTCGGCGGTTCTCTTGGCCCATATATCCATCCCGTTTTCAAGCCTCTCCTTTGTTGCGAATGCCCCAATATCCCTGTCAACCATTCGAATCCCGGATTTTCTGGCATACGCCTTGACAGTGTCCCCCATATGCACATCCGTGAATCCAAGCGACTTTGCCACCTTTACGAATTCATCTTTCCCGGAACCGGGCATTCCCGTAACTATTAACAAATGGTTCACCCGAAGAGGAAGCCCATTCCGCCTTCAGCCCGTGACTCCTCATCTTTTATGAGTTTGTAAACTGCCTCAGCTTTGGCTTTCTCAACCGGCGTCAAATTTTCCTTAAAAAGTTCAGCGAGCCTCTTGTTGGCTTCCTCGCTGCCTTCGTAAAGCAGCAGTATCTTGTCATCCTCAAGCCCAAATGATGCAGTATCTTTCTCGGTGATTGCCTGCCTGCCGATAATATCGTCCGCTAGCATTTTGGCAATAACTGCCTTGTCGCTTTTCTTGAGCAAATACAGTGCGTACACAATACATGAGTATGCTTCCGTTAAAAATATTAATGTTTTTTTCACTAATTCACAATGAATAGGGAAACCGAAAAGATGTTTTCCTGAAATTTCATGGATTTATTAAAATTCGTCTAAAAAAATATTAAATTTAAGAATATTCTAACAGTCAGATTTATAAACTTTGAACTTAATAGTATCGATTAAAAACGGTAATCTAATAAAACTTTTTAATTGGATGAGTATCCTGTCGGGATAACCCTATGGACCTAAGCTTAACTATCGGCGGCCCACAAGGGGGAGGTATAGATACCTCTTCCAATATGATAAACAGGGCCTTTGCAGAAGCTGGATATAATGTCTTTGGAGTTAGAGAATACCACTCTAACATAAAGGGGAGACACAGTTACAACCACCTAAGGGTAAAAGAGGTGCGTCCGCGTTCCTTGAAGTACCCAGTTGATATTTTAGTTGCACTTGATCCCGACACAATCTTCGAACACCTCGAAGACATTGGTGAGGGCACAAAGATCATTTATGACAAATCATTTGAAACATCTGATCTCGCCCAGGCTAGACTCATTATGAGAGACACCGCGAGGAGAATTAAGGATACTCTTGACTCTGCCTCTGTTCCCAACACAATAAAAGGTGCTCTTGAGCTGGCAAGGAAGAAGGGAGGAATCCCAATGGCAATACCATTCAGTGAAGTTGTTACAGCAGCAATCTCCGAGGGGCCTGCGAGCAGGTACTTCAACACCCTCGGTTCCGCAATAACACTTTCAATTGCGGGTCTTGAACAGAAATTTGCTGAAGAGGCTATTAAACAGGTGTTTTCAAGCAAACCAAAAGCTGTTGAGGACAATGTGAAAGTAGTCGCGGCGGCATATGTCTACGCCAAGGAGAATGGCTTTGCTGGCAAGAATCTCAAAGTCCTGCCCAAGATAAAGAGGCTCCTTCTGACTGGAAACGATGGTGCTGCAATGGGCAAACTTATGGGTGGCCTAAGATTCCAGACCTATTACCCCATCACTCCAGCAAGTGATGAAAGCTCAATTATGGAAGAACATGAGCACCTGAAGTATGTGAAGGCAGAGCAGAACAAGCTCAGGGAAGGAGGGGTTGTTGTTGTGCAGACTGAAGATGAAATTTCAGCCGTAACGATGGCACAGGGTGCTGCCCTGACCGGTTCCAGATCATCAACTGCTACCAGTGGACCAGGTTTCTCCCTGATGGCGGAAGGAATTTCCTTTGCAGGGATGGATGAAGTCCCAATTGTCATAACGCTGTACCAGAGAGGAGGACCTAGCACAGGCTTACCTACAAGAAACGGGCAATCTGATCTCCTGTTTGCGATGAACACGGGACACGGGGAATTCCCAAGGATGGTTATTTCATCGGGCGATGTTGAAGAGTGCATTTACGATTCAATGAACGCACTAAACTATGCACACAGGTACCAGTTGCCGGTTATCCACTTAATTGACAAGAACCTTGCAAACACAACCGATCTTGTCCCGGACATAGACCTGAAAAAAGTCAAGGTGAACCAGGCAGTCAGACCTACCACAACAAGACTTAGCTTCAAGAGGTATAATCTTGATACGGAGAACGGAATTTCAGAAATGGGATACTTTGGAAATGATGTCTTCTGGATGACCGGCGACGAACATGACGAGATAGGGCATGTCACAGAGGACCCTCTAGTCAGGGATATGCAGATGAGAAAGAGATTCAGGAAGCTCGAAACGGCGCTGAATGAAATACCACGTGAAGAGATGGTTCTTCTTCTAGGAGAAAAGAACGCGGATGTAACATTTGTTACATGGGGAAGCCAGAAAGGACCCATACTGGACGTAATAGACGACCTCAAGGAAGAGGGAATCAAGGCAAACCTGCTTTACATAAAAATGTTTGAGCCATTCCCTGAAGACTTCGTCAAGCAAGTTCTAGGCAAGGCAAAGCTGATCATTAACGTGGAGAGCAACATGCTTGGACAGGCAGCAAGAATAGTAAAGCTCAACACCGGAATTGCCATCCAGAACAACATCCTGAAGTACAACGGAAGACACATGACTGAAGATGAAATTTTGAAAGCCGCCAAGGAAATAATTAGCGGAAAAGGAAAGAATTTAATAGAGGTTTTAGAAAATGGCGCATAATTTTAAAAGTGATATTGCTGTAGACTGGTGCCCGGGATGCGGGGATTTCGGTATCCTCACATCGATTACCCAGGCCCTCTCTGAGCTGAATCTGGATCCAAAGGACGTTATTGCAACATCTGGCATAGGGTGCTCAGGAAAAACCCCGCATTATCTCAATATAGCCGGAGTTCACACCCTCCATGGCAGGTCAATACCTTTTGCCACAGGCATCAAACTCTCAAATCCAAACCTGAAAGTCATAGTGCCAGGCGGAGATGGAGACATGCTGGGAATAGGTGCAGGCCACTTTGTGGCAGAAGGCAGGAGAAACAGCGGGCTCACCATAATGATATTCGACAATGAGGTTTACGGCCTGACCAAAGGACAGGCAGCCCCCACAATGGCACTTGGCGAGAGAACGAAAAGCCTTGCGAGGCCTAATGTTTTCGCAAAGGTCAATCCAATCACACTTGCCCTCACTGCTGGCTATTCATTTGTGGCAAGAGGCTTCTCCTTCGATATGAAGCAACTCAAGGAAATCATAAAGACTGCTATTCTTCACGAGGGATCCTCGGTAATTGATATCCTTCAGCCCTGCCCAACATACAACAATATCAACACTATGGAATGGTACAGGCAGAGAGTATACAAGCTTGACGAGGACAAGAGCTGGGACCCCATAATTACTCCAGGCAACGAAGGCCAGGCAGCTGAGAAATTCCAGAGGGCATACGAGAGGGGAAGTGAGTGGGGAGACAGGATCCCCACAGGCATCTTCTATGACAACAGAACCATTCCAAGTTTCCACAAGAGACTAAATGAATTTGTTCCAAACTATTACTCAAATCCACCTGCCACTCAGGTTGTAATAGGTTCGGACGGTTACACACCCATAGATGTGGAAGCGACTTTCCCTGAGAAAATCATCCATTAAAATTTTCTTTTTATTCCCAATTTTATTTTTTTGAACTTTGCATACTTCAATGCTCTAAAATGAAGTAACTATCCCTGACAGTGCAAGATACGAGAAGAGAACACCGAAGAATCCAAGGGACAGGACGCTGAATATCATTATGGCATAACTCACCTTTGCGCCATATCTGGCTGATGCCTTGTAGATAATTGTTGCAATGAAAAATACCCAGGCCAGGATTCCAACGAACAGAAATACCATGGTGAGATAACCGAATTTCTGGAAAACACTGAGGCCCGCAGTAAACCACCAGCCTATCTGCATGGGATTTATGAGGCCAATGGTCAGGCCCGCAACAAAACCTGATCCTTCCGCATCTTTTGCCTCTCCTTCTTCTCTTGAACGATATATTGCTATTGCAAGGTAAAAGAAGAAAATAGAGCCTAGAATGTAGATATAATTATTGAATCTGGAAATATTCGTAACCTGGCCGAAAACAAGTATCACGATCATTAAGATAAAATCTGCAGTCATTGCCCCGAACCCAACGAAAATACCTTTCCATATTGATCTTGTGGCCCTGTTCACAAGAATCGCGGTAACCGGTCCTGGAGGCCCGGCCAGTGAAACACCAAGAAGAATTCCCATTAAAGCAAGCAGATAGAATATCAACCAGATCTACATCCGGATGTGCTTTCTGCCATTAAATTTAATGCGGGAAATTGCATTTCTTAACAGAGAGGAAGAAAGAATGAACAAACCTGACTTAACGGGAAAAGAGAAGATTCTCCAATTCCTGGAATGCACTGAGGATGATGTTTTAAAATCATTCGAACGGGCTTCGAGTATTGTGGAATACGTGGATTCCAGAATTGGCGGCAAGAATTACTGGCAGGTTTCAGTTCCGGAACTTTGCTGGCTTTATACAGGTGTCAGAATGATGAGGGCACCACTTGTTGCAGAAACCGGTGTGGGTCCGGGAAGCACTTCAACTGCAATTCTAGATGCTTCAGCCGAATTCAGGGGAAGACTCTTCAGTTTTGACCTTGGGCAGAAGTACGGGGAGGATGAGGAAATGCCGGTTGGGTTCCTCGTACCTGAAAAATTCAGGGATCGGTGGTCTCTTGTTCTTGGAAACACAAAAAACACTCTGGAAAGCAAATTAAGCTACTTCGGCCCATTTGATATCTTCTTCCACGATTCAGAACACACTTATGAGCATGTATCGTGGGAACTTGAGACCGCGCTGAAAAATCTGAGGAAAAAATTCCTCATTGTTGTCGATAACTATGACTGGACAACAGCACCTGATGATTTCGCAAAAAAGCACGGTCTCACACTGGTAAAAGTGGCAGATGACATGTGCTTTATCTTCAGGGAGAACTTCGCTTGATATTACTGAATATCTGCATCTGCCAAGTTTGAAAGCTTATTCTCCAGTTCACGGTCCGTAAGGTTTCTATCCTCTTTATTCCCGAAGACATTTTCAAAACGGGACTGCCTTACGATCCTGGACCCCTGGAACATAGAAAGGTTCTCGTCTTCCAGAAGGTGTTTCTTAAACAGGTCCAGTTGGCCCATGACCTTAATGAATCTGGTTCTTCCATATCTTCCCATACTTCTGGTCGTAGCAGAAAGAAGGCCAAAATCCTCCAGTTCTGAAAGGATGTCACTTACCCTCCTGCTTGTAAGGGACATGAAACCCAGCTCATTGCAGATGTTCCTGTAATTCTCATAAATCTCGCCAGTTATCATAAGTTTACTGCTCAATTCCTGTGTGACAACTGCGCTCAGAAGGACAATTTTGCTCTGCAGCGGGAGAGTCTTGATAGCCTCTTTGACGACATCCATTTCAAACCTGTCCCTGGCCTCATAAATTTCCTTGTCTGTGATGCTCTGTCTGTTCTCACGCATTGCTATCTCTATGGAGATTCTCATGAGATCCAGCGCCTTTCGTGCATCTCCGTGCTCCTGTGCACCCAGTGCAGCACACAGGTTGATGGCCGACTCCTCGACCACATTCTCTTTTACCACACCCTTAAGACGGAAGGATATGATGTCTCTGAGGTCAGAGGCATTGTAGGGTGAAAACAGGATACTTTCCTGGTTTAGCCTGCTCCTTATCCTTGGTTCCAGACCATCAAGAATGCTTGCATCATTCGTGATGCCAATGAGTGAAGTTCTTGATGAAGTGGAGTCATCGATTATCTTAAGCAGCACATAAAGTGAGTCCCCGCCGTTCTTCTGGAGTAGCCTGTCAATTTCATCCAGAACAAGCACATAATATCCGCCTTTGGCGTTTATCCTCGTAATAAGCTCGCTGTAGATTCTGTCAAGCGGCCACCCCATTGGTGGTATGAGGTCATCTTTGCCTTCAGACAGTTCGTTGACAAGTGTTGTGAGTATGGAATATGGAGAATCGTGAACCTGGCAGTTTACGAAGCAGACTCTTACCTGCTCCCCGCCAGCCTCAGCCAGCATTTTTGTAACATATTGTGTTGTGGAAGTCTTGCCAGTCCCGGTTTTGCCGTAGATAAGTATGTTAGATGGCCTGGAATTGCGCATAATGCTGCTCAGTATCCGTACGGTATGATCAATTTCCGTTTCCCTGTGGGGAAAAGAATCAGGTACATATGATCCGCTTAAATGTCCGAGATCACCTGCCAGCAAGTCAGAAGAACCTGAATATTTTGAAAATAAATTCATATGATTACCGGTAAATTATGCATAGGGGTTGGGAGTACTAAAATGTTTTTTGACCAGAAACATAAGCCAATACTTGATCAAAAGCTTAATCTGCAGCATAAGGCATTACGGGTGCCTTTTCATGTTCCATTATGGCTCCGATGAGGTAAAGTGAGCCTGCTACAAGCACAAAATCAGAAGTTGCAATTGCCTTTTCATAAGCTTCCAATGGGTTGTCAATTACCAGCGGATCCTTGAAGATCCCCTCGGCCATTTTAGCCAGGGTCTCAGCAGGAATTGCCCTTGTAGGCTCATCCGGGGTCGTGAAAATTACTCTGTCTGAAACCTTCTGCATTATTCTAAGGAATGAGAAAGCATCCTTGTCTGAAAGCATTCCAAGCAGTAATGTGGGGGGCTTTACCTTTAGCGCTTCCATTGAAATTCTCAGTGCGTTGGCTGCGGGAGGGTTATGGGCACCGTCTACCATAACTAAAGGGTCCTTTCTTATAATGTCCATCCGGCCGGGCCATCTTGTTCTGGAGATGCCTCTTTCAATTTCGTTCTCACTGAAGGACTCTACATCCGAATTTTCAATTGCAAGTATGGCAGTACATATGTTCCCCGGCTGGAAGCGGCCCACCATCGGGGTCTCGATTTTATACTCACTGGTAGGCGTGGCCAGGTTGAACCTGCTTCCGTATATGTTCTGCTCCAATTCAGTTATCCTGCAGACTGATGGGGAATGGATGAAAAGTGAGTTCCGGGATTCCGCAATGCTTCTGACAGTTTCAATGACTTCCCTCTTGGTGTCGCCCAATATGACCGGCTTGCCGGGCTTGATAATTCCTGCCTTTTCACCGGCTATGGATGTCAGTGAGCATCCAAGTTTGTCTGCATGTTCGTATCCCACCTGAGTTATGACGCTAACCTCAGGCTCAATTATGTTTGTGGAGTCAAGTCTGCCGCCGAGGCCAACCTCTATGCTTGCGTACTTCACTTTCTTGTCTGCGAAGTGCTCAAATGCCATAATTGTGGATGCCTCGAAGAAAGTGGGATTTCTGTTTTTCGCAGAAAGTTCTTCAATCAGATTCCTGTTTCCCTGAATGAACTTTATAATCTTTTCATCAGAAATCAGTTCTCTGCCTGCAATTATCCTTTCATTGAACTTTATAAGATGGGGGGAGGTGTAAAGGCCTGTGTGTTCTTTCTCCATGAGAATATTGTAAATGTAGGCTGAAGTGGAGCCTTTACCATTGGAGCCGGCTATATGGAAAGAGCGGAAGTTGTTCTGTGGATTCCCCAGTAGTTCGGCAAATTCCCTTGTTACCGAAAGATCCAACTTTATTCCTTCCCTGTAGAGTCCATACAGATAATCTAAATCTGGAGAAAACACGAGAGCCAATAACTTACCTAATCAAATACTTATTCTCCACAGAAAAGCATGACGCGTGTTTTTCAAAAGGTCCGATGAAGTTGTCATGTATATTGGACGATTCAATCAAGCCAAATCCTATGAGGGGAAATGTTGTAGCCCTTGATTTCATTTCCTCCCTTTCGAAATGGGATTTCCCGCTCAATTCTTGTTGAGGGAGATCCGTACATCTCCATAGCGAGCAGTTGGAGTTTTATTGCTCCCCGTAAGCTCCCAACAAGACTTATAAATATTCCAGAGTATTTAAGAATCGATGGACACCAAATTGCTATATCTCGAAGATCAGTATCAAAAAGAAGCCACCGGAAAGGCAATGTGGCATGAATTCACAGATTTAATAGTTGATCAGACGGTTTTTTATCCAACCAGCGAGGGGCAGCCAAATGATAGGGGCCATGTTTACATTGACGGAACTGAGTACATTATAGTGGATACCTGGTCAGATGGAGACAGTATCCACCTGATGTCCCATGACACTTTCCCAGACAACATTGATGGAAAAGAGGTTAAACAGGTCCTGGACTGGGATGTCAGGTACCTTCACATGAGGTTCAGAACTTCATTGAAGATACTCAGTGGCCTGGCATACAGGATGTTTGGGGCAAGCATGAGAATCAACCAGACATATGATGACAACGCTTGGGTGGACCTTGAACTCGACGAAATCACCAAGGAGCAGGTGGAAGAGCTCTTTGCTGAGGCAAACAAAGTAGCTAAGTCCCATGCTGACACCAGTTTTTCCTACATGAGCAGAGAGGATTTCCTGAAAAATGAGGAAATGATGAAATTATGCAAAGGCAGAGTACCTGATTACGAAAAGATCCGGGTACTTCATCTTAATGGCATTCCTGACCAGATGGAATTTGGAACAAACGTAAAGAATACAAGTGAAATTGGTGAGATTGAATTCAAGACCAACCTTGTCAAAGGAAAAATAAGCAGAAGGATTAACATAACACTGAAGTAAGGGGAATTGCCAATGCCTGAAACAGATGAAAAACTGACTCCAGCGGAACTAATACTGACCTATTCTGGTCTGGTGCTGATTTTCATCTCAGTCATAACATTTCTTTACCTTATTCTCCCCGTTTTTTCCAGCCCGGGCAAGATTACTGCGCTCGGAGACAAGGTTTCAGGCTTTTCCGGATTGAATTTCAATGCTCCTACCGTTTATATTATCGTAATCCTTACCATTTTCTTCGCAATTTTTTCAATATATTCACTATTCTACAGAAACGAGAACCTGTCCATGGGATTTTCAAAAGAGAAAAACAGGAAATTCTACGGGTATCTTATGATATATATTCTGGTCCAGCTGGTCCTTTCAGAGCTTATTACATATTTTGTGCCAAGTTACACAAATGAATTTCCATTTAATGAATCCGCCCCAATACAGAACTTTATTTTCTCATACCAGACACTGCTCGAGGCTGCCCTTTATGAACTGTTCCCAATAACGATTGCTGCAGTGATCATCAGCAAAATGCATGGTACTCCACTGTCCGAGGGAATCAAATTCTACAGGATGAGCAACACAGAGAGGCACATCGTTTCCATCGTGATTTCCCTCGCAGCATCTTTTCTGGTTTCGGGAACCGTCTTGACATTCATCACCGCATTCTTTTCCCTTCTAGTGCTGAATGAAATTTTCCTGAATTTAGGCTTCCTCAAAGCATACCTTACAAACTTTGCTGTTGCCATGACCAATGTAACTGCATTTCTCATTTCCGGCAACGCCACTCTGAGCGTAATATTGCCTCTTTTCCTCTTTTTCCTTGGTTTTCTTGGCGTTTATTCACTGGTTCAACTTGGAATAAAGGTCCCGAACGAGACCCCTGAAGTCAGCACACCTTCTGCAATAGGTGAAGTCGTGGATCGTGTTGTGGAGAGGAAAGTGATCTCCGAAATAGAACCTTTTGTGAAAAGCAGATGTCCTGAGTGCGGACAGGCAACGTACCACATTCAACTTCCTAACCTGTCACTGAAGTGTACCAAGTGTGGCCATGAACTTGACAGGGATGCCGTCGGAGAAAAAAACATTGTAATCGATGCCCGCAATCCTTCTAAATTCTGATCAGTGCCATTTTCCTGAAAGTATAGCAACAGCGTAGATCAGTGGAATGATGAACATCAACAATATTGTGAATTTCCCAATATACTGATAAAGGACATCCTGAAGCAGTGATCCAGCCATAAAGCCTGTCCCGAAGAACATTTCATAATAGAACACCCCTCTCTTTACGTCCGATGACCCTGCTATGTAAGACAAAACTTTGGACATGCCTATTGAAACTCCAAATCCTGCCAGTATAACCGAAATGACAATGGTATAAAGGTTCAGGGAAACACCAATTATTGCTGTGGGAACTATTAATAAGGCCGATAGGGCACTATATGTGGAAATCTTAAGATCTCTCGCATAGTTTAGTATTATGTACCCAATTGCAGCGACCACACCATATAGGGAGATCACGCCACCTATTATCAGATAATTGAAACCCTGTGCCCTTAAGACAGGCTCCATTACAAAGTAGATAAATCCGGAAAATATTCCAGCAAAGAACAGTGAAAGCAGGTAGATTCTCTTCACAGGTTTCACTTCTTTTTGCTCCGGAAGTATACCTGGCCTTGGCGACGTTAATGCACCTGCAATAAAAGCGGACATGGAAACGAGGAACACTATCTCGTATCCACTAATCTGGAGAATTGCACCCATAATCAGGGGTGCCAGTGCGTTTGGAATGCCCCAGCCAGCAGAATACTTTTCAGCATTTCTGGATCCGCTGAACGTTCCCAGGGAAATTTCAGTGGCAATCCACCAGGGTGCCTGCATTATGCTGGCAATAACTGTAAGAGGAATGAAATAACTACTGTAAAAGAAATAGAACAGAAGGGACAGGGCTGCCAGTGAAAGAAGTGGAATGACCGTGCCATATCTCAGCATCCTGTAGCCTGATTTCAGGTAGATGAAAGCTACCACTGGGAAAGGCAATGCCGCCAGGAACCCTAATATTCCTATTACCACGTAGGAGAATCCTATGTTTTGCGCAAGCAGAGGTATGACAAAACTGAGGCTAAACCATCCAGACCCAAAGGAAAGTGTACTTATAAATAGGTAAAAGGAGGTTTTCCCAGATGAATCTGATGGCACAACCGGGTAATGCAAAGATTGAGATAAATCTCACTGGGCACTTTATTACTGGATTTTATCGATCTTGACACCATCATCTTCATAAAATGCTATGATGTCATCATCTTTGAGGTTAAGCCTGCTGATGACCCTCTTAGGAAGTGTGATCCTATAAGATGAACCCCTTGAGGAGATGTGGGTAACATCAATTAATTTCTTTTTCTCCATGGTGGGAAATAGTTACCATAAATATAACGTTTACACCAAATGCAGTTTTACCGAAACTTGAAAATAGGGTCAGGAAGGGAAAATTACGACAATGACGACCCGAGTAATTCAGCAAATCGT
>JAMDCA010000051.1 GCA_023489435.1 Thermoplasmatota archaeon
AAATGGACCGGTCGGGATTTGAACCCGAGGCCTTCTGCTTGCGAAGCAGACGATCTACCCCTGATCTACCGGCCCTGGATTTACTCTGATGCATTGGGGAAATAAAAGGGATTTGGGCGGTACCAGTAAACTGGAAGTGCAGTTTATCATCCATAAGTGATAAAACGAGGGGCAGAGGGGTGATTCATTCACCCCCATCTTGAGTCGAGGAATAGGCCAGAAGCCAACAGGCATGCCGGCACTAAACCCGACCAAAATAAAAAAAAGGAAAAGGCAGGCCAGTTTAACCAAAAAACGGAGATCACTTCATCAATTTTTGTGAAGCCAGGCTGCAGGCCATACTGAAGAAATTCCTTGCAGCAGTTGATGTTGAGATATGGGAGACAAAGGCGTGAAACATTCCCAGGGCCCTTAACCCGGTGGCCTCATTTCCTGCGGCCCTCAACCTGTAAACAAATGTTTCAGCAGGGTCCCTCAGCGTATCATATTCAGCCGTGAAAACAATGGCCTCTGGCAGGCCGGAAAGATCACCATGGTTCAGGATGGAGTAATACGGGTGCAACAGATCGGCCTCATCCCTGATGTATTTTTCAGTGAACCACTTGGTGTAGTAGTTGTCGAGGTTGTAACCATCTGTAAATTCCATCTGTGAAAAGGAAGTGGTGTCGTATCCAATAACCGGGTAGAAAAGGAGCTGCAATGCCGGCATTGGTTTGCCAGTGTCCTTGCACATCAAAGTTACAGCGGCTGCAAGGTTTCCCCCTGCACTGTCCCCTGAAACTGCGATCCTGTTCACATCCACTTTCAGCCTGGAGCATTGTTCCCTTGCCCACATATATGCTGCAAATGCATCGTTCACTGCAGTGGGAAACTTGTGCTCAGGTGCAAGCCTGTAGCCTACTGAAAGAATCCTGCAGCCAGAGTAAAGTGCCATTGTCCTGCATATATAATCATATGAGTCAAGTGAGCCAAATACAAAACCTCCCCCATGGAAGAATACTATGAGGGAATCACTTGCTTTTTCATTTGAATAAAGCCTTGCGCCTATGGTTCCACCATCCACTTCTATTACATAGTCATGAGTTTCTGCAAATGGGGCACCTGGCACGGTTTTCCTGCTCTCACCAGCTTCTGCCCTCCTGTATTCCTCAATATTGATGCTGCCGTAGTCAAAATTCCTCATGTCAGGCATTGAATCAAGAATCTTTCGCAGGACGGGATCGAGAGGCATTTTGATTCAAGCGCTGCCAGCCTTAAATAGGTTGCCACCAGAGAGGATAACTTATATGCAGAGGGGGAATATTTGACTCAAGTTGAGCAGTGTTTCAGGAAAATCCCATACAGGCAAGAGTGAAGGGAAGAAATTTTTTGGAGGCAGAATCGAGCCCCGGGAATACCAGATAAGTCTGTTTGAAGATGCAATAGAAAGGAACACGCTTATTGTTCTTCCCACAGGGCTGGGAAAAACCATAATTGCTGCAATGGTCGCTGAGTTCGTGATGAGGCAGAGGAATGAAAAGGTGATATTCCTTGCTCCGACCAGGCCATTAATCACACAGCATTTTGAGACCATGAAAAAGCTCCTGGATCTTGGGGAAGAAGAGATATCAAAATTCACAGGAGAAGTTGACAACGAGGACCGGCTTCTGAAATGGGTCACATCCAAGGTGGTCATTTCAACTCCCCAGGTAGTCCTGAATGACATGAGGAATGGGCTGTTCAATATTGCCAATTATGGCCTCATTGTCTTTGACGAGGCTCACCGTGCAACCGGAAATTATGCATACGTGGATATTGCCAGGAACTTCCTTGATGCAAAGCACAGGCTTGTACTTGGAATAACTGCGAGCCCCGGGGGAGACCGGGAGAAGCTCGATGAAATAAACAGGGTCCTTGGCATTGAGGCAGTAAGAATCAAGACTGAGAGCGACCCTGATGTACAGAAGTACATGGGTGGCATTGACATCAGAATAACAAGTCTAAAGCTCCCCCCCTATGTGAAGGAGCTGGCAGACCTTCTGAGGGTTGTGCTTGATCAGATCACTAACAAGATACGGGCTGCAGGCGTTTTCAGGCCTGGAAGGTTTTCCAGAAGCGAAATCGCCCAGAAAATCGGGGAAGTCATACAGAGGGCGAAGAATGGCGAAAAGAACCTGTTCGTCACAGTGACATACATGTCGGCGGCAATCCGGATTGATTACCTTCTTGAGTACCTTGAAAGCCAGGGGCTTGAGATTGCATACGATTATGTAAACGAGATACTGAACAGCGATGAAAAGACGCTGAAGAAGACTGCGTCCATTGCAGGGAAGATACCTGAGTTCAGCTCTTTCATTGTCAAGCTTAAGGACCTCATGGACCAGAAGCTGGAAAATCCCAAGATGAAGACAGTTCTTGACCTCTGTGAGGAGCAGATCTCTGAAAACCCTGATTCGAGGGTAATTGTGTTCACACATTTCAGGAAGACTTCGGACATGCTTACCACCTACCTGAGAGAAAGGTCAACCTTGCTCAGGCCCATTCGTTTTATAGGCCAGGCCGGAAAATCAGGAGATGAGGGGTTGAAGCAGAAAGATCAGGACCTGATTCTGCAGAAATTCAGGAACAATATTTTCAATGTGCTTGTGGCAACAAGCGTGGCAGAGGAGGGCCTGGATATTCCAGCTACTGACCTCGTGATTTTCTTTGAACCCGTGCCATCAGAGATCAGAAGTATCCAGCGCAGAGGAAGAACAGGCAGGACACATGCCGGAACAGTGAGGATCCTCATGTATGAAGGAACCAGGGATTCAGGTTATTATTTCTCCAGCCTCAGAAAGGAGACAAAGATGAAGAAGAATATCCAGAAACTTCAGGATGTGCAACCTGAGCCTAGGAGAAAGAAGGTTGGGACAAACCCAAGCCTTGATGATTTTAATTGAATTCCTGCCCTATATAGGAAAGTCTTGCCAGCAGAGCGTCCATCTGTATAAGGTCGCTTGATCCTTCGACTAGCCTGAACTCAGATTCACCAATTGCCATGATTATCTGCACTTTCTGCTTGGGTGAAATCTGTTCTTTTCTAATTGCGGAATGTAATCCCCTGATGATGTCCATTCCTGAAAGCCCGTACTCGATCATCATGGTATCAAGCATCTCCCTGGAGTCCTCAAATAAGCCGCTGACTGCCTTTGAAAGCAGGGCCTTGAACTCCTTTGGGTTGGCAAGGCCGGATATCTCGTAAATCTTGGCTGCACTGAGCTCTCCCGACGATTTTATGGTCTGCAGGATGTTTACGGCCTTCCTGAGGTCTCCCTCAGAGATTTCTGTGATAGCCTCAAGTGAATCCTGGTCCATCTGAAAACCTTCGTTGTCCGCAATTATCCTGATTCTCTTAATCATGTCCTCTGCCTTGATTGGCTTGTACCTCAGGACAACTGTCCTGGATTGTATTGGAAGAATGATCTGGGAAGAATAATTGCAGGAAAAGATGAATCGTGTTGTTGAAGAATAGATTTCCATGGTCCTCCTAAGGGCGGCCTGTGCCTCAGGGGTAAGCTGGTCTGCCTCGTCAAGGAATATTATCTTGAAGCCCAGATCATTTGAAGGCATGATTCGCGCAAAATCCTTCACGTTCTCCCTGATAACATCTATTCCCCTTTCATTGGATGCATTGAGTTCGAGGAAATTCTCCTTCCAGTTTTCGCCGAAAAGTTCAATTGCTGTGCAGATGGCTGTTGTTGTCTTTCCGGTTCCGGCTGGACCTGCAAGTATGATGTGGGGAAGCTGCCTGTGCTTCACGAAGGATTCGATCTTCCTTGTGTTGGCTTCCTGGCCAACGATGTCCGAGAGTTTCTTAGGCCTGTATTTTTCGTTCCAGATGTCTATCATTTTGATCAACGGATGGTTAAAGTCAAGAGTCCAAAGGGCATTTAATTCTTTCCCATAACGGAAACTGCAATAGCGGATTATTGAAAGGCACAGGAATATGTGCTTTTTATATGCCTCCGGGCTCAGGCTGGACCTGCAAAGTAGTTTAAACTTTATTTCAACGGAAACCATATGACTCATATGGCTGGAAAGAGGATTGTTGTTCTTGCCTCTGGAGAGGGCACTAATTTCCAGGCGCTGATAGACGCCGTGGCTGGTGGCAAATTGAGTGCCACCCTTGCGGCCCTAGTTTCAGACAGGAAAGAGTGCGGGGCTCTGGAAAGGGCCAAGAGGAACGGCATTAAGGCGATTTCTTTTCCCAGGACACCATCCAACCGTGGAAACTACTTTGAGGAGTTTCTTGCTATAATAGATGGGCTCAAGCCGGATCTTATTGTCCTGGCCGGATTCATGAAGATCTTTCCTGACTGGTTTATCCTGAAATTTCCCATGAAAATTATCAACACGCACCCTTCACTGCTCCCCTGCTTTGGAGGAACGGGTTTTTATGGCCTTCATGTTCATGAAAGGGTAATAGAGAGTGGTGCCAGGATTTCAGGTTGCACTGCCCATTTTGTTATACCAGCCGTGGACGCCGGGCCCATAATACTTCAGAGATCGGTGGCCGTGGAGGATAATGACACACCGGAATCGCTTTCAGAAAGAGTGAAGGAAGTTGAGCATGAGGCACTGGTCGAAGCAGTTTACATTGTACTGCAAGGGAACTACAGGATATCAGGAAAAAGGGTCCTGCACCCTGAGTGAGGGCATTTCCTCTGCCCTGCCTCTTCGTTCTATAGCTATGACTGCAAGGAAAACAGTTGCAATGGCTCCGGAAAGAAGAGCCCAGAGAACTGCAATGATATAGAAGTTTGTGGAAGAGGGAACAATAAGGGTCACACTGGTGAATCCGTTGAAGAACCAGTGTATTGGTATGTCAACAAAGATTCCAAACTTTATGAAACCGAAGGCAAGAACGAACCCGACGAAGGCTGCAGAAATAATTTTGCCAGGGTCCCAGGCACCAAAGAGGTAGTGGGCTGCACCGAACAGAATGCTTGTTGCAGTTATGAGAATATAGTCCAGCACCGTCAAATTCAGTCCATACTTCTTCCTCATAATGCCAGGAATGACAAATGCAGCAAGGCTGTCAAAGGCAGTGCCATTTGCCCTCGCCACATAATATACAGATATAAGCCCGAGGGGAAGGATCCTGAAGCCAAATTCTTCTGCGAATGGTGCGAAAATAAGCTGAACATAGCCCAGGTATGGCTGCGACTGCAACTCACTTTCAATGGAAGCCCCGCCTATCTGGATTCCCATGGCCTGCTCAATCAGAACCATGACAAGAGAGATCATAAGGGCAAAGGAGGCCATAGCGCCATAGAAGATTGCTGGATTGTTTATTGCAGGCCCTTTCCATCTCTTCAACCCCAAGTAAAGCATTGAGATGAAGAATAAGGAGTAAAGGATAGTCATTCCCACATTCAGCCAGATTGTTGCAATCCCGATGGGAGGAGTGTTCAAGAGAAGGAAGAAAAGGTAAAATGCGGAAGGCTTGTTGAAATTGGAAGCCCATGAAGGTTCAAAGAGCCCGATGCAGGAAACGAGGAAGAAAATAAATGCTGTTGCGAATGTGATCAGGAAAACCCCCTTGAAAAATGGAGAATCCTGCAAGTAAGTTTCCTTCTGCCTGTACGGCCTTGAAATTGTTTGAACACTCCAAGGATCTGGTACCCTCCCCATGGGGTGAGTAACAAAAAATTGGGTTTAAAGGTTCAGTCTAGAATGAATTTGTACCCGTACTGGATGATGCCTGCAGATCCCTGCTGGGCAATCTTCCTGAACACAGCACTGACCCTCTTGCCTATTTCCACTTCTCCAGGATCAGCATCCACAATCTGTGCAGTAAGGGAAGGGCCCTCATCCAGTTTCACTATTGCAAGGATATATGGCCTCTGCCTCACAAATGGGGACGGAACCTCATGCACAACGGTGAAGGATTCGATAACGCCTTTTCCTGACATCTCAACTTCCTTCATCTTGCCAACTGATTCCCTGTGGCAGATAGGGCAGACATCCCTTGGAGGGAAATATGTCCTCTGGCAGTTACCGCATTTATGTGCAACAAGCCTGTACCTGTGTACTGATTCTCTCCAGAACCTTGATACCTCTCCCATTCTTACTCGCCCCCGACTATGTGCACAACCGACATGGAACCTGTTCCGCCCATATTGTGGAGCATTGCGTACTTTGAGTCCTTTACCTGCCTTTCGCCAGCCTTTCCCTTGAGCTGCCTGTATGCCTCTACAAACTGGCCCACGCCGGTTGCGCCAAGAGGGTTGCCCTTTGCCTTGAGCCCACCTGATGGATTGATTGGTATTCTTCCATTGAGCTTTATGTCCTCGTAAACCAGGTCTTTCGCCTTGCCCTTCTGTGCGAATCCCAGGTCTTCCAGCTCCATTAAGCCGTATATGCTGTAGGAATCATGAATTTCAGCGAAGCTGACGTCATCTATCTTGATCTTAGCCCCTTCCAGTGCTTTCCTGGAGGCAACCTTTGCCGAATCCAGCGTGTACAGGGATTTTCTGCTGTGCAGTGCGAGATAGTCCTGTGCGTCCGCTGAACTGAGAATCTTCACGCCTTCAAGCTTGTGTTTCTTCACATAATTTTCAGAAGCCACCAGAACCGCTGCGGCTCCATCGCCAACAGGGCTGCAGTCCATCATGTTCAGGGGCTCTGCCACTGCAACTGAGTTCAGTGCCTGTTCAAGCGTTATCTTGTTCTTGTACTGTGCATCGGGGTTCTTTGATGCATTTGCGTGGTCGTTGACTGACATCATTGCAAGTGCATCCTTCTCCACATTGAAATCTGCCATGTACTTCCGTGCACTAATAGCTGCGAGAGCAGCAGGGGTTGCACCGAAGAAAGCTTCCCATTCCCTGTCAAGGACAGAACTGGTGAGGTCTATAAGCTCAGTGCCGAAAACATCGGTCATCTTCTCAACGCCACCAACCATTACCAGGTCATATTCACCTGATTTCACAGCCAGATAAGCCTGCCTTACTGCTGCTCCCCCGGATGCGGTTGATGCCTCAATCCTGATTGCCGGTATGTTATTTTCAGCAATTCCGGAGAAGTCAGATAGAAGGGCGCCTATGTTTTCCTGCCCATTAATGATTCCAGCCAGGCTGTTGCTACCGTAAAGAACCTGGACATCCCTGGAATAAACGCCTGCATTTTCAACAGCCCTGAGGCCAGCCTCAACGGCCAGTTCCCTTAGGGAGCGCTCCCAGAGTTCCCCGAATTTTGTTTCTCCTGCTCCAACTATGTAAACATCACTCAATTCCGTCACCAACGATTAGTTTTTTCTTGAACTTGGCGTAGACCGCATAATCAAGCCATCTGACTTTGCTCAGCTGCTCCTTTATTGTGGGCGCGCCGTGCCTGTCAAGTTCATCGATCTTCTCTGTTACTGTAATGTCAAAGGCATCTGACCCCGCGCCTGAACCGAATGAAACAGCAAATATCCTGTCTCCGGGCTTTGCGATGTCAAGAATTGAGGAAAGGCCTGTCATCATTGATGCCGAATAGGTGTTTCCTATGACCGGTGTCAAGAGGCCGTCCTTAACCTGTGAATCCTGGAAACCCAGGGTTTTTGCTGCCCTTGTGGGGAATTTCCCATTGGGCTGGTGGAACACTGCATAATCATAATCTGCTGGTGTGGTGCCCATGTTTTCAAGCAATAATTTTGATGCCGAAAGGGTATGCCTGAAATAGGCGGGCTCGCCCGTAAATCTCTCTCCATGGCTTGGGTAAGGTTCTCCTTCCCTTCTCCAGAAATCAGGAGTATCAGATGTGACTGAAAGGGTGTGGTTGATCTCTGCAATCACATCATCCTTTCCTATGACAATGGCTGTTCCTCCGGCAGATGCCGTGTATTCCAGAACATCTCCGGGGGCCCCCTGGGACGTGTCTGCGCCTATTGCCATTCCATACTTTATCAGGCCGGAGTCCACCATGGCCTTTACGTTCTGCATACCCGCAGTCCCGGCCTTGCACGCAAACTCGTAGTCTGCTGCGAAGAGGGGAAAATCCATGCCAACTGCTGCTGAAACGATGGTTGAAGTCGGCTTCACTGCATATGGGTGTGACTCTGAACCTATGTAAAGTGCCCCGATCAGCTTCGGGTCCATTTTCTTTCTCCTGATTGCGTTTCTTGCTGCCTCCACAGAAATAGTTGCAACATCTTCATCTGGGGCTGGTACTGATTTGCTTAAAATGTATATTCCATTCTTAATGGAGTCAACGTCTTCTCCCCACACCCTCGCGATTTCCTCAGGCTTAATCCTGTATCTCGGGATGTAGGAACCGTAGCTCACTATGCCGGACATTAATGCACCGGTTAGAGAAAGAAGAATGTTATATATAAAAATTCACGAAATGTATTTAATCAATTGTCGAACTTTTTACAATAAATTTTTCTGCCTGATAGCAGAGCCTTTGAAACAGAGGGGTTCCTGACTGAATGGTGTAAGCAGTCTAATATATATAACCGCTGATAATCAGCTTTGAGAGGGAACAAAATGGTTGACCTCAACCCCAATGAAATGAAAATTTATGATGCCGTGAAGAAACTGGGCGCAATTAGCGAAGAAACTCTGAAGTCTGCGGATGACATTATGAAAGCTTCAAGGCTTGGGAAAGCAATTGTAACTTCAGCTCTGCAGTCCCTGTCAAACAAGGGCTACATCAAGAGGGTCGCTAGATCCAAGAGTGCAGGATATTTTGTAGTCAAGTGAAAATCGCAGTTTGTTGTACTGCGTCATGGAATACTTTTATATTTTTGTATTCCATATTTAATTTACATCGCTATTGCATCCTCTTATGTATGTAAAAGAGCATAATGGGAACAATATATATACGCGATTCAATCTAGAGAGTGGAGAGAATGACAACTTTAGTCCTGAATGTGGACAGGGATAACGATTACGGGGAAAAGGCAGGAATAGAAGGCCCCATAGTCGGATACGAGGCTTGCTACAATGCAGCCCTTAAGTTGATCTCTCAGGATCCTGAGGATTCAGACGCCAATGCACTTTTTGGCGCCATCAAACATTATGAGGAACTTCTCAAGCAGGGCAATCCGGCTGAAATAGCCCTTATCACAGGTGACATGGATGTGGGACAGGTTTCAGACGAAAGAATTGGGAAGCAGCTTGAACTTCTCCTTTCAGGTGACCATTACGATGACGTGGTTCTGGTAACTGACGGCGCCGAAGACGATTACATTGTTCCGCTCATCATATCCAGGAGAAAGATGAGGTATGTCAAGCACGTAATAGTCAGGCACAACCAGAACATAGAATCTGTTTACTATTACATTGTCAAGGCCCTTAAGGACAAGAAGCTCATCAACAAATTCATCATCCCCCTGGGGCTCGTTCTCCTTACCTACGGTATTGTTTCCCTTGGGTTCATTTTCTACCAGATCTTTGCCACCACAGTTAAAACCGTGGATCCAAGCCTTGGCGCAATTACATTTGTTACAATAGTGCTTGGGTCATACTTTGTGGAGCGCGGCTTCGAGCTGGGCAGGATTGCCAAGAACATATTCAACTCAGTTCGTGAATATGCGCAGGAAACCAGGATTATTTTCCTTTCATATGTCATATCCGCGAGCCTCGTGTTTGTTGGTATTGCTTCAAGTTACGTCATGACCAGGGCAAACATGTCCAACGCAGTGGATGGAGTGCTCATATTCCTTTCAATGTTCACATGGTGGGTATACGGGGCATTCTTTGCCAGAGAGGCTGGACTCGCCGTTGAGATGTATGTCAACAACAACAGGAATGGCATATTCAGGATTCTTTATGGCCTGATGTTCTCACTGTCTGTTGCGTTCATAGTTTACGGCATGATAAACTACATCAGGTACATACTTCAGTACATTCCATTCTCATCTGCAATAATCAGCATATTCTTCCTGGTGCTTGGCCTAATAATTGCAATGCTCTCCTCCATGGTACACAGATACTTCAACGAGAGGGAGGAGATATCCATGCCCGCCAAGACATCTTCCAAGAGCACTTTTGACGAAAAATGAACACTGATCAGTGGGAGCATTTCTACCGCGAAATTTGCCTTGACCTTGGCATAGACCCCGAATCAGATTTCAGGAGTGCCCAACTGCTTGAGTCAATCGTTGGCGAAAAGTCAGACGCAGGATTGATTGAAAAGTACAGAGGCAATGCATTTTATGTTATAGGAAACGGCACCAATCTCACTGAAGCACTGCCCTTGATAGGAGATGGAACAACAATTGTGGCCGACTCTGCTGTCAAAACATTCATGGGCACTGGCAGAACACCGGACCTGGTGGTCACGGACCTGGATGGCGGCATTACCTCACTCAGGCAGGCCTACAGGAAGGGAGCAACAATGATAGTACATGCACATGGGGACAATCAGGAGCGTATCGTGAAGTATGCCAAAGAATTCTCAGGAAGAATGGTGGGAACAACACAGAACAAGCCTCTTGAACACATATTCAATTTCTTCGGGTTCACTGACGGCGACAGGGGTGCATATCTTGCAGATTATCTCCATGCAGGTGAAATATACCTGGTGGGATTTGATTTTTCAATAGCTGTCAGCAAGAAAAACACTGATCCTGAGAGAAAGCTGAAAAAACTGAAATGGGCGAAAATCCTTCTCGAGGAACTTGCCATGGAACGTGGAAAAACTCTGGAAAATGGGCCACTTATTCCTCTGTGATTATGTACGGCTCCTGGAAAATTATGGCCTTTTTGCAGTAATCCATTTCAAGGCTAGCTTCAATATCCTTCTTTGCCCCCATTAGCTTGAGCCTGGTGGACCCTTTGGAATTCCTGATTTTGTCAGCAGCATCCTCAAAGGGTGGGTTCCTTCCCTCAAGCCAGTCCCTCAAGAACCCTGCATAAATATAATCCTCATCAGCAGGGCCGTCTGGCCTGTTTGAAACAATGATGTCCACCCTGTCAAGATCCCTGATCTTATTGTAAGTGGACGTGAAGTTGACAAATGAGCTTACGTAGACCTTGCCGGTAAGATAGATTTTCTTTAACACCTTGGTGCCGTTAGTGGAAGTGAAAATCACCGTTTTTCCTTCCAGATGGGCTTTCATTGCATCACTTGGGCTGTTGTTCATGTCAAATCCCGGCACTTTCATGCCGTATCTTTCCCCCACAACCAGGAATTCAGGGTTCTTCCTCTTAAGTTCCCTTGCTTCACTTATAGAGGATGTTGGAATTATTCTTTCAGCTCCTCTGATAAGAATTATTGGCATGGTGGAAGTCGACCGGAAGACATCAACCAGAACCTTAGTGCTCTGCTCGAATGACTTTTCCTTCCTTCCATCAAGGATATTTACTACCTTCAACTCCCCTGCTTATCATGATGGTTGTATAAGTTTACTTCTCCATTTGGCCCATGTAATTTTAAACAAACAAAGAAAAAAGTTAAAGAGCGTTTAATCAATAGCGGCGAACTTATCAAGGTGAACATCAATGGCACAGTCAGTAAGTACCATGGTAGAGGGAGGAAAGGCCAGCTCTGGTCCACCACTTGGTCCAGCCCTTGGCCCACTTGGTCTTAACCTGGGACAAATAATCAAAGAAATAAACGAGAAAACGAAAGATTTCCAGGGAATGCAGGTACCTGTTACAGTAACAATTATAGATGCTGAAACAAAGAAATACGAAATCAAGGTTGGGATACCGCCAACATCAGCCCTTATCAAGAAAGAGCTCAAGCTTGAAAAGGGATCTGGAAACAGAAAGGAAACCATAGCCGGGAATGCTACCCTGGAACAGATGAAGAATGTTGCAAGGGCAAAAATAGGAAGCATGCTCGCCAACGACATGAAAGCCGCTGTGCTTGAAGTCATTGGAACATGCGTTTCGCTGGGAATTACCGTGGAAGGCAAGGACCCAATTGAATTCCAAAGGCTTATTAAGAAAGGTGAAATCGAGATTTAGCTGTAGGAGAGCCTAGGCTCGCATGCACTACAGAGGTGATTAAAAATTGGCTTCTAAGAAAGAATTACTAGCCCAGATCGATCAGGTTAAATCCACTTCCAAGGAAAGGAAGTTCAATGAAAGTATTGAGCTTGCAATCAACATGAAGGAAATTGACCTGAGCGACCCAAAGAACAGGATTAACGAGGAAATACCTCTGCCGAAGGGCAGGGGAAAAGACCTCAAGGTAGCTGTCATCGGAACCCAGGAAATGACCGGAAAGGCCAAAGGGTCAGCCGATTTCCTTTATGGGCCAGAGGACCTAGGGAAATTTGGGGAAGACAAGAAAGCATTCAAGAAACTGGCGAGCCAGGTTGATTATTTTGTTGCAGAGTCGACATTGATGGCCAACATTGGTAAATCACTTGGTCAGGTACTTGGACCCAGGGGTAAGATACCAAAACCGCTGCCACCTGGACAGGACCCAAGTGGACTCATAGTCAACCTGAAGAGGACCGTCAGGGCAAGGAGCAGAGATAAGAAAACTTTCCACGTCCCTGTTGGAACACGGCAGATGGATAGTGCCGACGTTGCAGAAAACATAAATGCCGTGATTAGAAGAATCGTCGGAAAGCTTGAAAAAGGCTACGGAAACATTGATTCAATTTACATCAAGACAACAATGGGCAAACCTGTAAAACTGAGCCTGGAGGTATTAGAATGAAGAATGAACCAGCACAGTGGAAAGTCGACCTTGTAAAGGAGCTTTCCAAGGAAATAGAGAAGAGTCCGGTCTCAGCGCTGGTAAGCATAAAGGGCATAAGGAATGCCCAGTTGCAGAAGATCAGAGCAGATCTCAAAGGCCGGGTAAAGATCAGAATAGTCAGGAAGAGGCTCCTCCTGAAAGCCCTTAGCAAAGTCAAGCTGGAGAACATCAAGAATTTCGGAAGCATGGCTGAAGGGCAGATCGCTGTCATCACAACAGGGGAAGCCCCATCTAGGCTTTACAGAATACTTGAAAGCACGAAACAGAAAGCCGCCGCAAGAGGCGGAGAAATAGCCGAAGATGACATCATAGTTCCTGAAATGCCAACAAACTTCCCGCCCGGACCAATGATCAGTGAGTTCCAGAAAGCTGGGCTTCAGACTGCCATTGAGAAGGGAAAGATAGTCATCAAGAAAGAGACTGTCTATGTAAAGAAGGGCGAGGCAATTCCTAAGGACAAGGCAAAGATCCTTGAGAAACTGGAGATCCTTCCTGTTACAGTTGGCCTGAACATGATTGGGGCTTACGAAGCAGGACTGGTATTCAACAAGGAAGCTGTATCCATAACCGAAGAACAGTTGCTTGGGGATATCGCAAGGGCATTCTCACAGGCCAAGAATCTTGCACTGGAGACCCTGTTCCTTGTACCTGAGATCGTACCGCAGCTCATAGTCAAGGCAAGGCTGTACGCAGAACAGCTTGCGCTGGAGACTGGAACTGTGGATGAAAACAACGTACAGCTATTTATACTCAAAGCAATTAGGGAAGCTAATGCTTTGAACCAGGCTGTATCTGGCGAAGTCCCGGAAGAAGCACAGGAGAAAGAGGGAAACGCCAGTGAGCCAGCTGCGTCCGAGGAATCGAAACAGGACGATGAAAATAAGGCATCAGAAGGCCTTAGCGCACTATTTGGATAAAGGAGGAAAAAAGAATGGAATACGTATATGGAGCTCTGCTGCTTCACTCAGCAGGAAAAGACGTCGATGTTGAAAACCTGAAAAAGGTACTTGCCGAAGCCGGCGTAAAGCCTGACGATGCAAGGTTGAAATCCCTGGTGGACAGCCTTAAGGAAGTAAAGATCGATGAAGTGCTGAAGAACGCTGCAGCTGTCGCCTTGGCAGCACCTGCCGCAGCAGCACCCGCTGAGAAGAAGAAAGAAGAGAAGAAAAAGGAAGACCACAAAGAGGAAAAGAAGGAAGAGGCTAACGAAGAAGAGGCCCTCGCCGGACTTAGCTCACTCTTTGGGTAAGGCCTTAAATGGATTACTACGGATACTTCTGGGGACTTCTCAAATACTATCTCCCCATTATATTATTTATAATTTCAATAACAATAGCGCCGAATGTAGTGCTGTTGATCATATCCCTTGCGTGGATCTTGACCTCACTGCTGGTGTCTGTAATGCTGTGGGAACCAAACAAAAGAGAAAACTATTACTGATTTCCCAACAATTTTTTTCCATTGCTGATTTTTCATTATTCAGATAATTACTGCCTTCAGGCAAACTTATATCTGCCATCGACAGAGAATGGCAATTCTATTGAAAATGAACGCTGGATAAGCCTGACCCTTATCCAAAAGACAAAAGTTGGAATTTGGAAATTTTATGCAAGGCCAAGTTCATTTAGCTTGGACATGACCTCGACTGCGTGCTCCTTTGGTGATACTTTGGGGTACACGTGGGCAATCTTGCCTTCCCTGTTTATGAGATAGGTAACCCTGCTGGCTGTATTGCCTCCAAGCACTCCGTAGGACTGAGCAATGCTCTTTTTGTCGTCGGCTACCAGTGTAAAGTTTAGATTGTATTTGTCCACGAACTTCTTGTGGGACTTCTGGCCGTCCACACTTACACCAAGAACCTTGACTCCGGCCTTCTCATACAGTCCGCTGTTGTCCCTGAAGTTGCATGCCTCGGCTGTGCATCCCGGTGTGTCATCCTTGGGATAGAAATACAGGACAACAGGTTTTCCTTTGAAATCTCCTAGCTTGACAGGGGCACCATTCTGATCAACTGACCTGAATTCAGGTGCAACATCCCCTACCTTTAACAAATCTGCCATATTATACCTAGAACACACGGTTATTTAACATTTGCAAGAAATTTACGTATTAAATGCAATCAGGTGAAAGTCTTCATGATCTTGTCGCCGGGAAAGTGGATAAGGATAATTGCTTCTCCTTTTTTGTCGCCCATTATATCGCTGGCAGATTTCTTTGAAATTCCCACTGCAACATACTGATTCCTGCTGTTCCTGATAAAAACCATGGAATTTTCCTTTATCTCCGGGTCCATCTGAGTGATACCCTGTGCGAAGACATTAGCTCCATTGATGATGTGTGGAACAGCCCCGTCATCCACTGTAACATACATCAGCTCCGGCTGGAGCTCGTTCAGGAGAAACAGTGTGGGGATGGTCCTGTCGGAAACATAAACGTATGGCTTTCCGTTAACAAAAAAGCACTTTTCACCCTTTCTTTCATCGATTTCAATAGATACATCCGGAAGCGATATCCCTAGAGGGGCAAGAGCGTCACGGAGTGTTTTCGCGTCCCTTTTCGAAACAAAATGCCTTGCCATTTTTCACCTTATGAATACCTTGATGTTTTCAATCTCCTGAGACATCACAGAGGTGCCATTCTCCAAGATTCGCGATACGTAAGGCTTGATTTTCCAGGAGAGGCCCCTCTCCGTATCGTTGAACTGCCATTCCCTGTTCTTGGATTCTCCAAGGCAATCCAGGAAAGTGTAGAATATTGCCTTCCTGACATGTGATTTTCCTGATGTTTTCTCAGCTTCTCTCAGAGCCTTGTCCTTTCCCAGCGTGAAATAGTCCTTGATGATGTCGATGAGGTACTGCGAGTCGGGTGACCAGGCTTCAATTTCAATATCCGACTTGATTACAGCAATCCTGGATTTTTCCGCAACACTCTCAATCTGATCTGTTGGGGAGCCTTTGAGAGCCTTAATTTCCGAATCGGAAAGCTCTGGGTATAGCCCAGTCATAATGATGTCCCCTGAAGCTGGCCATATGGTTTCAAGAACCTTTCTTTCTGAGAAAGCATCCATGTAAATGCCCTTGCCAAAATTCTCCAGGGCATCACTAAGAATCCCTTCCGGCACATATTTGAATTCGTTCTCACCTATAAAGTCCGCAATGTTCCTGTAGCCTTTTTCCCCTACAATGAAGAAACCCCGTTTCACGGCCTCGTTTATTCTGAATTCATTGACTTCCCTCAGGAAAGTCCTGTCATTTATCTTGCCTGATATGTACATATTAAGAGGCTCTACCGGGATTTCACTTATCAGATCTGAAAGAAAATCTGATCTGAAGCTGAAATCCCGCCCAAGGTCCGGTGAGACCAGATGCTTCATCAGGCTGTGCACGAGATTTGTGGTGGAATTGTCATAGAACCTGAATTTAACAGAGTTAAGGTGCAAAACCTCCATATGCCTTCCGGTGCCCGGGAGGACGATTGTGCCATCCTCCTCCTGAAATTGTATGCCTTCATCCCTGAGGCAATCCTCAAAGAAATCCTTCCCCGGGCTGGTGTTTTTGCACGAACCCAGAAAGAAGTTTGTGGATGAGTATATCCTTGCGCCTTTTGTCTTTGAAAGGGAAGAAAATGCAAACATTCTCCACAGGGGGCTTTCAGAATGCTGTATGCCAACGAGCACGCTGTCATCAGTGACTCCCCTCTTGGCGTATTCTATTGTGCCATACGGGGTTTTCAGCATCCCAAATATCGGGGCTGAATCAGACTCCATAATTCTGAAAGTTTCACTGAGTCCTGAGAGAAACTGGTCTGCAGTCTTGGTAAATTTATCATAGGCCTGGCTGGCTGCCAGTGACTCCACTTTTTTCTTGTAGGAATTGAATGAACAGAACATTCCGCCGTCAAGGCACTCTGGCACAAGGCTGGCTGGATCTTCAAAGAGCGTTCTCAGCCTGTCAATGAATTCCTTCTGTTTTTCCTTGGAAGTAGACTTGAGTCTCATCTGACCTTTACTTGTTGTCGAGTTGCCTGATTGCCTCTGCCCGGACAGTCACAGGTATTGGAACCATTGATTCCACCAACTGTACAGTTACCTCTTCTTTATTGGAATCTATGGAAACAATCTTGGCCTTTTCTCCCTTGAACGGGCCATCAATGAGTTCCACAAATGCTCCAAGTTCGAGCCCGGTTACTGCAGGTTTTGGTTTGAGGTAATGTTCAATTTCTTCAAGCTTTATGTCTCCATCTACACTGCCTTTGTAACCCTTTATTCCTTTGGCAATGAAACTGACCCTGTCAGGATGCATGGTTTCAACGAAAACGTATCCTTTGACCTCGTAGGGCGACATTATGGCAAGAACTTCATTGCTGGCGCTCGGGTCCCTCTCGAGCCTCTCCTGCTTGTCCTTCTCGCTCTGCCTTTCAAGATCCTTTGAGACCTGGTATTCGTTTCCAACAGTTGTCTTGAGTGCCATGATAACCGGATTGAGCTTGACAGTGAACTGCCCCCCTGTCTTGTGTATTCCATCCTCGGACTGAATTGTTACCTTGAAGGTTGCAGCATCGCCCTGATAGCCTCCCTTGGGTGAAGTGATCTGCAGAACAAGCTTCCTTTCCTTCCTGGCATCTACATCGAATTCATCCTCAACCTTGATTGTGTCAATTGGGGAGAGTGTAAAGTTCTTGGTCTTCTGGTCCTGGATGGCAAGGAACCACTCAACGAGCTTGTCCACCTGCTTGAATTCCGAAACAACATCGATCCTGAATCTTCTCTTGGAACTCTGTATGTTCTTTACAACAATGGGGATATCCAGAGTTCGGTCGCTCCCCAGTATTTCGTCCTTTACTTGAAACTTAATCCATTCAAACTGACTTTCAGCGTTTTCCATATTATAAATCCCCTAAGGAAGGTGAATGTATACACCCATGACGAGATAGATGAAGAATCCAACCAGGCCAAGGATAACGATGCCAACGCCTGTTATCAGCACTACCTTGAGATATTCATCTCTTGCAGGCTTCTTGGCCATTTTCAGTATTCTCGCATATTTTCCCTTTCCAATGCCACCGACTTTCCTTTCAATCTTATCCTGAAAATCGAGTAGCTTATCATCAATGGTCATGATTGTTCGACATTCCTAAACATAATAACGAATAAAACATTTGCTAAATCATTGGAAATAACTATCAATCCATTGATCTAACCTTAATTGTAAAAATAAAAAATTGTTGAAACACACAAAACAGAAGCCTGTAAATTGTAAGAGAAAGAATGTGCCTTTGACTCGCCATATCTTAGGAGGTGATCCATCCGCAGGTTCCCCTACGGATACCTTGTTACGACTTAACCCTCCTCACTGACATCAGATTCGAGTTTGCCCTTTCGAGCATACCCTCATCCAACACCAGCTCGGATGGTTTGACGGGCGGTGTGTGCAAGGAGCAGGGGCATATTCACCGCGGGCTGTTGACCCGCGATTACTACGGAATCCACATTCATGAGGGCGAGTTACAG
>JAMDCA010000030.1 GCA_023489435.1 Thermoplasmatota archaeon
GAGATGGAAAATGCACACAAAGGGACTGCAAGAACAAGCACAACCAGCGCATAATAAACGGACTGCATTTTAAAGACAAATGGAACCATGGAGAATATTGCAAGCATAATTGCTGAACCTGATATGCACCAGGCGGAGATTTCATTTGAATACAGCACCGGCAGCATTGGAACCCTGGCTTTTTCGTAATCCTCCCTGTACCGGAAGGCCAGGCTCCAGACATGGATGGGGATCCAGACCACTACCAGAGCGAAAAGAAACCATGGAACAAAGGAGAACTGATCGGTGACAGTGTACCATCCGATTATGACTGGAAACCCCCCGGAAAACCCACCGAGGATGATGCTCCATGGTGTTCTTCTTTTGAGCAGATAACTGTAAATGATCACATTGTCAAAAATGCCCAGTGCCATAAATGCCGCTGCAAACAGCTTTTGAAACACAATGAGGATGAGTATGGAACCTGAGACCAGGATAAACCCAAAAAGCAATGCCCCCCTCAATCCTATTTTTCCCTGGGGAAGAGGCCTGTTTCTTGTCCTTGCCATTACCAGATCCATCTCCCTGTCGATGTAATTTGTCAGGGCTTCAGATCCCGCTGAACCCATTGCTGTTGCCCCAATAGCCAGTAACACAAGCATAAGGGAAGGGAGGTTGAAGCCAGAGACTGCTATAATACTGCCAATAGCTGCAGTATATACGAGCAGAATCCAGACCCTTGGTTTTGTATAACGGAAATATTCTGCACCCTTGTGGAATAACCCTCTCGAAGTAGCAGCTTTTGATTGGTTTACTGTCAAATTACCACCTTCAGTCTGCAGGAATGGCCTTTTCTTGTGTTCTGAGACCTGAAATAATGAAGTTGAGGGTATTCGGTGGCAGGATGCATGGAAGCACAATTACCGAACTCCCCCGGATTTCAGGCGCTTTGTTTCCTCCCTGCCTCTACCTTAGAGGAATGAATATTGTATTCATACATGGAAACCGGAACAAGGACTATGGATATTGTCAGCAGCCACAATCCTATTGCCTCCAGTATCCAGGAAAGCAGCATTGTGTATACCAGCAGCCCTTCGGAGCCGATTACAATCCCCGCAATGGCCAGGCCGCCAATATACGGTTTGAACCGTGAATCCCCATCAAACCACTTCAGTGCGATGAATATTCCTGCAATTAATGTCAGCAGGAAAAAGACAAAGAGAAGATGGCCGTTGGTAAACGCCATGTCGTAGAGATACCCTGGACCGCCGTCGGGTGGTACGCCACTGGTGCCGAAACCATAGTAAACTTCGTTTAATTCGATGATGTACCCCACACCCACCATCCCGAACATTGCCCCCAGCCACGAGCCGAGAGTTGCGTATGAAAGTAATTTGCTGCCTTTTTCTTTTCTTATTCCAAGATAGATCCCGGCAAGGACTATCATGGCCCCTATTCCTACAATGCCCGTCTGGGTATCATCCAGCGCAAGCCCGTTCATTCCACCGGTTCCGGACACAAATACTGCTGGAATAACATAAGTACCGAAGGAGGAAATCCAGTACAGGTAAGTCATGGAAAGGGTGCCGAAGATTGCCACCACAGTGCCGATGTTGACTGCGTTTCTCAGTTTTGAGGGAAACTTCTCATAACCGAATATGAGGGCGCTTGCGCCCACAATCATCCCCATTATGGCTGGAAGCATCTGGTGGGAATGTGATGTCAGAAGGTTTCCCAGAAATGTCTGCAGGCCTCCCAGCGAGTTTACATAATTATTGAAGAATCCTACAGAATTGAATCCGAATAGGCTTCCATACTCCAGGAGCATCCCGAAGGTTGCAGCTATCTCAGCAGAAATCCCTGCGATCAGGATAAGGAAGTATGCTCCCCAGATTTTCCTGAACTTCTCACTGTTTCTGAATGGAAAAATCAGGAGGGTGACTATTGTTAACAACGCGTCCAGAAAGACTATAATGTCCCTGATTGCCTGAAATGCCTCATCTGCCGTTGCTCCCCAGGACGGATAAAAGAGGAAGAGGCCCAGAATGCTGAAAAGAATGACCGGGTAGACACTTAAATTTACCAGTTTCCTGATGCGCAAAGGTGTATCGAACAGATGCAGCACCAGAATGATCATCAGCAGAGCGAAAGGTATCATAATCACGTGGTAATAATTCACAACCGGCAAAGTGAAATCGCCAAGCTGGAACCATGATACTCCAGGGAATAACGGACTTATGAGAAGGAAAAGTGCCACGTAAAACATGATCACCATGGACACAAACCTCGTTTCAGCCCATCTTCCAGAACCCCATGCCCAGAAAAAGGATTTTATTTCCATAGAAATTTATTATTTTGAGTGGTAAGAAAGCCTATCATAAGTAATTAGGCTGGTTCTTTAATACTGAATTCACAGAATTGTCCTTTTCTCCCTTTCTCTTGTTAATCTGAAACGGTATATGCGGGTATCCTATGTATCTCCGTGGACTTTGTGATCTTTCCTGGCTTTTTCAGCGGAACCTGACTCTTATTCTCTGGGAGTACAGAAAATCTTGAGATCATGGGGCTCCGGAATTCCCGGAATCCCTTGTTCTCTTATGGCTGAAGTGGCTTGGAGGGCGCATTTGCTTACAATTAACGATGGCGAAGTTTTCAAACCATGTAACATAGATAAAATTTTAATATACGAGAAACGAAATGCCATGTCATATGTCGTCTGACCGAATAATGTACGGGAGCATAGGTGCAGGAATTCTTGCAGGACTTATTATGCTCGCGCTGTTTGGCTGGATTACACTATACGGTTGGTTTGCCGCAGGCATAGCAGCTGGCCTTGCCTCCAGGGGATCGGCAAGGGGCTTTCTGGCAGGCCTGATATCAGGGGCTATACTGAGTGTGCTGGCAATTGTACTGGCACTGTTTGTTCCCGCATCAACCCTTGTCACATATGCAGGATACATAGGAAACCCGTATATCCAGACCACACTCGTTGCACCGGCACTTAACCTGCTGGGACTGCAGACAACCGCGCTTGTGAAGGACCTGGCATTTGACTATATCCTTGTTCCCACACTGGGAGGTTTCATTGGCGGATCAATCCTTTCCAATGGATACCGTGTTGAAGAAGTGGAAGAGGGAGCCAGGGAAGAACCTGAACCCAAGCACAGCCAAGCACAAATTGTTGACGGGGAAAAAGAAGAGGTATCTTCTTAGATAATAAAAATTAAAGATACCCGGATTTTTCACCAAATATTTCTTTTGACAGCCTCATTGAGTCGTGGTGCGGCCGCTGGAACAGTATTGACAGTCCCATGGCATCCCTGTAGAATTTTTCCACACCGGTATCCTCAATGTATCCATAACCGCCGTGATACTGAAGGGCTGCTTTTGTTGCCCTCTTTGCGAAGTCAACGGAAAGGACTTTCAGGGACAATCTCCCGCGCTCATCCTTTTCATCCACAGAATCCATGAATGAGGAAAGGGCAAGATATTCTGCCATCAACTTTGACAGGCCATTTGCCACAGGGCCGTAATCCTTGAGCGGCCTTTCAAATGTCTTCCTGACCTTCACATAATCAATGGCCTTGTCCAGGGCACCTTTTGCAGTTCCAAGGGCAATTGCGGCAATTTCAAGGTCAAGGCTGTCCACAACAT
>JAMDCA010000014.1 GCA_023489435.1 Thermoplasmatota archaeon
AACTCAATGTCCCTTTTTATGGGGAAAAGGGTGAGAAGAACCCGGTAAAGATCATTAAGAATGGCCTCAAGTCACACAGCGAACTAAAGGTGAAGATTATTGACACCAGCGGCAGGGACTCCCTGAATGACGACCTCATTAAAGAAATCAAGGAGATTAAGGCCACCTTCAATCCAGACGAGGTACTTCTGGTGATTGATGCCACCGTGGGCCAGCAGGCAGGTCCACAGGCTCAGACCATTAACGATGCCGTGGGCATAACTGGCGTCATACTTACCAAAATGGACGGAACCGGCAAGGGAGGCGGTGCCTTAAGCGCTGTGTCCCAAATTCACGCACCGGTATACTTCATTGGTACTGGCGAACACCCGGAAGACCTTGAAATCTTCCAGTCCAAGAAATTCCTTTCCAGGCTCCTGGGACTTGGAGACCTGGAAACCCTGCTCGAGGCATTCAAGGAAACGAATATTTCCGAGGAAGAGGCAGAAGAGTCCATGAACAAGCTCATGTCCGGGAAATTCAACCTGAAGGACATGTACGAAATATGGGAGAAATTTGCCCAGCCGGGATTGATTTCAAAAATGTTTGACTCGCTTCCGCTCGCAAAGATGCCGGGTGGAAACAAAATCGACTCCAATGCCATAGAAACAGCTCAGGAAAAACTCGGGAATTACAGGGTCATAATGGATTCAATGACTTATTTTGAACTTGAGAATCCAGATGAAATAAATGCCAAGAGAATCTCCAGGATAGCCAGAGGTTCAGGGCGGTCTGAGACTGACATTAGATCCCTTTTGAGGGAATTCAAGGCCATGAAGAACAACATGAAGGCCATGAAAGGAAACCGCGGATTCAAGAAGATGATGAGATCCCAGATAAAATCCGGCAACTTCGGCCTGGAAGATGCAGAAAACTTGAGCTAATCTCCCATTCCAAGGATTTCTTGAATTTTTCTAATGGTCAAGCCTGATCTTGACATGATTTCATCCACAGAAACCTTACGATAATCATATTGGGAAAGGGTGGAAAATAGATCAGCCTGTTGATCCAAGCTGGCTTTCGATATTGCCTCCCGGAACTGTAGTTGGGTTTTCATTCCCTTAAAAAGGCTTTCTCCGATCTTTCTGGAATATGATCCCAGTGCACCCTCTCCGGAACTTTGGGATCCAATTATTGCCTGTGCTGCCAATCTTCCTGAAATTACTGATTCCCTGAAGCCAGTAAGGAAGAAGCCGTCATACAGCCCTGCGGCAATGCCAGTGTTAATGATCCGGCCATTCCCTGGAATTGGTTCCTCCGCAAGAATAACTTCCCTGTTTCCGGAAATAATCTCCCTGCCACGATCTTTTTGATCATTCGTTGTCTCCAAATAACTTTGCGAATCCCTGATTCCGACGCGATTGAACTGGTTGTGTCCCCTTGGAACCAGGTAATTCAGATTGGATCCAGTACCAACATCAATGACCGGGATCAAGGGTCCTTTATCTATGATTGAGCGTTCATAGTAATATCTGATCCTTCTTTCAGCCAGCTTCTCGCTTTTCGCCCCTAACTTTGGGGTGCCATTTGCCAATATTAAGTGGTTGGCGTCAACTGATACCATCTTTCCGCTCTCCTTGTATCTTACAATAACGTTACTTTCTTCTTGGGTCGCGTCGATGAATTCTGATCTTATCCTTAACCTGGCGCCTGTAATAACAGCCCTCGAAATTAATTCCTTGTCTAGGCGATCCCTTTCAACCACCGTATTGAATGCATCATTCTCTCCCATTTCGGGATGAATAGTAAAGGACCTGCCCCCTGCTCTGAGTTCGACATGTTCCGGTTCAATGAGCCTGACCCTCGTGTCGTCCCTTAATCCTTCCAGTTCCGGGAGTTCCAGGTTAACCAGATCTGCACAGATAACGGGAGCGCCAATCTCCATTTTGGAATCGATGACCAGAGTACTGAAACCAGCCTCGGAGAGCTTTAGGGCAGCGGTGGAGCCAGCCGGGCCAGCTCCAACCACCACCACATCTGCATAGTTTCCGGAATTGTTCTTCTGGCTCTTCATGGGATTACTGTTCAGGCACATGATAGGGCATTGGCATAATTTTTTTGCACTTAGACGAGAAAGTGAACTTAGACCGGATACATAGTTAGCTTGCGCAGTATAAGAAAAAAGATGTGCAATGCACAGAACTGTGCATATTCGGGTCGGCTAAATAAGGTTTAAATATTGACGAATATACAGAGAACCTAGTAGGTTTCTATGAAAAGTGGCGGAGAATACGATATAATTGTTGCCGGTGCAGGTTTGGCAGGAACCCTTGCCGCGGCTGCCGCAGCTAGAAAAGGTAAAAATGTTCTATTGCTTGACAGAAACCCCGAAGCGGAGGTTGGGAAAAAGACCGTTTGGGGTTGGACCTGTGGCGATGCAGTTGCAGGATCTCACATTGATTTTGTTCAGAAAAAAATGGGCGTGAAGTTTGGCCAGCCCGAACTCGACAGGAGAGTTGACGGAGTGTATGCGCTTTCTCCTGACCTCGAGACCAGATTCATGTTCGAGGGCGTTGGCTACACCCTTGACCGGCCGGAATTTGAAGCCAAGCTTCTCCAGATTTCAAAGGCATCCGGTGCCAACTACAAAAGCCAGTTTGAGGTTCAGGGCCCAATCATTGAAGACAAGAAAGTGGTCGGAATATACGGCAGAGATAAGGACAAAGAAGAATTCTCCTTCAAATCCAGGGTAGTAATAGACGCACTGGGCATCTCCACTGTCATTAGAAGAAATCTCCCAGAGAACCCATACGTGGACAAGGTCGTGGATATAGATGATGTTGAATCCACGGGAAGATACATTTACGAGTTTGAGTTGAATGGCGATGACCTCGCCTACTATGACAGGGACAATGCCCTGATCCACCTCAACAACCTGATGGCACCCGGTGGTTACGGATGGGTGTTTCCCAAGAGCGGAAACAGGGTCAACATAGGCCTTGGAGTACAGAAAAGGAGCCTTGACATAAGAAACGCAAAACTTGGAAAGAAGGACAATCTCCAGACACTCATTGATGAATATGTGAAATGGAACCCGCTGTTCAAGAACCTGAAACTCTGGAACAAAAACAACAATGGAAAGGGCTCATGGTCCGTTGCAGTGAGAAGGAATATGGAGAGCCTTGTTTATAATGGTTATATGGGTGCAGGCGACAGCATGGTTATGCCAAACCCAATCAGTGCGGGAGGAATTGGCCCCGCCCTTATATCGGGCATACTATCAGGCGAGAATGCAGCAAGGGCCATAGAGGCAAATGATACCTCAGTTAATGGACTGTGGCAATACAACGTCGACTATAATCAGGCATACGGAAAAAAGATGGCAGGAATGGAAGTTTTCAGGATTTACCTGCAGTCTTTGAACAACGATATCCTGAATTATGGAATGAAATCTTTCCTTACAACAAAAGAGGCATCGGACATTACCCTCGGACTCATTCCGGATCTGAGCATGGGGGCAAAGTTCAAAATGGTGCTCAAGGGGGCAAGAAACATCAGTGCATTTACAAACCTTGTCTGGGCAGTGGGCAGGATGAAAACCATGAACGAACTTTACGAAAAATACCCGGAATCCCCGGAAGCATTCACCCCATTCAAACAGAAAGTAGTACACATGATTGAAGAAGCTAAGGGAAGATTTCCCTCCTCCCCAATATAATCTTAACTGGAATATTATTATTTCATATTCCAGTAACATTTCTAAAATTTATTAGCGGGAAGCTTAATCACGAAGTTTTCCTGCCTTTTTTTCGTTACTGATAACCTTAATGAAGAAAATACACCGAATCACAAACTGCCGAAGGATAAACTGACTCTATTTTCCAGAGTTTTTCTTTGCCTTATTTTTGCTGCCTTTATCCGGATTCTTGCTGGTTTCCCTGTAATAGGAACAGTAAGCATTTATGGAACATTCCCCGCACTTAGGCCCGATGGGTTTGCATATTTTCTTGCCGAATTCCACCAGCATGGGGTTGAAACCCAGCCAGTATTCCTCAGGTATAATCTTAATTAGTTCTTGCTCAGTCTCATCAGGATTCTTTGTACTGGACCAGCCAATCCTGTTGCTGATCCTGTGGACATGGGTATCCACTGCTATGGCAGGCTTGCCAAGCGCATCTGCAAGTACAACGTTTGCAGTCTTTCTTCCAACACCGGGTATTACTGTCAGTTCCTTAATTGTATCAGGAACCTTGCCACTGTACCTGTCCATAATTATAGTAGCCGCATCTATGACTCTCCGGGCCTTTACTGTTGCAAACCCTACCCGCGAAATCAGCTCATAAACGTCCTCGTATTTTGCCTGTGAAAGTCCCTTTGCGTCGGCGTACCTGTTGTAAAGGTTTCTTGCTGCGACATCAGTCACCTCATCCTTTGTCCTGTGGGACATTATGGTTGTTATTAGAACCCAGAAAGGATCCTTGAATTCAAAATGGTGAGGAGGGGATTGGCTCCTGATTCCAGCATAAATGGCAGGGAATGTCTCCTTTGCAGTTTTAAGGTTCATTGTGCACTCCAGTATTCCCGTATTTCCCTGAAATCTGATTTTTCTCCAGCTCTGAGGGTCTGGACAAATGCATCCGCCAGTTTCAGGTTGGTGATCAGAGGTATGTTCTTCCTGATTGCAAGTTTTCTTATCTGGTAGCCGTCCTTGATTGACCCCGACCTAGAGCTGGGTGTGTTTATGATCAGATCGGGCCTGTTTTCGCTTATAAACCGGTCAATTCTGGGTTCCCTCACATCCTCCATTTTATAGATGACTTCTGCATCAAGGCCGTTTTCCCTCAGGAAATGCCTGGTCCCTGGGGTGGCAACCAGTTTGTGCCCAATCTTCGAGAAATATCTGGCTATATCAAGCAGCTGATCCTTATCCTTGTCGCTTACTGATATTACCACGGATCCCTTGCTGGGCATCCTGACATTCATCATTTTCAAGGCTTTTCCAAGAGCCTCTTCCAGAGTCCTGCCTGCTGTCATCCCCTCTCCTGTGGACTTCATCTCAGGGCCAAGTATTGCATCAAGGTCCAGGAATCTGTTAAACGGGAATGCAGGTATTTTCACGAAATAGCTTTTCGGCTCAACCTCTTTCTGTGCCTTGAGGTTGCCAGTAAGCATTGCATCGATTCCCACTGATATCCAGTCTACGCCTGTGGCCTTGCTTACAAATGGAAGAGATCTGCTTGCCCTCGAATTCAGCTCAATTACGAAAATATCGTTGCCCTTCACTGCAAGCTGGAGATTGGAGAAACCCTTGAGTTTATATCTTGCCACAAAGGTGGCAACAAGGTCCCTTATCCTTTCCCTGGTCCTATTGTCAGGCGAGTCGGGAGAAAGTGTCATAGTGGCATCGCCAGAATGTGTCCCCGCCTCCTCTACGTGTACGCATATACCAGATATCACGAAATTCTTCCCATCTGATACAAAATCAACATCAATTTCTGTGGCATCCTCCACGTACCTGCTCAGGAGAACCGGGAAGCCTGGCCGTTCCTGGAGAAGTGCTGCTACCCTGCCGTATACCTCCTCCTTCTCGTTGATAATATCCATGGCCCTTCCCCCTATTATGAAGCTGCTCCTCACAATGACCGGAAGAGGGGTCTTCTCAATGGCATCCACTGCCCCCTGCATGTTTGTAACAGTCACAAATTCAGGCTGCTGTATGCCATATTCCCTGAGCGCCTCTGCAAATTTCTTTCTGTCTTCAATAGCCTCAATGCTCTGTGGAGAAGTCCCCAGAATTACTTCATCCCCGAATATTTCCCTGATCTGCATTGCAAGGTTCTGGCCAGTCTGGCCTGAGAACTGAATTATGATCCTGCAGGGAGATTCTCTCCTTATGATGTTGCAGATATGTTCCAGGGAAAGTGGTTCGAAATACAGAACGTCAGAAACGTCAAAGTCTGTTGAGACAGTTTCGGGGTTGCTGTTGACCATCACCGTCCTGAAGCCGCTCTCCCTCAATTTAAGAACTGCCTTAACCGAGCCGTAGTCAAATTCCAGTCCCTGTGAAATTCTGTTGGGGCCCGAACCAAGGACCACCACAGTGTCTTTTTTCCTGTCCATATTAAGAAATTCGTTTTCCTGGTCAAATGTGGAATAAAGATATGGGGTCTCGGCAAAGAATTCTCCTGAACATGTGTCAATGGCCTTGTATGCAGGGAATATTCCCTGTTTCTCCCTCTCCTTGTAAATTTCTGTTTCCCGGATCCCGGTGAATGCGGAAATGAGGGAATCTGGAATGCCGGTGTACTTGAGTTCCTTGAGATTCCCCGGCATTACTCCGGTGCTGAGTTCCGCAAGCCTGTCGGTGACATTCTTCAACTTCTCAGTAAAGTAAATTGCATATCTGGATAACTTGCTCACTTCTTCAGGGCTCCATTTCCTGAGCAGTGCTTCCATTATTGCATAAATCCTCAGGTCAGAGGGTATCCTGATAAGTTCCCTGAGTTTCTCATCCGAAACCGGGACCCTCAGAGTCTGGGATTCCTTGGTTTCCAGAGAGGCTATCGCTTTGAAGAAAGCTTCTTCAAATGTCCTCCCAATGCCCATGACTTCCCCGATGGATTTCATCTGGACTCCAATTTTCCTCTCCACCTCAAATTTGTCAAACGGCCATCTTGGAATTTTTACTGTTATGTAGTCCAGTGAAGGCTCAAATGCCGCGGAAGTGTTCTTTGTTATTGGGTTGATGATCTCAGTCAGGTTATACCCCACAGCAATCTTGCTTGAGGTTCTCGCGATGGGGTAGCCACTTGCCTTGGAAGCTAATGCAGATGACCTGGAGGTCCTCGGGTTCACCTCAACGATGTAATACTCCCCAGTTTCCTGATTGAGCGCAAACTGTATGTTGCATGCCCCCCGTATTCCCAGTGCTGAAATGACCTTGATTGCGGAATCCCTCAGGTTGTGGTACTCCTGATCGCTCATTGTCTGTGATGGTGTGACAACAATGCTTTCGCCTGTGTGGACTCCCATGGGGTCCAGGTTTTCCATATTACATATGGTAATGCAGTTTCCCGCATTGTCCCTTATAACTTCATACTCGATTTCCATTATCCCTTCAAGGGATTTTTCCAGTTCAAGCCCCTCATCAGGATAGACCCTGAAAAACTCATTTGCGAGAGCCGTAAGTTCCTCCCCGGTCCTTAGGATTTTGCCTCCAGAACCTCCCAGAGAGAAGGATGTTCTTACAATCAACGGATAAATGTCAAGTTTCGGAATCTCCACTTCATAATTGCTGATAGTAAGCCTTGCTGACGGGGCCACTGGTTCGTTTATATCAAGCATGAGCCTGTGGAATTTCTCCCTGTCCTCCGCTGTGTCAATTGTTTCTATGGGTGTTCCGATGATCCTCACGGGATATTTCTCAAAAATTCCTCCTCTCTTCAGTTTGAGAGCAAGATTGAGTGCTGTCTGTCCGCCCATTGTGGGAAGAATGGAGTCAACCTTTTCCTTTGCGATGATGCGGTCCACTGCCTCAACGCTGATTGGCTCAATGTAGATCCTGTCAGCAACACTGTGGTCAGTCTGGATTGTCGCAGGGTTTGAATTAAGTAGTACGACCTCAATTCCTTCTTCCCTCAGGGAAAGGCATGCCTGTGAGCCTGCATAGTCAAACTCAGCCGCCTGGCCAATGACAACAGGCCCTGATCCTATGACCAGCACTTTTTTAATTGATTTGTCAAGAGGCATCAGTGCACCTCCAGGTCCTTTCTTATGTCTTCAAAAAACCATTTAGCGTCCCTTGGGCCAGGCGACGCCTCAGGATGGTACTGGACACTGAATATGGGCTTATCGGTGTGCCTGACCATTTCAACACTTCTGTCATTGATATCCCACTGGGTTACCATGAGCCCGGTGTTCGCCAAAGATTCCTCGTCCACTGCGTAGCCATGGTTGTGAGTGGTGATGAATATCTTATTTCCATCTGTCACGGCGTGGTTTGAACCCCTGTGACCAAACTTCATCTTCACTGTCCTGCCTCCAAGGGCTAATGAAATTATCTGGTGGCCCAGGCAAACCCCATATATGTGCGAATCATCAGAGCGCTTCCTGATAAAGTCAGTTACCTTTGACAGTGAGATATGGGATGGGTCGCCGGGACCATTTGAGATGAAGATTGAGTCATAATCGTAGTCTATCTTCTCAAAGTTGCTGTCGTATGGTACCACGTACAGGTCTGCGAGATTTGAAAGCTCCCTCACCAGGCTTTTCTTTGCACCCACATCTATGAAGAGAACTTTGTGCCTGCCATTCCCTTCAACATGGTACGGTTCGCTGCAGGTTACCTTTGAAACCACATCCTGATCCATTGGATCAGGGAAAGCCTTAGGCACCTCCGGTGATGAAGAAATATATGCACGCATCACACCTTTCTCCCTGATCTTCCTCACAAGGAGCCTTGTATCGACCATATCTATGCCTGGAACCTTCTGTTCCTCCAGCAGGTTGTTGAAGTACAGCCAGCTCTGGTCTATCAGGAGTTTGGCATGTGCGTCTCTGGCAACAATTCCGGAAACCTGGACCGAATCGCTTTCAAAAACTCCCATTTTGAGAGGATAATTTGCAACCGTGGGGCTGGCAAAAGTAAGTATCTGGTTCCTGTAGGATGGATCAGTGATGGATTCCAGGTATCCTGTCATTGATGTTGTGAAGACTATTTCGCCATAGGAATCCCCGGTGTAACCAAAAGCGACCCCCTTGAGAACCGTTCCGTCTTCAAGGATAAGGTACCTGTTCATTCCACTTCACCCTTGTCTTTTTCTCCATTAATTATTTCCAAACTCAATTTCATTAAAATCAACTTGATTGGTTTTCTGCCTGGCAAAAAAACAAATAAACCGGACGGAAAAACTGTGTTCCTGACTCCCTTTCCGGTTGCGTATTCCAAGACTGTTCGGGCTTGACGATACAAGAGTTAGATAAAACCATTTTGTTTTGTTTACCCCTGAAAATGATCCATTTTGCAGAATTTGCAGAGAAGTCTGATAATTCAGGGCCCACAAACATCTATGGCACCCTGGAACAGGATATTTCCATTCTCAAAAGATAACCGCGGTATGAACACTTCCACACCATCATTCAGGGCTTTGTAAAATTCCTTTGAGAATTCCGGGTCAGTATTACTGTTCGGGATGAAACATTTGGCTGACTTCCTGAATGCAAGGATGAAAAGTGCAGACCTTCCTCCACTGGAAACATGCTGCCTCAGAATTTCAATATGCTCTCTGCCCCTCTTTGTCGGCGCATCAGGGAAAGTTGCAGTTTCTCCCACTAGCATAGTGCACCCTTTGACCTCAATAAGCGTGTCTTCCCATTGGAAGTCTATTCTGTGGTTGCCAATTGCAACTTCTTTCCGGGTATTGGGAGGAAGGAATCTTGAGGCTATTTCTGAGTGGATCCTTGTATCAGTGAGGACCCATTCATCGTTATCACGTGACGCAGTTACAGAATGGGATGTCTTTATTCCTTTTGTCTCCCTTACAAGAACCTTGTTTCCGGGGAATATGAGTTCGCGAAGCCTTCCCGGGTCGTGAAGGTGGCAAGGTATGTTCTTTCCTTCCATGTCAACATTTACAAGGAACCTGTTGGGCCTGTCCCTGACTGTTCCCGGAATGAGATCTGTGGCAAAGCTGAAAAGTGTCGCACCGGAATCCGGAATTCTGATAATATCCAATAATCCTGCCATCTTCATTCTACTAAAACTATGACTTTGAAGGTGATGACATCAACGTGTGTCCGCATTCAGAGCAGTGCTTCTGTCCCTCTTCTGTTTCACACTCACATTCACACGTTGGGCTGCCGATTTCCAGCTTGCAAAAAACGCACATGCTTCACGGAATTGCTTCTGAGTATTTATGATTTGAATCTCAACCACTGTTTGGTTAGCTCTGCAGGGCGTCAAGTTCAAGAACAGGAGGGGAAAAGCTATGGAAACGGGTAGGGATTACCTGATAATCCCAAGCTTCCTTCCAACTTTCTGGAACGCTTCAACAGTGTAGCTGATATCGTCCCCGGAATGTACAGCCGAAGGCATCAGCCTGATTCTTGCCGCACCCATGGCCACAGTGGGGTACACAATTGGCGATGCGAAGACCTTTTCCTCTTTGTAAAGAAGCCCGCTGAGTTCCAGCGTCTTTTTCTCATCCCCCACTATGACTGGCGTTATGGGGGTCTTTGTGCTCCCTGTATTAAAGCCTATTTCGTTGAGCTTTTCCCTGAGAAGTTTTGCATTGTCCCACAGTTTCCTCAGCAGTGAATCGTCCTTCTCCATTATCTCAATGGATTTCAGGACGGCTGCTGTGTCTCCGGGGTTGAGGCCGCTGCTGAAAAGGAATGGCCTTGCCTTTCTCTTGAGATATTCAACCAGGTCTTCTGAACCAGCAACAAACCCGCCCATTGAGCCGATGGCTTTGGAGAATGTTCCCATTTCAACGTCTATCCTGTCAGAAACACCGAAATGATCGCATATTCCCCTTCCATGATCCCCCAGGACACCTTCCCCGTGCGCATCGTCAACGTAACTCATTGCACCGTACTTCTCCGCAAGTTCCACAATCTCAGTAAGTGGTGCGACGTCCCCGTCCATGGAAAAAACTCCATCAGTTATGACCAGTGAACGCCTGTACTTTTTCACATTCTCTTTCAGTTTCACCTCAAGGTCACCCGTATTAAGGTGCTTGTAGACACCCCTCTGGGCACCGCTCAACCTAACTCCGTCAATTATGCTTGCATGGTTTAGCTCTTCACTTAGGACATAATCTTCTTTGCCCACAATTGGAGGAATTGTTCCTGAATTCGCAAGGAGGCCCCCCTGATATACCAGGGCAGCTTCCATGTGCTTGAACTTTGCAACTTTCTCTTCCAGCCTGAGATGAATCTCGTTTGTGCCCGCAATTGACCTTACTGCGCCTGCTCCAACACCAAACTCCTCTATGGCCTCAATTGCTGCCTTCTTCACTTCTGGATGGTTGGCGAGGCCGAGATAATTATTTGAGCACATGTTAAGGACCCGGTTACCTTCTATCTTGACCCAGGCACCTTGTGGTGACTGGAGAACTTTGATAGGGACAAATCTTCCTGCATCCTTCATTGCCTGTATTTCATCCTGAACCCATTGTAAAGAAGTCACGTTTATCATTGCATTAATGCCAGAAAAAATTTTAAACTTCCCCTTCCGTGCCAATTTTTGTAAGTGCTTATGAAAAAGCTAGAAAATCCATCTTTTTATAACAACTTCCTATTAACGTGAGTGAGCGTTTATGTATTGCTGCTTCTGGTTGCCCTTTCTGTCTCCTCTTTGCATATGATTGCACCGGACCACTGGCTTCCGCTCACCGTGATTTCATCTGCGAAGGCTTACTCTTCAACTAAGAAATATGGCGTTGCAGCCGGTCTTGGCTTTGCCCATGCGGCAACATCCATAGTAGTTGCCATGGCAATTTTTTATGCAGGGTTGGTTCTCATCCACAGCTATGTCAGTTATCTTCTTCTTGCTGGCGAAGTGCTCCTTGTAATCATTGGACTCTACTTCATAATAAACGGTTACCGTGAATCACATGAGGAAACCTCATTCTCGGAGACTTCGGCAATTTCAGTGAGTGCCTTTCCAGACCTTGCGCTTCTTCCCATTGTAATTTCGGCAGCCACACTGAGCAATCTTCAAATCGGAACAATATTGCTTGTATTCTTCCTGGCCAGCGGCGTAGCTCTCACGGCAATGGTATTCATTGCAGGCAAAGGGCTTGGAAAAGCTATTTCCAAGGTGCCTCCAAAATATATGGACTACCTCATTGGAGGGGTTCTTATTGCCACTGCAGTCTTTATAAGATTTATCTAAATTATTTCCAGGTTGAAGGGTTCGATGAGATTCATTGACACTGCCCTCTTGTAGTAGAGATCCAGTGCCTTCCTGCCCTTTTCGCCGAAGTCTATGGACAATGGGTTCACGTACATCCTGATGAACTTTCTCTCAAGTTCCATGTCTGCGTACCTGGCATATTTAAGTGAGTATTTCACTGCAGCATCTTCGTTATTCATAGAATACTTGATGGAATCTTCGAAGTCTTTCTTGTACTTCATTGCAACATCTTTTCCCACTGATTTCTTAATGGCGTTGAACCCGAGAGGGATTGGGAGGTCTCCAGCATACTGCTTCCACTTCTCATATAGGTCAAGGACTTTGATCAATCCCTTGTTCTGGAAAGTAAGTTGCTCATCGTGAATCAGGATGCCTGCATCAACTTCTCCTGAAAGTACAGCTTCGGGAATCTGGTCAAACCTGACTTCCCTGAATTCTTTGGGCTCAGGGGCGAACATCTTGTAAAGCAGATAGGCAGAAGTGAATTTCCCCGGCACTGCAACCACAGACTTGGAAAGGTCAACTTCCTTCTTTGCAACCACTGCAGGGCCGTAGCTGAGGCCAAAACTTGCACCGGATGTTGTGAGGTAGTACTTGTCGTGCACCTTTGCATATCCGTTGGCAGAAATAGCAGTAACATCATACAGTTCCTCTGGAGCTTCCTTGTTCAGAGTTTCAATGTCCTTTACAACCTGATCGTACTCAAAAGCACAGGGAATCTTCTTTTCGAACATCGCGTAAAACATGAAGGAATCATCCGGGTCTGGCGTATGGGCTATAACGAGTTTCATGAGAAGGAGAGCACTTCATGTAAGAATTGCTTTTCGCTTTGCCGATAATTTGCCTGGTATGAAATATTTCAAATATCCTTCAAAATAACAAGCACTGGAATTAAATATTGAATCAGAATGGCATACACCTGAAATTCTGGTGATTTCATGAAGAAGATACTCATTGCCTTTGGTGGTAACGCCCTCTTGAGAAACGGAGATGACAGCACCTTTGATTCCCAGCTTAACAGGGCTACTGAAGCATTTGAGAGGATTTCCGATATTATCCTGGAAAATAATGTTATCATAACACATGGGAATGGCCCGCAGGTTGGCAACATACTTCTTCAGAATGAATCCTCTCGAAAGGTTACCAAGGCTATGCCCCTTCACGCCTGCGGAGCCATGTCACAGGGCCTCATCGGCGAGATTCTTGCCGAAGCCTATGACAGTGTGAAGCTGAAGAAGGGGATAATGAAAGAAGCTTCAGTCATAATGACAAGAACTGTCGTGGACAGCGATGACCCTGCATTCCTTAGCCCAACAAAGCCAATTGGCCCTTATTACGACAGGGAAACTGCCGATGACCTTATGAAAACGAGGAAATGGCTGATGAAAGAAGAGGAAAACAAGGGCTACAGGAGGCTTGTTCCCTCACCAGTTCCCAAGGATATTGTGGAACGTTCTGCAATATTCAACTGCCTAAATGATGGGTTCATGCCCATATGCACGGGTGGGGGAGGAATTCCCGTGGTAAAGTCAGACAGGGGATACATGGGCGTAGACGCGGTCATCGACAAGGATCTTGCGTCATCACTACTTGCAAGAATACTGGAAGTGGACAAATTTGTAATTCTCACCGATGTCAAGGGGGTATACAGGAATTACGGCGGTTCGCAAGAGGAGTTTATTCCGGAAATCAGCGCCCTTGATCTGGAGGGGGAATTGCAATCTGGCATTTTCCCTAAGGGAAGCATGGGACCCAAAGTCCGGGCAGCCCTTGAATTTGCAAGAGTTACAGGGAAACAGGCGATTATAGGTTCACTGGATGAAGCTGGAATGGTAATTGATGGAAAGGCTGGAACTATAATCCACTGAAATTGCTACTTCCCCACTTTCACATAATTCTGAGATTCTTCCCGTAGTTTGCCGGATCTTACAAAATCCTTGAGCACCTTTTCCAGGTGGCTGTTTGCAATATCGAGATCATACTCATCCAAAAGAAGAGACTTGATGCCTGAGAGACTTAACTTGTTCTTCATTGCCTTCATAAGCAGATTGTCCAGGTCTTCGTATACGTTCCATGGGAAGATAAACCATGTCCACTGCTTCTGGTCTACAAGTTCACCATAAAAATCAGGAACGAATTCTGATCTTGTTATATGAAGCATAGTTGCAGTCTTAATGTCTGCGGGGTCCTGGCTTCTGACAAAATCGTAGGCCAGTTTCATGCTCTGGCCGGTATCAGTTATGTCATCAACTATGAGCACTTTTTTTCCCGTTAAGTTCAGCTTCCCTGGATCGTTGAGGACTGCGTGTCCACTTTTAGTCGCTGTAATACCCCAGTGTTCTGTCTTGATTGAAAGAAGATCCTTGATCCATAATGAGTCTGAGAGAATCCTGGATGGAACGAGTCCTCCGCGTGACAAACCAATGATGACCTCTGGTGAAAAGCTGTCCACTACCTGTTCTCTTATGGCACTGCACCACTTTTCAATGTCTTGCCAAGATACTAAATGTGCTCTGAACTCCATTGAATACCCATACAGTATCAGAACACCCTTTAAACATATTTCATGGAGTTTTTAACCTGATAATTACACCCGGGAGTGGATTTGCTCAAAGGAAAATTTTTAGATTTTCCATAATTATATAGTCTCAGATATTTTTATAAGTATATTTCTATTTTACAAATATTTTTATATTGATTTGCAGTAATCATAACATGAGCAGCCTAGATATAGCACTTATAATTATCTTCTTGATAATTGTCTTCATCCTGCTCTCCGGTCTCCATATATTGAAAGAATGGGAGAGGGGAGCTGTGTTCACATTAGGAAGATTCTCACAGATCAAAGGTCCCGGCGTCATCTACGTGTGGCCAATTGTTAGCAAGGTCTCATCGATAATGTCAACCAGGATACAGGTAGTTTCCTTCAAGACAGAGAGCACTTTCACAAAAGATAATGTGCCAATCAATGTGGATGCGGTCATGTATTTCCAGATCGTGGATCCCCAGAAAGCAGTACTCAACGTCGAAAATTATGGAGCTGCAACAAACTACTCTGCCCAGACTACCCTGAGGGAAGTTCTTGGTAAGAGTTCTTTTGACGAAGTTCTTTCGGAAAGGGAGAAAATAGGCGAGGCAGCAAGAGAGATCATCGATGAAAAGACAGAGAACTGGGGAATAAAAGTATCATCCGTTGAAATAAGGGATGTTATCGTGCCACAGAACCTCCAGGAGGCCATGTCAAGACAGGCATCGGCCGAGAGAGAGAGGAGATCAAGAGTAACTCTGGCAATTGCTGAAGTGGAAGCAGCGCAGAAAATGGTTGAAGCAGCAAACCAGTATACCAATAATCCAACTGCTTTCCAGCTCAGGTGGATGAACATTCTTTATGAAATCGGGCTTGAAGGAAAAGGCACCCTTATGATGATCCCTGCCAACACCCCGGCCGTAGGGGTAAGCAATCCTATGTCCATTGTAGGCCTGGATGAAATAACTAAGAGGGCAAAAGAATCTAAAGGCACTTCTAGCCAGTAATTTCTTGAAGCGCTATCTCCAGCAATTTTTCTGGAGATAGTTCATTTACCCTTTTATTTCCTATTTCCCCTTCAATTTTCCTTAAAGATGATGAAAGTTTCTTCCTCCTGTTGGAGAACAGTATTCTGAAGACCGCGTCTGCCTTGCGGATTTCATCTTCGCTGAATTCACCCCTTGGAATGATCTCTATAACAGAGGAGTCGACCTCAGGGACAGGGCTGAATGAATTTCTGGAAACTTTTGCAATTACTTTGATCCTGAACCTTAACTGCGCGTTTACGGAAAGCCTCGAATAATCCTTTGAACCAACCTGGGAGACCAACCTGCTGCAGAACTCCCTTTGCAACATAAGAACTGCCCTCTTGAATTCGAAATTGCCAAGATGAAATAGGATCTCTGAGGATATGTGATAAGGCACATTGCCTATTATTCCATCACACTGCAGCTCTTTAAGATCAAGAATATTAGCTTTTTTAAGAGTTAACGCGCCGGAATCCAAAAATTGGCTGAACTTCCCTAGCAATTCCTCATAAAACCTGTGGTCAGGTTCGATTGCATCAACTTTGTATCCTTTTTCAAGGAGAAGTGACGTAAGAGTTCCCGGTCCGGATCCTATTTCAAGTATCCTGGACCCGGGAGGGAGTTTCAGGGCCTCAACTTCAAAGCGTGCAACCTTTGGATTGCGCAGGAGAACCTGTCCATATTTCTTTGTGTAAAGTCCCTTTGATCCCGGACTCATCTTGCCACGAAAAGCTTGTGCTTTTCAAATCTTTCCTGGAGTTCAACCACAATTCTTCCGGCGATCATCTTCTGGGGATTGTGGACTGTTTTTACCCTCTCAGTAAGTTCATGGAATGACTCAAAAAGCTTCTTTTTCCTCTCGTCAAGAATGTTCCACATGGTCTTGTTTCCGAGACCCGGCAAGAGTTCAAGGGAGTGCAGCCTGGTTGAAATGGACTCTGCCTGGTTGAAGAACTTTACAAAATCTTTCTCACGTGAGTTGATGATGTTTTCCAGTGTGAAAGGTAGTTCATTCATTGCAGCATTTGTAAGATCGGCATAGGAGATCCTTCTCTTCACTGACATTACCTTATCCCTCTGCTCCTGCTCCTTTCCAATGTAGACCCTCTCACCAATGGTGATGATTGCATTGGTCTTGGGTATCAGTTCCAAAAGCTTGAATTCAGTTTCGCCGACAGCTATGGCCAGTGGGGTTTTATGGTAACTCTTATCATCTGCCCTGCCCTGCGGCAGATAGTCTAACACATATGCAAATTCTTCCAAAAATCAAAGCCTCCCCTGCCTTACTCGCCTGTAAAATAACTAACGAGGCTATTTAAATCTTTTTCGGAGAGCAGTATACTGTATCCTGAGACAATGCTGGTTACTTCTTCCTTGCTTTTTGGAACAAGGTCGACCAGTTTCACCGCCACTTTCTCAGGGAGCTTGAAATCCTTTACCAGATCTGCAACGGCCTTCTTGGCGTCCTTGCCTTTCATCTTTAGAAAGGCTTCACAGTAGCCAAGGTTCTCAGCCTCAGTAGGGTCGTGTTCCTTCTTCTTGGAAAGAACATCAAACACTTCCGGTATAGTGATAAACTTGCTTTTCATTATCTTCCTTCTATTTTCTTGAGGTGTACAGGTGCAGCAAGGACCTCTTTTCTAACGCTGCCAATCTTAACCGTAAGGAAAAAGCATTCACCCTGTTTTCCGGTTATTCTTCCTGTAAGTCCCTGGAATCCGTGGTAGGGCATTCCGTTGTGTATGGATGGCTCAATATTTACTGCTGCAAGGTCTCCAACTTCAAAGTTCTTGAAAAATCTAGTAACTGGAGGCAGGCCTCTATCCTTGACACGCTTTGTCATTTTCATTCTGGAGCCCGCTCTTGGGCCATGAGACATCTTTACCATTTATTCACCGTTCCTGTGTATCCAAATTACATCTAGGCTCTCGACCGTCAGAGGTTCACCGTAAATTTCAGACAAACTTGGCTTTGTTCTGCCTTCATCGCCATGTATGAGTTCCTTGATATAGGTCCCGGCTTCAGCCCGCACCTTTAACACGGCGATATGGCCAATGGTGTCTTCCACAGTGACATCCTGCAACGTCTTATCCCTGATGAGATCAGATCTTCTGGTAGATACCCTTAATGGTGTCCTTTGATAAATATGTTTTCCAGTTAATTTTCTCGCAGCATCCACCATTCTTTCCCGTTCTATGTCTGCAGGAGCCCTTACCCTTACGAGATAGGTCTTATCATTTGCAGAACCCTTGAGTTTTGCTACCTCTTCTTTCAAGGAGAACCTCAGTTTGGAAATCTCAACTCCTTCACCTGAGCTGTTGACCCTCTGTTCCAGCTCTTCCAAAGGGAAGGTGCGAATCCTGGGCTCTGATACTTCCATAATGAACTCTCTTCCATTGCCCAGCATCTGGACATCCACGTCTTCTCTCCCTGCACCATGGAGAAAATAGTTCCTTCCCTGAACCATTGGCATTAGGATGTCACCGATCAAAGTCTCTATGGAAGTGTTCATGTCAGTTCTATGAATCCATCTTGTCTGGGGGATGTCCCTCCTCATTTTCCTGTACAGGCCATAGACAAAGATGCTTCTTGTCTTTAGCTGAAATGAATCATAATTGAGGTCCACAATTACATTGAGATCAGGCTCTGAAAACTCTGCTTCTTTGCCTGTTCCTGCCCATATAGCCTTGCCAAACTCGCGGTTGAATTCCCTCTTAATGGATTCACCCTGATCACTGCCAAGATCCTTTTGAAGCAACTCTTCCATTTCCATGGTTTCTTTCGGGAATCTCGATCCCACAAGGTATGTTTTAAATTCGATGCCCCGTGACTGATCAGTAAATTCCTGAAAATAAGCGTCCAACCTCTGGAATACGCCCTGGCATATCTGACACTGTTCTTCTTCCACTACGGCAATATGCACCAGCTTCGACCGGTTTTCGATTTGCTGTAAAAAATTGTGACCCCGCTCAGGGTTTGCAAGTCCCGTGCCTACATTGGCGAATGCACGGCCTATGCAGCGTTCACACACTTTGGAGGCGTGTGATGCCTGAGGGGTTTCGACGTTCATTATCTTGCGAGAATTACTTTTTCAATTCCGGGTCTTTCCTTGATGAATACCCTGGAACCGCATTCACATTCAATTTCTGCTGTTCCAAAGGATTTTTCAAGAGGCCTTCCGCATCTGATGCATTTATACATTTTGCGTTTCCTCTGCCTGCACCACTACCTTGGCAAGCTCGGGGGTATATGACCCGCCCGCGAACTTGTGCTGGCAGTGCCTGCATTCCCAAATTCCCGCGGCAACTCTCTTGACTTTCTTCTTCTTGCAAGAAGGGCAGGTATAGTATGCAATCTTCTGTTTGTAAATTTCATTCCATGCCTTCCTGACAGTAACTCCGTACCTTGGTCCGAACCTGCCAGCGGCGCCTACCTTAACTGTTCTCTTGGACATATTGATCACTGAAGATATTTTTCGCGGATTAGTTTTCCTGTATCGCTTGATATCTTTATAGCTTTTCGGATTTCATCAAGAGTGAAAGAACCTGCGTCTCCTTTCTGCATTGCCCTGAGGTGGCCGTCCTCGCTAATGGTGACTGTGACCCTGGCGGATGAAAGCTGTTCCTCCTCTACGGATGGGTCAACTACGATCTCATCACCGATCTTGACCATGGTTACAGAGACTGGAAGGTTTCTGATTGGTAGAGTGAAGTCCTTTCCGCCTTCTTTCGATCCGGGGACAATTGCCGACTTAAGTGCAGAGAGCACGCCCATAGTGCATGCATCAATGAGGTTGCCATCATAATCTATGACATTGATATCCACGAAAACGATGTATACCTTCTTTGCCGGCTCAATAACCAGCTTCTCAAGGTCAATCATCTTGCTTTCCCTGATCCCCCTGTCAACTACTCTTGCAATCTCGATTGAATTTTCGTTTGGGGGACCGGATTCAAAAGTGGGAAAAGCCATTGGGAGCAGTTCCACGTTTGTGGTAAGGACACCCTGGTTTGGCGTGTCTGGGAAAGGCTCTCCGGACTCAATCTTAACGCCAGCAACTATTTTTGTCCTGCCAAGCTTTACAAATGCAGACCCGGCTGCCCTTGGGACAAAATTCGTCTGGATTGATATTTCCCTGAACTCATCAAGGCCCCTTCCATCGCCCCTCTTTCCTTCCTTTAGCTTCTTTATTATGTAATCTCTCTTTATCTCAGACAGTACTCCTGCTTCGTCTCTCGGCATTACTCACCACCCCTTTCAAGTGCAAGTGAAATAAATTTACCGGCAAGTGCCTGCCTCTGTATTTCGTTGATTCTCTTGATCGCGTCAAGTATCATCTCTGTAGCCTTGTCGAATTCTTCCACGGAAAGATCTCCATCCATCTGCATTAGTACTACCTTGCCTGACTTGGAAAGTATTCCCATGGGGAGATCTGCCTGTCCAAAGTTATCTTCTTCCTTGCCCAGGTCCAGGACTATCTGACCATCAATTTTCCCTGCGGTGCATCCCACAACAAGGTCCCTCATGGGGATTCCAGCTGATGCAAGTGCAACTGAAGCTGCCGTAAGGCCTGCAATTCTCGTTCCCGCATCGGCCTGGAGTACCTCAATGAACACATCAATCTGAGCCCTGGGAAACTGTTCAACCATCACTGCGTTGGACAGTGCTTCTGAAATGACCTTCGAAATCTCCACCGATCTTCTGTCCGGTCCCGGCCTCTTTCTCTCATCAACTGAGAAAGCTGCCATGTTGTACCTTGCCTTGATTATGGCTTTCTCAATGTCCTGCGTGTGCTTTGGGTATGCTTCCCTTGGACCGTAAACTGCGACCATAATCTTGTTGCCGCCCCATTCAATGTAAGCTGATCCGTCTGCCCTGTCCAGCACGTCTGTTTCTATCTTTATGGGCCTGAGTTCTGTTGGCGACCTGCCGTCTACTCTCAGCCCGTTTTCGTCAATTAACTTAATATCACTAGCTGTTCCCAATTTTATTCACCTTTCAATTCCTTAAGATAACTCTGTATCCTGTCTGTCAGCCCTGTGGTATGGGCTTCATTCTCCACCATCTTAACTGCCTTTATGGCAATCATCACATTTTCCGGGGTGCCGTCTATCCATATGAGCCCATTCTGCCCAACTACAATTCTGGTCTCTGTGGCGTCCTTGATCATATTGACCATTGAACCACCCTTTCCAATGATTCTTGGGACCTTAGGGGCAGGCACAGATGTAATGTGCCCTCCCTCCAGTTTCCTGAGCCCTACATCCTTCAGCGTGATCCAGCTTTCCTTGATCTCGTTGAGGGACATCACCTTTGCGTACACGTAATCTCCCGGGCCAAGGTATTTCTTTAGGTCCCCTGACTGTGTCCTCCACGGACTATCATTCATGTGGAGCAATGTGCTGTAGGGAGAGTTGATGTCAACTATCCACATAGAAGGGCCCACTTCGATGACCTTCCCAATTACCTTGTCTCCCCTTCTTGGGTAATATGGCCCTGAAAACGGGACCACATCTAGGAACTGGTCGCTTACCTGTACTATGCCGAAATATGATGAACAGAACTCGTTTTCACCGCATTTGTATGTTCCGTTCCTGGGTTTGCCCTGGCTGGTGTCCAAGAGGTCTCCCGGCATAACTATCTGTTTTGTTTCTGCCATGTCTTCACCTTTGAAATCTCAAGCATAAATTCCCCTGTCGCTATTTGAACAGTGCTTCAAAGTTCGGAGCTATACAAGATTTCTCCGGTAACCACTTTCCTCTTGCTGTTTGAGGAATCCGGCTTGATTTACTTTCTCTTCTCGCCATTCCATATTTAAGCAATATTTAGTCTTTCCGTATCCCATGAGGTGCCCTTGGGAAGATATAATAAAACATGCAATGCAAATTTGATTTCACAAGATAAGGGGGCAAAGAAGAAATCTATATATTGAAAACTGAGAAGCTTTCACTTCCCCTTCACAACTTTGATTTCAATGTTATCCTGTCCTCTCCTGCTCAATGCCCCCATAATTTCACTTGCCATTCCGGCAGGAACCTCGAGTAGCCCAATCCATGCACCGTCCTTGGACCATTCTTCCTTCGTGAGGTAGCCTTCCCTTACAATTTCACCATAGACCTTGCCATAAGCATCCCCTGTAAGTTTCACAGCAAGTTTTGCCTTCTCCATTCTTATTGGAAGGAGCGGTTTGATTGCCTTGAGCACAATCTGGACCTGCTCGCTTACACTTTTGAACGGATCAATATGGATCTTTGTTTCATCGATTGCCTGAGATATCCTTGCCGGCGGATGGGGGGTGTTGGTCTGGGGATTGATAGATTCCCTCGCAATTGTGTCGATCACCTGCTTCCTCTTGCGTTCAGTCATCTGGTGGCGCTGTTCTGTGGTGAGCTGTATTTGACCCTTTCTTACAATTTCAACAATGATTTCAGAAGTATCTGTGGTCTTGAATACTTCCTTGAGAGAGTCTTCTCCCGCCTTCTCTCCCTTCCTTGCGTCCTTATAGATTTCGTCAAGGGCCACATCGTTGACCAGATCAACAGTTCCCTTTTCCTTGATGCGGTCTGCTGCCTCCGGATCAAGAAAAATCTCGAACTTGTGGCCATGGGATTCCAGCCTGGCAACTATGGCGTCTTCAACTTGGACCATATAACAGAAATGAACACTATTGATAAAAAAATATTGGATTCGCTAATTCAGCGAAATTTACTGCATCAGCTTTTCAGTTTCTTCTTTTGTGAGAACTTTAAATTTGTTTCCTTCAACAATTGAGGCAACTTCAGGTACCCTGAATTCCGAGGGATCTTCATAAGCTTTCCTCAGTGCCTTAATTCCAAGGGATATTGCATCTTTTTCTGAAAGGTCTTCCTTGTATTCCTTTTCAAGGGACTCGAGAACCTGGTTCCTGAACTCCCCGATCACCACTGCCTTGTATTCATTTATAGTCCCGGCGGGATCGCAATCAAAGAGCCTCGGCCCAATGCTGTCTGAACCTGCGAATATCATGGCAACACCATATGGCCTGACACCGCCATACTGGGTATACTGCTGCATCTGGTCTGCCACTTTCTTAACAAGGTTTTCTATGTTCACAAGTGAACCATAGGTAATCTTTTCCTGCTGAACAGAAACTCTCGCAAGATCGATAAGGATTCTGGCATCTGCCACAAGGCCTGATGTTACTGTAGCAACATAGTCATCGATGAGCTGGATCTTTTCCATTGAATTCTGCTCTACAAGCCTGCTTCTTACCTTCTTGTCAGAAATGAGTACTACGCCATTTTTGAATCGTATGCCGAGGGCTGTTGATCCTTTCTTTATAGCCTCTCTCGCATATTCTACCTGAAAGAGCCTTCCGTCTGGAGAAAAAACGGTTATAGCCCTATCGTAAGCCATTTGGCCCTGCTGCATCTAATTCACCTTGGCTTCCATAAGCTACACCAATTATAAAGGTTTTCTCAATTTTGAATTTGGTCAATATTTCTGTGGAGTGGCATTTAGAGCCATCAGCACTTAAGGATTTCCAAGACTTAATATCATCCTCCGGAATGATAGATGTGTCAGATAAGTTCAGGAGATGGCATTTGGCCTTTTCCCGGCCTCCTGTACAATGAGATTATAGTAATCCCTGAAAAGGAGCGGTAAGAACGAGACGGCACCAAGGATGATGCTTATGAGAATAAATGCACCACGCAATGTAAGCAGTTGAATAAGGGCTCCCCCTATTGCCCCTGAGACAAATATTATGCTAACCCCAAAGGTGCTCAATGTGCCGGAGACTCTCCCCCTCAATTCCTGGTCAACAATCCCTATCATTACAGTGTTTATAACCACGTTCAACACACCTACGAGAATTCCTATACCGAGAAACGCAGCGTAATCGAGGTAAATAGAGTCAATGTTTCCTATTGCAAAGAGAAGAAGCGCGGTTGGGAAGATAGTGCCAATGGAATAGCGCCCAACCCTTCCCCTGGCCTTTGAGCCCAGCAAAGAACCGGCAATAATTCCAATAGTTACACTTAGAGCCATAGTAGTGTAATATATTGCGGGTAGCCTGAAATGCACTTCAACTAGATATACAAGAAAAATACCTACGGTTCCGATTGTTAGGTTGATAGCCATGATAATTATAACCAGCGCCTTCAACCTTGAGTCGCCAAAAATAAACTTCAAACCTTCTCTTACAGAAGATTTAATGTCCTTCTCCCGTGCGACATTTTCAGTCTTTTCACCCTTCAATAGAATAAGGGGTGCGATGGAAACGCCGAATATGAGTGCAAAGCCGTAAATTGCAAATTGGAGGCCAAGCAGTATGAGCAAACCCGATATTGCATAACCAGCTGCCTCAGCAACAGCAGTAACGCTTTGCAGCAGCGATACTCCTGACTGGTATTGCGGCACTTCCAGGAACTGCTTTGTCCAGCTCGACCTGATGGAATTGAGAACATCCGTAGACATGCCGACTACAAATGCCACAAAATAAATAGAAAGAACCTCCAGTACAAGGCTGCTGTATAATATGGCTATGAACAGAGCAAAGATCGAAAAAGTCCTGAAGATAGAAATTGAGATTGCAAATGTCCTTTTGCTGAAAAGTCTGTCAACAATGGCGCCAAATACGAAACTGAGCACAAGTGGAAGTGCAGACATGCCGTCTGCAAAACCGGCAAGAACAGGAGACTTGGTCAATAAGAGCGCGATCCAGAGTATTGCGAGTTGGAATCCTGAAGTTCCGGCCCTTGAAATAGCGCTGTTATAAACGACAAGCCTGTAATTTCTGGAGAAATGGCTCTTAGCGGTTTTAAGTGCTTCGGCTGCCAGCTCATTCACCTCCAAATGGCTTTCTTGAGTTAAAACTGGAATATAGTGAGACAAATTTTCCTGAGGAAGGAACTTCTTGCCCTTCCAGTATTCTGATAATAGAAACTGAATATGGCCGGATTGAATGCAGAAGGCTTTTGACGGGGCTTGGGCCAAACATATAATTAGTATTCATTCGTATAAATTTCATTTATACGTAAAAACTAAATTACTATATTAACTTCACTGTCATGGAGCAGGACGATAAGTTTGAGGTTCTGGTTAATTCCTACCGCAACCCTACAAAATTCAGCATCATAGTGATCCTGGCTGAACAGGGGAAAATGACTGTTACCCAGATGTCGGAATATATCAGCGTGAGCCGATCAAACCTGTACCATTTTGTTTCACAACTTCTTGAGGACGGCATACTCAATGAACCTGAAGTAATTCCAAAAAAGAACTACGTCGAGAAATTCTACTCCCTTAACGAGAAACTATTCAAGGCGTCAGAATATGAACGGTGGGGGGAACTTCTCAAAAGCAAATCTCTCGAGGAAATCAGAGGTTTGAGCAGTTCCATCCTGCTTGGCTATTCAATGATGCTGAACATGGCAGCCAACAGGTTCGCCCACTCCAGTGATGAGGAAACTGCTAAACTGAAGGATTGGCTTACCAGTGAAATGCCATGGTGCACAACATATTCCCTGCTGAGCAGAAAAAGCACTGATTCAATTGCACCTGCAGTTAAGGCTCTGAATGATACTCTTTCTGCGACTTCTGAAGACACAGAAGACCGGCAGCATTTCAGCAGGCTCCTGGTTGTGTTCCTTCCATTCCTTGGTGGGCAAAGGAATTGATAATTGAACCCTTGATTGGATGCCGGGCAGATGGGACCGACTGATATGCCATTGAAAGAAGCTGACGACAGATACATCATTTTCGACAACCACATGCACTTGAACCCTAAGGGCAGGTTTCTTGACGCAGTTGATATGTTCCTTAAGGCAGGGGGAGATACATTCAATCTTGTGAACCTGCCGGACAACAGCCTCGGAAACGATCTTTACTATGAAACCCTTTATGAAAGAACTGTCTCCATGTCCAGAATAATAAGGGAAGAGAAGGAATTTGACCTTCCTGTAACACTTGGCCCCTACCCGCTTGATTATTTCAGGATAAAGGAAACGGGAAAAGACCCCATTGAGGAGATGAAGAGGGCAATCGACCTTGCATGCAGATACATTTCTGAAGGCGAAGCAAATGCGATTGGAGAGATAGGAAGGCCACATTTTCCGGTCCCGGAGGAGATACTGGATGCCAGCAACTCTATCATCCTATATGCCATGGAAAGGGCTGCTGAACTCCATTGCCCAGTAATCCTCCATACAGATGACCTCAATGAGGAGGGGTACAGGCTCCTTGAGCGGATGGCTGAACATGCAGGGCTGGATCGGGAAATGGTCGTAAAACACCACGCATTGTCCCAGGATCTGTCCATAGAGACTCAAATTCGGCGTTCCTTGCTCGCATCAAAATCCAATGCCCGTATAGCCAGCCTTTCTGGAAAGCCTTTTCTGCTTGAGACAGACTACGTGGATGATCCCGCCCTTGGATGGAAAGTCATCCCTCCTGATTCAGTACCAAGGAGGGCCATAATGCTGAAATCTGGACCTGGAAACTGGGAAGCAGTTTTCAGCCAGGCTTTCAGGACTATCCCCATAGAGCTTTTTGGAGAGGATAAGTTCAAAGCATTCCTGTGAGATGCAATGGAGCAATAATAAAAAATACACAGTAGCTATTTAAAAGCAATGACCCTTGATCCTACCCAGATAGACAAAGTAGCCAGTGATCTAAGGTCTTTCTTCAGGGCAGAGTTCAGGTCAAAAAAGATCAAGAAGCTTGATCCAGCATTCTACAAGAACGTTACCAGTGCACTTGATTCACTGAATGAGGAAGCTGAGAAGAGCCTCAAAGCACAGGATATAACTTCATACATGGATCTCAAGAAGAGGGTCAGTGACCTTGAAAAAGACTTCAAGGCCCTTTTCCAGAGAAGGTTCGAAAAAATTGCGACCCTGTCCATTTATCCGCTGGACAGTGAGCTGATGAATACCCTTACTCCAGAAGAGAAGGAATTCATTGTGCGTCTCCACAACATGATGCAGGACCAGCAGAATCTGCTCATAAACAAACTCCCTGCACCACAGGAGCCAAAAGAGGAAGCTCAGGTTAAACCTGAGAAACCATTGGCCCCTGCAAAGGAACCAGAATCGGAAGAAGAGGAAGAGCCGGCTTTGGAGGAACCCCTAGAGCAGAAGGGGTCTGAATACGCCCTTGTTCGCATTTTTGGGGACCAGCCACCAATAGCACAACCTGACCGGGACTACTACCTTCATGACAACGATCTTGTGTATCTGCCTGAACCTTTTGCAGATATACTCATTAATAGAAAGGCTGCTCAGCGGGTAAGCCTTCCGGATATTTCTTAGAGCAAAATTTAAGGCTAATCTGCAATGTTTACCTTGTGGAAAAGCCCGAGGGCAACTTACGCTCGTTAGAGTGAGGAAAGTCCCCTCTCCCCGGTGGGGTCCAATCTGCTCAAGCAGGTACCTCGGGAGGGGTGGTTCAGGGAAAAGAAAAATAACGGCCCCTGCGCAGGATGATTCCGGCGGATGACGTTTCAGGGATGCCGATGGAAACTCTTCCTGGACGGAGAAAGTCTAAACAGGCCCTGTGATGCCACCGAGAGGGCCGGGTAAGACGCAGCACATAGTGCGGAAGTCGAATGTTGCCAACCCGAAAGGGCGAACAGAAAGGGGCTTACTCCGGGCATTTCCACGTTCAAAACAAGCGATATGGATAAATACGCCCTTATGCTCTAAATCAATCGGAGAAGAATATGTCAGATAAGAACTGTGAAGTGCCTGACTGCACAAACGAAAGCTTCAAAACTGTACCGGGAGACCTTGCCAAGAAGGTCTTCACATTGGACGAAAAGTTGACAAAGGTTCACCTCTGCAAAGAGCATTACAAAGAGTACAAGAAAGGAACCAAGAAAGAGCGGACCATGAGCAGGTTGGACTGGGATTAGAAAAAATGGCTGTCCCCGGAGTCGGTATATCCATTGTCATCACCGTGAAGAACGAGGCCGCCGGCCTTGTTGAACTTTTTTCCGGGCTGGCAGTACAGGAGGGGCCATTTGAAGTGGTGCTGGTGGATTCGCAAAGTACAGACCACACCGCCGATGTTGTCAAACAATTTCAGGAAAGGCTGTTCATTAAGCATATTATCAAGAAGTCTACCCGTGGCGAAGGCCGGAACATCGGAGTGCAGAATGCTTCCCATGGCCAGGTCATATTCATGGACGGGGATGTCACCGTATCCCCAGGCCTGGTTCTTTCTTACAGGAAGCTTTTCAGGGAAGGATATGAACTCATCGCAGGTGAGGTTGTATCAACAGGAGTTGAAAAATTCAGGCTGGGCAGGGTTGAACTGATTTACAGGGATTTCGAGATTACGAGGCCTTCTGCCAATCTTGGCTACAGGAAGGAATTTTTTCTGAAAATTGGTGGATTCGATCCGGCTTTCATAACAGCTGAAGACATTGACCTGAACCTTAGGGCAATTAAATCAGGTGCAAAACATACAATATGCAGGGAGTGCATTATTTACAACAAGACCAGAAACAACTACGGAGAATTTACACGCCAGGCTTTCTGGAATGGCTATGGGCGCAGGCAGTTGAAGAGAAAGAACAGAGACATCTGGAATTCCATTGAGAAGGGCCCTAAGGTAAGTTCAGGCCCTCTTTTTCAGCACCTTGTAAGACTGGCATTCGGTGGATTGGGATACCTCTACGCATACTTTCACTGAATGTTTCAGTTATAACTGCCGCCAAGAGAATGTGAAATGTTATAATTATTACAGGCAATGAGGTCTGGCATGGCTGAAGTTGACGATCTCTTCAAGGGCATCAGGAGAGCCGAACTACGGGTATTCTTCAGGCTCTTCCCTGTTTTCAGGCGCTACCTCAGGGACCGGGAGAGGGCCAAGAAAGATGAAGAGGGTACTTGGAGCTATGACCGGGAGAAAAACGGAGAGAAAGCGCTCATGGCTTTCATTTCACTTGGCCCGACGTTCATCAAGCTTGGGCAGGTCCTTTCTGCAAGGCCTGATCTTCTGCCCAGGGAATATCTTTCATCGTTTCAGAAACTTCAGGATGAGGTGCCTGCTGCACCATTTGATGAAGTTCTCCCCACACTTCAGAAAAACATAGGCAATGTTGATGAAGTTTTTGAAGAGTTCAACAGGGAGGCAATTTCTGGAGCATCACTGGGACAGGTATATCAGGCAAAATACAGAGGAATGGATGTAGCTGTCAAGGTTAACAGGCCAAATATTGAGCGGGTCCTCAAGAAGGACCTGATTGTCATTAACAGGCTTCTAAAACTTGTGAAAGGCAGAATTGAAAACTTCCTTTATATTAGTGTATTCAACGTTATTTCTGACTTCAATTCAAGGATTTACGACGAAATAGATTACAGGAAAGAGGCAGAAAATTCAAGGAGAATTGCAAAGAACCTCAAGGGAAAGGAGGATATCATAATTCCCGGAGTTATAGATGAGGTAAGTGGAAAGGAAGTCATGGTGCTGGAATACAGGAAAGGCATAAAGATCACTGACCTGGAGTCACTTAAGAAAACAGAAATTGATCTTAAGAGGCTTGCATTCAGGGTCGACCTTCTCTTCATGAGGATGTTGCTCAGAGATGATATTTTCCATGCGGACCCTCATCCGGGAAATATTTCCGTAACCCCGGAGGGTGCAATAATCCTGTACGACTTTGGCATGGTGGGAAATCTCGACAAGAAAACGAGATTTTCCCTACTTTCGCTTTACGACGGCCTTGTAAACACAGATCCTGATGCCATCATGGACGCCCTGATATCCATGGGGGCGCTCTCCCCGGCCGCAAACAGGGCTGTCATGCGGCGAAGCATGGAAATGGCCATTTCCAGCTTTCAGGGAAAGAATCCTGAAGAAGCAGAAATCTCAGAGCTCTTTGAGATCGCAAACAATGTGATCTTTGAGTTCCCCTTCCGGCTCCCAAGGTCACTGGTACTGTATATGAGGATGTCTTCCCTTCTTGAAGGGGTCTGCATCAGCCTGGATCCTGATTTCAAGTTCGTGAAGGTCCTAAGGCAGCTGCTTTACAGCGAGGGAATGCTTGATGAACTGTACAGGCAGCAGCTCAGTGAGTTTGCGAAGAAGGCCGTGGTTTCAATTGAGAAAGGGCTGGATGTTCTGCCTTTGCTGAAGAAAAAGCTTGAGGATGACCTTAACCGCATGCCTGAAAAGAAAGACAGAAAAGTTCCCGCTTCAATTTTCCTCGGGTCAGTCTTGCTTGCCAGCGTTATAATGTTCACCCAAAGGCCATTGCTCTCACTTGTGGTGTTGGCTATTGACCTTGCAGGTTTTGCCTATCTGTTGTTGAAAAAGAGTTGATTTATTCAACTTCGATTGTTTTAACGCCCTTTGCAGGAAACCTCACAGTGAGGACTCCATTGAGGAGCTTTGCCTTGAAGTTAACATCCTGGTCAACTTCCATTGGAAGCCGTATTCTCTTCGTGAATTTCTCAGGCCTCTGGTCAAGGTACAGGACACCTTTTGTTTCGAGTTTTCTCTCAGCGGATATGGTGAGGGCATTCTTTTCAAGCCTCACAGTAACATCCTTCTTGCTGAATCCGGGGAGATCAGCCTCTATGACCATTTCACCTGCATCCTCATACATTGTAACCGGCGGGTATAGGAAAGTCAGTACTTCCTTGGCTCTGTCACCAAGGTTCTTTGCAAATTCATCTGTGAAATATTTCAGTGGGTTGTACATCTCTATCAGGTAAAAATGAAACCTCATTATATAAAGCTTAACTAGATGGAAAAGAGAAAAACTACGCTATGCTGTTGATGAGGTTTTCAGCCGCGGAATATGGATCAGTTCTCTTCTCCATCAGAATTCTGATCTTCTCATTATCTGAGAGAAAAGCCCTGATCTCCTTGTAGAACCTGTTCCTGAGTTCCTCGTCAATGGTAATCTCAAGTTCGGTCCTGAACTTCCTGAATGCTATATCGGAGCTCTTCTTCACGAATTTTCCATGCCTGTCAATTTCCATTATAAGGTCATCGTACCCTTCCTTGGTGAGTGAATTGACACCCACAACTGGAGGTTTCCATTCCCCCTTTGGTGACATGGCAAGTGTCTCCTCGATATCCTTCTGGGCTATGAAAGCGCCTGGCAGGTCCATTTTGTTGATTACAAAGAGGCTGCCTATCTCCATAATTCCTGCCTTGATTGCCTGGATCTCGTCACCAAGGCCTGGCCCAAGGACCATGACTATGGTTTCTGCCAGGTTCACAACATCCAGGTCAGCCTGTCCAGCACCCACTGTTTCGACTATTATTATATCAGAGCCTGATGCGTCCAGTATCTTAACCGTGTCCCAGATGGATCTTGACAGCCCCCCCTTCATACCCCGGTTAGCAAGGCTCCTCATGAAAACACCATGGCGGGTAAGAGACTCCTGCATCCTTATCCTGTTGCCGAGAAGTGACCCACCTGAAAAAGGGCTCGACGCGTCTATTGCAACAACGGATACTTTTCTCCCGCTGCCGCTGAGCATTGCCGCAAGGTTACCGATCATGGTGCTTTTTCCGATGCCGGGCGGGCCTGTTATGCCAACTATGTGGGCTCTGCCCGTATGGGTGAAGATTTCTTTTATGATCTTCTTTGCGTTGATTGAAACCTGTTCGTTTTCAACTATGGAAATAGCCCTGGATACACTGCGCCTGTCTCCCTTGATAATGCCCTGAATGAGTTCATCCAATTTCAGCAGGATCACTCTTCCATGGACTTGAGCTTCCTCATTTCTGCAGCTCTTTCAGTGATGTGCTCAACGATCTTGGAAATTGGGGTTCCCGGGCCATAGTTGCCAGATATGCCCATTTTTTCAAGCTTGGGTTTGTCCCCTTCAGGGATTGTCCCACCACCTACAACAGCGATATCATTGATGTTCCTGCCCTTCATCAGATCAGCGACTTTCTTGAACACTGTCATGTGGGCACCGTTAAGGAGGCTGAGTGCTATAACATCCACATCCTCATTGACTGCGGTATCCACAACTTCCTCGGGTGTGGGGAGCAGACCTACGTATATGACCTCCATTCCTGCGTCCCTGAATGCCTTGGCTAGCACCAGGATTCCCCGGTCATGTCCGTCGATCCCGGGTTTTGCAAGCAGAATCTTGATAGGTTTGCCCTTAAACAATGACTGGTTCTTTCCAGCTTCCAAATACTTTCCTCCCTACGTTTGAAATCTCTTCCAGCGTCGCATACTCTTCCACTGCCCTGAGTATGAAAGGCATTGTGTTCACATCTTCCTTGCGCATCGCGGTCTCAAGCTCTTCGAGGGCTTTCCTTACCTGTTCCTCATCCCTTGAGCCCCTGACCTCGTTCAGCCTGTCAAGTTGGTTTTTCTGGGCTTTCTTGCTAATCTTCAGTATGTTGATGGGCTGTTCTCCTTCCTCCTTGTGCTTGTTTACGCCAACCATGATTTCCTTGCCCTCCTCCAGGCGCATCTGCCTCCTGTATGAGGTCGCCGCAATTTCCTTCTGGAGGTACCCAGCCTTTACCGCTTCCAGAATTCCCCCCATGCGATCGATCTGGTCGAAGTATCTGAAAGCCTCCTCCTCCATCTTGTTGGTAAGCCATTCCACGTAGTATGAGCCGCCAAGGGGATCTGCAGTATCTATGACTCCGGTTTCCTCTGCGATAATCTGCTGAGTTCTCAGGGCAATCTTCACAGCTTCCTCTGAAGGAAGGGCCCATGCCTCGTCATATGAATTGGTATGCAGGCTCTGCGTTCCACCAAGAACAGCTGCCAGTGCCTCAATTGTTGTCCTGATCACATTGTTCAGAGGCTGCTGCCAGGTAAGTGTATACCCGGAAGTCTGTGTGTGGAACCTGAGAAGAAGAGTCCTGTCCTTTTTTGCCCCGTATTTCTCCTTTAAAACTCTAGCCCAGATTCTTCTTGCTGCCCTCAGCTTGGCAATTTCCTCGAAGAAATTAATTGAGGAGTTAAAGAAAAAGGAGAGCCTGGGAGCAAAATCATCAACGTCAAGGCCAGCCTTCATGCCCATTTCGACGTAATAAAAACCATCAGCAATGGTAAATGCGAGTTCCTGTGCAGCACTTGATCCAGCTTCCCTGATGTGGTATCCAGAGATGCTTATGTAGTTCCACTTCGGAGTATTTTCAGTACAGTACACCATCATATCCCTGATTAGCCTCAGATGGGCTTCGGGAGGGTATATCCATTCCTTCTGCGCAATGTATTCCTTCAGGATATCCGCCTGCACAGTACCGGCAAGCTGGTCAAGTGGCACACCCTGTTTCTTTCCTATTGCGATATACATTGCTGTGAGTATTGCAGCAGGAGCATTGATGGTCATTGAGGTGCTGACCTTGCTCAGGTCTATGCCTTTGAAAATCACTTCCATATCCTTGAGGGAAGAAACGTTCACACCACACTTTCCGATCTCCCCGTCAGCTCTGGGGTTATCGCAGTCATATGCGTAGAGAGTGGGCATGTCAAATGCAATGCTCAGTCCGGACTCCCCATGCTTAATAAGATACTTGAGCCGCTTGTTGGTGTCTTCAGGTGTCCCGAAACCTGAGAACATCCTCATGGTCCACAGCCTTCCCCTGTACATGTTCGGGTAAATGCCCCTGGTGAACGGGTATCTGCCGGGCAATCCAAGGAGGTGCTTTTCCGTGTTTTCCGGGATGTCCTTTGAATTATAAACTTCCTTTATTGGAATGTTGGATGAATTTGTGAATTCCTTCTCCTGGAATCCCGTCTGCCGGTTCCAGGGTGTGAGGGTATTATCAGCCCATTCTCCATACTCACTGTTGGGGCTGTGATTCTGTTCCCTCAGTTGCCTGTACTTGAGAGACCAGTAAGAATCCTTTTTCTCCATGGGTTCATAAAGGCAACCTGAAATTAATATTTTGTCGATCCAAAGGTTATATACTAAACCAGTGAAGCATTGAATGCCCCTCAAATGATAGATGCATATGATAAACCAGATGCGTTTGCGCGACAGGAAGAAAGGTAGGTTACCAGTAGTCCTTGTTTATGAGATCGTCGTATATGTCCACAAGCCGGTTCTTGTTTTCCATCTCGTGTTCGGCCAGCGTCTTCAGGAATTTACTTATGCCTGCCATCTTGTATTCCTCTGACATTAAGAGCAGTACCTTGTGCAGGTCGTTGGACATTTTCATTGCTGAAAGCAGTACGCTCTGGAGGTCATTTGGGTCCGGATCCTCCAGATCTTCCGAAATTATGTGGTCAAGGATTTCGTAGTCTCCAGATGATTTGTCAAAGTCACTGGATTTTAGTGTGCCTGTCTCTATGGTTTTCCTGATCAGATGGGTGTCCTCTTCCTCTTTCTTCTTCAATTCCACAAGCAAAGCTTTGACGTGGTCTAGTGTTGACTGCTGCGAAAGGGCATCATACCTCTGGCTGATTCTCTCCTTCAGGCGTACTGTCCTCTTCAGAAGCTGATTTCTAACCTCTTCAAAGGATTTACCTGATATGGTACTAGGATTATTCTGGGGTCCAGGCATGTTAATTGTAATCATGCGGATACTTGTTTATAACCGTTTCGCATCAAATGGTTATTTATAATTATCGGCAGTAATCATGACTCGCTTCTGACCCTTTGTTTCTCCCCCTTTTTGTCAAAAATATTCAACAAGTTAAAAATCTAGAGCATTGAACTTGGATGAACACAATTTCATTCCATTACCTTTTACTTAAATTGTGTTTTACCTTTGCTGCAAAAATAACAAATATGATTCAAAAATGATGGGTTGTGATTAAAGTCTCGCCGTCGCTGATTTCATGCAAGCTCGAGATCCTTGGGAAGGAAATTGCAGCTTGCGATGAGGCTGGCGTTTTCTCATACCATATTGACATAATGGATGGACATTTTGTGCCCAACCTTACAAGCGGGCCCGATTTTGTGAAAGCCATAAACAGGAGCACAGACAAACCTCTGGAATCCCACCTGATGATTGAGAGGCCGGACCGTTATTACAAGAATTTCATTGAAGCTGGTTCTGACATCCTTCTTGTGCACCAGGAGTGCCTTGTTGATTTCAGGAAACTCATCGCCGACATCAAGGCTGAGGGAGCAGGCTTTGGCATAGTCATCAATCCAGAAACGCCCTTCTCAAAGGCAGAGAAATTCCTTGAGGAATCAGATATCCTGCTGGTGATGTCAGTGCACCCCGGTTTTTCAGGGCAGAAATTCATAGACTACGCAGTCCCAAAGATTGCTGAGGCAAGAAAATTCATAGATGAACAGGGGCTTAAAACGAAGATTGAGGTTGACGGAGGCGTTACTGACGTAACAGGCAGAAAAGCGCTGGAAGCAGGCGCAGACATCCTTGTTTCCGCATCCTACATCTTCTCAGGCAATATTGGGGAAAGGATCAGGACCCTTCAGTTCTTATGAAATCTCCAGGATAATCCTTCCATCCCTTATCTTTTCAAATTCATCCAGGGCCCTTCCTAACTGCATCAGTTTCATTCTTGTTGCCACGGGAGCCTTGAATTCATGCTTGGCTGTGAGCTTCATCAGCCTTGTAAGATCTTCCAGTGAGCCACCGGTGGAACCTATGACTTCTATTTCACTTGTGTAAAGGTGGGCTATATCCAAAGATGCTTCCCTTCCTGTGAGAACGCCAAAACTGACTATTTTTCCCCCTGTTGCGACATGGGAAACAGATTCTTTCCAGAAATCCGCCCCAAGGGAATTTATGACGATGTCTGCCTTGAAATCCTTGGGGACTTCACCTGTGCTGAAAACAGTGCTGCACCCGAAGTCCTTTACCCAGGCCTTCCTTGACACGCCATAGACATCGAGGCCCATTATGGATGCGAGCTGCGACGCAAATATCCCTGTATTGCCCGATGCACCATATATGAGAATAGAGTCCCCGGGCCTGGCTCCAGCCCTGATAAGGGCCCGATAGGAGGTCAGGCCTCCGATTGGCAACGATACGGCAACCTCCTCGCTGAGCCCATCGGGAATGTGGAAAAGATTCTTCTCGGAAATAGAGACAAATTCAGTGTATGCACCATTCGAAACAACACCCCAGATGCCCCCGTTCCTGCAGAGATGTTCCCTGTGGGTTCTGCACATGTCGCAGGTGCCGTCAAAGACCCTGTTGTATATCATAACCTGATCTCCCTTTTTGAAGTTTGAACCATCAGATTCCACAATGCCTATTGCCTCGGAGCCTGGAATGTGTGGCACAGGTGCCAGATTATAGACTATCTTTCCGTGAATCAGGTTGTAATCTATGGGATTCAGGCCTGCCTTTGTAATTCTAACAAGAACTTCACCGAATTTTGCCTGTGGTTTCTCAATGTTTACAAACTTCAGGTTTTCCTTCCCAAATTCCGGACCTATGTTTACTGCGTGCATGAATAATTCATGCCAAACTTGATTATAGGGATTTCCGAGGCGCGATCCTTTTGATCCCACGGGGGAACTAATTAATAGGAATAAGTGCTATTTTATTGCAATGGAGGCTAAGCAGGAGCTGGAGAAATTCTCCTCTTACATGTTGGGTGAGAGGAAGAGCCCCAACACAATCAAGGAATACAGCTTTTTAGTATCAGTATTCCTTAATTTCCTCAAGAAACCTCTGGAAAAGTGCACTGTGGAAGATATTGAATCGTACAAGCATTATCTGGCCTCGGCCAGGAAATATTCCAAAACCACACAATACCTTGCCATTAAAGCCCTGAAACATTATTACAAATTCAAGAAAATTAACGTTCCCCTGAATCTTACAGTTCCAAAGAGGCCACGGAAAATGCCAAGTTACCTTTCAGAAAGAGAAGCCTCCCGGCTTATATCAGAATCCAGCGGCAATTCAAGGACACATCTTGTGGTATCTCTGCTCGCACACACGGGAATGCGGGTCAGTGAACTTTGCAACCTCAAGATAAATGATATTGATCTTGACGAGAACGTGATAACAATCCGTTCAGGAAAAGGAGACAAGGACCGTATAGTGATTATTCCAGACTACTGCAGGGACATCATTGGAAAATACCTTCCGGAAAGATACAAAATGAGGACAGACAATGATTTTCTTCTGGTAAGCCGGAAGGGGACAAGGTTCGACTCATCAACCATACAGAGAATGGTGAGAGAACTCGCCCGGACAGCGGGAATAACAAAGAAAGTCACGCCTCATGTGCTCAGGCACACTTTTGCCACTGCGATCCTCAGGAACGGAGGGGACATAAGATTCATCCAGCAGCTGCTGGGACATTCCAGTGTCGCCACAACCCAAATTTACACACACGTTGACGACAGTGCGTTGAAGGAGATGTACCAGAAGCACAGGCCAAACTATTAGCTCTTCCTTTCGATGATATAATTGGCGAGCCACTTCAGGAATTCCTTGATCTCGGCATTCCCATTGACCTGGGAAAGGTATTCCTTGGACTTCTCAATCATGGACTCCATCATCTTTCTTGAGTATTCGTAGGAACCGGAATCTTTGACGATCTGCCTGAGCCTTTGGAAATCACCGTCTGAAACATCACCGCTTGCAAGGCATTTTTTAATGAATTCCCTGTTTTCCTGGCTCGTGTTTTCCAAAGCCTTGAGCATTAGCAACGTCTTCTTCCCCTCATTCACGTCACTTTTTATGGATTTCCCTGTTTCAGCTTCATCCCCAAACAGCCCGAGAATGTCATCGTGAAGCTGGAATGCCGTCCCCAGAAGCGTTCCGTAATAACTCAGGGGCTTCACATCCTCCTTTGTTCCGCTGAGCATTGCCCCCAAAATCAGTGGGCCCTCTATTGTGTACTTTGCAGTCTTGAGGATATGCAGCCTCAGAAGGTCCCTTTGGCCAAATGAATCGTTGGTCGCTGAGTCTATGTCTATGAGCTGTCCGTAACCTGTCATCTCTATGATCCTGGAAAGCTCAATGTTGGCCCTGATAACATCAGACGGGTCCATTCCGCATTCAAGGAGTGCCTGATGCGCAAGCGAATCTGCGAGATCCCCGGCTACGATTGCAATGTTCTCTGATATCCTCCTTGCATCGTTTACATGGCCTGGCATCTGGTTTCTGACAGCAACATGCAGGCTGGGTTTTCCCCTTCTGATTTCGCTCTGGTCCATTATGTCATCATGAATAAGCAGGTAGGTCTGCGTCAATTCCATTGAAATGGCAGCACGGAAAACCTTGTCATCGTGGGGTGCAAAAAGATCATGACCAAGCACAATAAGCATTGGCCTCAGCCTTTTTCCTCCATTCAAGGTGAAGGCCCTGATGTGCTCGTTTACATTTCTGCATACAGGATCCAGGGAATTTTTTTCCCTCTCCCTGAAGAATTGCTCGAGTTCCAGGTCAATTCTTCCTTTCAATTCTTTCATAAAACCGTTGTGATCTGTACTGTGCATGATTTGAGGCCTTGGTGATAATGCACAGGGAAAATTTAACATTTTTTCACACTTACCGGTATCATGACAGAAGGCAATGGAAAATTAATGACCTGTGGCGTCGACGAGGCTGGAAGAGGGCCCGTTATCGGTCCAATGGTGGTTTCCATTGTATGTGGGAACCCGGAGGAACTCATGGGCATTGGGGCAAGGGATTCGAAGGCACTCTCGCCACAATCCAGGGAAAAACTGTTCCATAAGATCACTGAAATTTCCAGGTTTTACTCCATCAGGATTATCACTGCATCTGAACTTAATTCGTTGATGGACAGGATCAACCTCAACCGCATTGAGGAGGAAGCTTATTCCGGCCTGATAGCCAAATCCCCAATGGACTGCGAATACTATGTTGACTCATTTGATGTTGACGAGGGCAGGCTTTCAAAACTGCTCAGCGAGAGAACCGGAAAGAAGGTTGTGTGCAAACACAAAGCTGACTCACTGTTCCCGGCAGTGTCTGCAGCTTCAATTTTATCCAAGGTTACAAGAGACAGCGAAATTGAGAAACTGAAGCAGAGATATGGAGACCTTGGTTCCGGTTACCCGGCAGATCCCGTTACAAGGGAATTTATCATAAGCTCTCTCAGGCAGGGCAGGGATATATCCGACATTATCAGGACTCACTGGAAAACTTACCGGGACCTGCTCGGTGAAAGCAAAAAAACCACGCTTTTCTAACTCCATTGCTCATATTAGCCATAGCCCGTCGTTAATCTTAATATATCAAACCTGACTTTAGGCATTGTGTCCACATTCATACCAACAGGAAAATCAGAGCAGGCAGATGATTACAACGAGAGAGGAATTTCATACTTCAACCTGAAGAAGTATCCAGAAGCAATAAAAGAGTTCACCAAGGCTATTAAGCTCATAGACAACGAGCCGGATTTCCATTTCAACAGGGCCCTCACCTATTATTCCATGAAAATGCTTGAGCAGGCAGTGAAAGACTACCAGAAAAGCATAGAACTATATCCTAACCATGCAGATTACTACAATGCTATTGGGGCCGCTTATGACGACCTTGGCCAGACTGACAAGGCAATTGAGGCATTTTCCAAGGCCATTCAACTGGAGAATGACATTCCAGACTATTACTACAACCGGGGAAATGTCAACTTCAGGAAGAAGAACTATGATGAATCGCTGAAAGATTTCAACAAGGCTGTGGAACTTAATTCCACAGACCAGATTTTCACATACAGGAGATACGAACTACTCATGGAGATGGGAAAATATGAGGATGCTATCCGTGACATGGATAGTGCCCTAAGGATGGTCCCTGATAATTACCAGTACCATCTCGCAAAATCAGAGGCTTATGAGAAGCTGGGTAAGCTCAAGGAAGCTCTAGCTTGCGTGGACGATGCAGGTAAATTACTTCCCGATCCAGCGGTCCTTGAACAGAGGAAAAAAGAAATCCAGTCTAAGATGACCTCCTAGTACAGTGGAAAGGAGGGATATTTTGCGTGAATCCTGGGGGCTGAGGGAATACCAGAACAGCCTTGTGGACTACATTATTTCCAAGCTCCAGGGCCATGAAGGAGTTGCAGTGGAGGCCCCCACCGGCTCTGGCAAGACCATTACAGGTCTCTGCGCAGCTGTTGAATTTGCCTCCAGCACAAAAAAGAAAGTTCTGTACCTCACACGCACAAATTCCCAGCAGGAGCAGGTTCTCAAGGAGCTCCGAAAGATCAACCAGAATGAAATGATCAAGGCTGTCCCACTCCAGGGAAGGCATAACCTATGCCCCCTTTATATGGAGATGGAAGAGGGCTCTGATTTTTCCTCCGATTCTTTGTCCAGGTTCTGTAACAGCAAAAAGAAAAGGGTCAGGGAGGGTGACGGAGATGCCTGCAGGTTTTATAATCAGAAAGTCCAGGCAAAGAGCACTCAGGACGTGATTTTTTCAGAGATACCGGATGCGGAGAAATTCCTCGAGTACGGCATCACTAATACAGTTTGCCCTTATGAATCCTTGAAGGTCGCAGCATCCAATGCAGATCTTGTGGTCGCCCCGTATTCATATTTCCTGAACAACTTTATCGCCGACAGGTTCCTTTCAAGATGGGGTGTGGCAAGGGAAGATCTTGTGGTCGTGATGGACGAAGCACACAATCTTCCTGATCTTGCACGTGAACTTTCTTCCTATGAAATAACCATGAAAAACATTGAGCTTGCGGAAAAAGAATCTCAGGAATTTGGTGACTCAGAGCTGTCGGAAAGGTTCAGGGCGACTGACTACTGCGAAATGCTCAGGAACGCCATCCTTGATCTTATGGAGGAACACCTTGAAAAGAGAGATGAGGCCAGGATCCAGTTCAGGGACCTCGTTGAGTACGCAGCAATAGGGGCAAAGATTTCAATGGAGGATTTCTGGTCTTATACTTCCATATTCGCCCTTTTCGGCGAGATGATAACACAGAAGAAAGACGATATGGGTAAGGTCCCGCGATCACATGTCCTTTCACTGTCGGGAAAGATGCTCACGTGGAGAGAATCTGAAGATGAAAGTTTTGTTGCCATTGTGTCAAACGATGATGACGGCAAAGTGGAGGCATTCTGCATGGAACCCAGGGGCATTCTTGAACCTTTAAGGAAATCGAAGACAATTCATATGTCAGGAACCCTTGAGCCGTTCAAAATTTACAGGGAAATTACCGGCTTTTCGGACCTTCCTGCCAGAAAGATGACCAATATTTTCCCGGAGGAAAACAGGCAGATCCTCTATTTCGATGACATCTCCACAAAATATGATGAATTTACTCCGGAGCAGGCATTGAAACTCAGGGACCTCATATCTTCAATCATAGAGAAGGTGGGCAGGAAGACAGTTGTTTTCTTCACATCGTATAATGTTATGGACAGGATAATCCAGATTGGATTCAGTTTCCCTTTCATGGCTGAATCCAGGAACACCAGCCAGCAGGACCTCATGAATCTTCTGGGAAGGTTCAGAAAAGGTGACGCTCCACTGCTTGCAGTGATGGGGGGCAGAATATCTGAGGGAATCAACCTTCCAGGCGAACAGCTGGAAGTGGTTGTAATCGCGGGCATACCTTACCCGAGACCAGACGCAAAACACAAGGCACTCTTCGCTTACTATGAAAGCGTCCACAGGAATGGCTGGGAATACGCTGTGACATTTCCTGTCCTGGTGAAAATGAGGCAGGCAATAGGCAGATTGATAAGAAGTGCTGATGACATCGGCTCTGCCATCATACTTGACAGAAGGGCGTCATACTTCCGGCCTTACATCCCTGAGATGATGCTTTCCCATGATCCTGTGGGCGATGCAGAAAAGTTCTTTGAAATGCGAAAGAATAAAGAGGTCGGATAAACAAATTTATATGTCGCTTTAAATAGCTCTCTGTTGACTCCATTGAAGAGAAATGCCAGGCTGAGCCAAAGCATCAAGCAGATGCTGGACAAGGGTACTGTTGGAAAATGGGTCCTTGTAGGCCTCCTAATCGGGATTATCGCTGGAGTCGGAAGCCTTGCGTTGTATGAGGCAATTGCGTTCTTTTCAAGTATCCTTCTCACAGGTATTACAGGCCTTTCGCTTCCTGTGGAGGGAATTGCCGGGCAGACCCCTGCATATTCCCTTGGCCACTACAAACTATTGCTGATCCCTGTTTCAACGGTCCTGGGAGGTTTGATCTCCGGATTCATCGTATACAGGTTTGCCCCAGAGGCAGAAGGGCATGGTACGGATGCCACGATCAGTGCCTTCCACTACAACAACGGCAAGATTAGAAGGAGGATCCCATTGGTCAAACTGGTTTCCTCCGCGATTACTATCGGCTCTGGCGGAAGCGCGGGAAGAGAGGGTCCGATAGCACAGATTTCCGCAGGTTTCGGTTCTTTTGTTGCTGACGCCTTCAAGCTTTCTGACCATGACAGAAGAATTGCCATGGCTGCTGGGATCGGCGCAGGAATAGGAAGCATATTCATGGCTCCGCTTGGCGGCGCCCTCCTAAGTACGGAGGTCCTGTACAGGCAGGATTTTGAAGTAGAGGCACTCATTCCTTCCATTATTGCCTCAATTACAGGTTATGCCATATTCGGCTATGCATTTGCATACCAGCCCCTTTTTACCATTCCTGGAAGCACTTACCTTGGGTTTTCACACCCAGAAGCCCTTCTCATCTACCTTATGGCAGGGATAATCGCAGGTTTTGGAGGCATCCTATATGTGAAGACATTCTACGGGATTCAGTCCCTATTCCTCAGAATGAGGAGGATTCCAAAGTATTTCCGCCCTGCAATTGGTGGCCTCCTAGTCGGCTTAATAGCCATAGAGTATCCTCAAATTCTAGGCCTCGGGTACGGCTGGATACAATTAATCTTCTTCAACAATCTGGCCCTTCTCCCTCTCTATGTCCTGATAATACTGTTTTTCCTCAAGATCATAGCGACTTCACTGACAATAGGTTCAGGCGGTTCTGGAGGAGTGTTCGCACCCGGCATTGTAACCGGTGCGTTCCTTGGAGCTGCCATGGGAGTCGTCATTCACCCATATTTTCCTTACATAAACGTTGCGGAATTGACCATTGTAACCATGATATCGTTCTTTGGCGGAATATCCAAGGCCCCGATTTCTGTCCTGATCATGGGAACGGAGATGACAGGGGGATTCGGCCTCTTTCTGCCCCTGATGCTTGCAACCACCGTATCTTACTTCGTTTCCGGCTCAAAGTATTCCATATACAGGGCACAGGTCAAGAACCGTGAGGCTTCCCCCGCCCACCGTGCAGAATATGAGAAGCCTGTCATGGACCAGGTCTCTGTTTACGATGCCATGGTGACTTCATACCCTTCCACTGATCCAGACCAGCCTCTCAACGAGGTCATGTCCCTTCTCAGATCCACGAGGACAAAAACCATTGTTGTTGAGCGGGATCATTTGCTTTTCGGAACACTGTCTATTGAAAATATCCGATCTGATATGCCCCTGGCCACCACAAAGGTAAAGGATGTCATGACCACTGACACTTCCATAATAACCCAGGATGAGAACATCCACATCGCGCTGGACATGCTGACCCGTACCACTTCCGGCAAACTGGTGGTTGTGGATTCCAACGACAGGCATAGAGTCCTGGGAACCATAGGTTTCGCTGATGTGGCAGAGGCATATAACAGGGAAGTAAGGAAAATCAAGCTCCGGCAGATGGAACAGACCTGATATTTCGCATTGTTTAGTCGAAAACTAAAAATCCTAAAAGCACTCTATGGGGATATAAATGCATATTGACACATCCCAGTATGGCATGATAAGGCAGTTCCAGAGGAGCGACATAGACCGGATACTGGAAATTGCAGGCAACTCCCTTACTGAATACTATACTTCAAGCCTCATCTTCGACCTTTTCGATTCATGGCAGGACGGGTTCACAGTCTATGCCCTTGATGGAAATATTGTTGCATTCATGATATGTGCCAGGAACACCCCTAATGAAGCAAGGATCCTGATGTTTGCTGTGGATGGTGAACACAGGAGACAGGGCGTGGGGGAGAAACTTATGCTTGATTTTCTGGCATATTGCAGGCAGAATGGGTTTATTAGCGTAAAACTTGAAGTCAAAACGGACAACGAAGTCGCCATTGCATTCTATAAAAGATTCGGGTTTGTGATCACATCAAGATTGCGCGCCTATTACAGCGACGCATCCGATGCTTTCACAATGTGGAAAATTATTTAGTTTAGAAGACTGCTACTTTGCCTTCTGTAAACATTTTCGTAAGTTCAGATATTTTTGCAAGCCTGTCATCGGCGAGGTTTCTTATGTTGTTCTTCAGCTTTGACGGGTCGACGTTGTCTGCATATATGACCTGAAGGCTTGCTACATGGGGGTCGTCAATTCTTCTTCCAATCTGGGAAACAATCCTCACATGAACTTCCTGTACATCATCCCCGTGTTCCTTGACTACATCCTGTGCAATGAGGTTTGAAAGAACGTTGTAAAGTTTTCCCACGTGCGTGACCGGGTTCTTTCCTGCAGCAGCTTCCATGCTCATTGGCCTGTATGGTGTGATGAGGCCAGTAACCCTGTTCCCTCTTCCCACTGATCCGTCGTCTCCATTTTCCATTGAAAGACCCGTAACTGTAAGATAGTGGCCAGTTCCCTTTCCGTCTTCCTCGTCCGCAGTGTTTATGTAAATCTTGACCGGCTTGTCCGTGAGGGCCTCAGCCTGCTTTGTTATGTGTTCCCTGAGCTCTTCCTTTATTGAAAAGTACTCCGGGTCATCCTTTACGAATTTGTCAACGTAAGCGGCAGCAACTGTGAGGTTTATGCTTTCCTTTTGCCTGAAGCCCATGACCTTGATATCGTATCCAATTGCCGGGAGCTTTTTCTTGAATTCCCTGCTGTTAATGTACTTCTCTGTTTCGTAAACGAGCCTCTCAGTATCTGAATATGGCGCAAATCCTACTCCGAATGATGTGTCGTTTGCCCTCAGCTTGGATGTATCGTAAATCTCAGTGAGATCAACTGATCCATGTCCGATTCTGCAGTCAATCATAACATCTGCATCAAGATCAAGGTGGTCGAAGTTTGATTTGAGGTACTCCCTTGTTGCCTTAATTGCAATGGACTTGAACGGTATCCTGTCATTTCCAACCTTCGTGGTTGCCCTTCCGCTGAGAAGAATGTAGGTTGGTTCCAGTACCTTTCCCCCACCAAAGGTTGGAGCTGACTGGCCGCCTACCACTTCTACCTGGTCTGTATTATGGTGAAGAATCTTTCCATATTCCTTAAGGTAATATTTGCTCAATGCTCTGCTAACTGATTCTGCAATTCCATCTGAAACACTGTCAGGGTGCCCTATTCCCTTCCTCTCTACAATTTCAATTTCCCTCTTGTGTGTGGGTGTCTGCTTGATTTGTTCTACAGCAATGTTTCTTTCCATTGTATTGCCTCTTTTCGAGGGATTTTATATTTAACATAAAGGTTTTGTATTTATGTAACCTAAATTACTATGGTATGTAATAAAATTACCAACTGTAATTTTTTAACCTTGAAAAGCCAAATGCAAACCAATTAAACATGGATGCCATAAGCTTTCATAATGAAAATTCTTGCCAGTGTTCATGACAAAACAAACCTGACTGCTTTCCTAAAGGGGATTTCACAGTTCATCACTGAGGTTTATGCAAGCGGCAACACATACAGGCACATTACTGAAGCAGGAATCAAAGCCATAAATATCTCTGACCTGACTGGTTTTGAAGAACTGCTTGGGGGAAGAGTCAAAACACTTCATCCCGCGATCTTCTCAGGAATACTGTCCACAAGGGATGAACAGGCTAACAGGCAACTTGCGGAAAGAAATTTTCCGGAATTTGACATGGTAATATCCAACCTTTACCCCTTTGAGGAAGCTGCAAAAACCGGGGAACTCCACAATATGATAGAAAATATTGATATTGGCGGAATTTCATTGCTGAGGGCTGCAGCAAAGAATTTTGAGAATGTCGTGGTGCTTACAAGCCCCGACCAGTACGAGATGGTTGAAAAGGAGCTGCTTCAAAACTCCAAGGTATCCCAGGAAACCAGGAAAAGACTTGCCCTGAGGGCATTTGGCAGGGCAGCGGATTATGATATTGCCATTTACAGGTCACTTGCAGACAAACTCCTGGGTACACTCCCTTCAAGATTTTACCTTAAAGGAATGAACGGAAAAGAACTGAGGTATGGCGAGAACCCCGACCAGAAAGGCTTTGTCTATTCAGACGGCTCCGGGAACGGGATAGCCAATGCACAGCCACTTCAGGGAAAAGAACTTTCATACAACAATCTGCAGGATGCCGATGCTGCCCTGGAAACAGCCCTTGATTTCGATGAACCTGTTGCAGTGGTGATAAAGCACAACACCCCCTGCGGAGTTGCTACGGCACCTGCTGCCTCAGAAGCACTCATCAGGGCAATAGAAGCAGACAGCGAATCCGTCTACGGATCAGTGATAGCGTTGAACAGGATCTTTGATGAAGCCTGCCTGGAAGCCATGTCCAAATACTTTGTTGAAGTGCTCATAGCCCCCGACTATACTCCGGGAGCTCTTGAAGGCCTGAAGAAGAAGAAAAATCTCAGAGTGCTCAAGGTGCCTCTGGTTCGGGACAGGAGCCTGAGGGTAAGGTCAATCTCAAACGGTTTCCTCGCTCAGGGTCCCCTGTCGTCCGAATTCGGCGAGCCACTTCTCAAAACCTCACAGAAGGCAAATCAGCAGCAGATGGACGATATGGACTTTGCCTGGAAAGTTGTAGCCCACTGCAGGAGCAATGCAATTGTACTTGCAAAAGGCGGAATGACGGTTGGAATTGGAGCCGGGCAGACCTCCAGGATAGAGGCACTGAGGGGAGCCGTGGGAAGGGCAGGCGACAAATCCAAGGGCGCAGTCCTTGCTTCAGATGCATTCTTCCCATTCTATGACAATGTTGAACTTGCTTCTTCTGCAGGCGTTTCAGCAATAATCCAGCCTGGCGGTTCAGTCAGGGACGACCAGGTAATCGCTAAAGCCCAGGAGCTTGGGATTCCCATGTACTTCACAGGCAAGAGGGTATTCCTCCACTGAGGAATATTCAAAGCAATACCGAGAAAATAAGGTACGCAATCAGGAAGCCGGAAACGGCCCCTCCATTTATTAGCGGAAGGCCTGGTGCAGGACGGGCAACATTTGTGAACATTAGCACCCCCATTCCAATTATTGCACCAATAAGCGGGAACAGTAAAAATGGAACAGGGTCAGCCTTTCCGTAAAGATAGGAGGCAACCACCATTATGCTTGGGAAAACCATGTCTCCGAAACCCAGCAGCAGCATTTTGTGCTCGCCCTTATCCACACCGTCAGCCATTTTAACATCCTTCATTTTTACCCCCCTTTCACCGGGGAACACAAAGAGCAGTGGTAACTTTTCATTAACTGCAACCTTTGCCAGGCTCACCATATGCTTTGTCCGGTACACTGCAACGTAGTCATAGATTGCAAAGACTACCAGAAAAGCCACGGATGCCCACACGCCGATGATGAGAGACCATATTGCAGACACACCCGCGACAAGGAAGAAACCAGCCGCATCCACCACGTACCATTCGTTCTTGAATATGAGAAGCAGGACCATTATTGCAGGTGCCATGAACAGCATGATGTAATACTCGAGATATGTCTGGGCAATATACGCTCCAATGAATATCCATACATAGAACACTATGTATGCAATAATTGCAAGGAAAACCCACCTGAGAATGCTGGCGATTCTCCTCCTGCCAAGGTAAATGACCACTGCTGAGAATGCAATTGCGGCAACGAGGTAATAGATGATGTAAGAGGCCCCCTGAGTGCCACTGGTTGGGGGAGACTGGGCACCTGACGCTATAATCAGGGATGAGAGGAAAGTCGCGAATAGGGCTGATATTATAAAAAGTATAAGGCTTGAGACCTCAGGAACTTTGCTTTTTAGTGCGCCTGCCACTGCTTTTCACACTCTTCTTTTTCTCCTTTGGCTTCTCTTTGTCGCCAGTTTCTTTTGGCTTGGCTTTCTTTTCCTTGTTGTACTTGCAGTCCATCTTGGGGCAGAACTTCCATGCCCTGCCGTTCCTGAAATCTATTATTAGGGGTGCCCCGCACTCTTCGCATATTTCCCCTGTGTTCTTGAGCTGGCCCATCTGCGGCAGAGGGTAGGTTGTTGTGCACTTGGGATAGTTTGAACAGCCAAGGAACCGTTTGCCGAACCTTGACTGGCGAATAATGAGATCTCCATTGTCCTGCGGGCACTTACCCATAAGGATTCTGTTTGAGTTAAACTGGCACTTGGGATTGATGCATCTGGTCTCAGGTGACTGTCCCTTCCTGATCACCCTTATCAGCGGAAGGCCGCATTCCTCACATTTGTCCTCCAGGATTTGAGGAGTGCCTCTTAGTGGGCTGGGAAAATCAATAACACAGCCTTCCTGTTCGCACTTGAGCCTGGAATAATCCTTGTTCCTCATCAGGACTATGTCCATGCCATGGATAGGGCATTTCCCAACGGGGTTTCCCTTCCTCAGGGAACTTATGATAGTCTCCCTTATGACTGCCTCCTTGGTCCTGAACTGCTCCAGGACATCCAGCAACATATCCTTGGAAATCTGCACCACATCTGACTTGGTCTTCTTCCTGTTTGCTATTCCATCCATTTCAGTTTCAAGGGTCGCCGTCATGTCGGGCTCAGTAATTGTGGAATGTACCATGAGAAGCGCCTCTATGAGCCCCATTCCCAGATGTGTGGGCCTGACCGGATTACCCTCAATGAAGCCCCTCATCTGGAGTTTTTCTATAATGTCATGCCTTGTGCTCTTTGTTCCAAGGTTCAGTTCCTCCATTTTCTTTATGAGTGAAGCCATGTCGTATCTTCTTGGTGGTTTGGTCATTTCCTCGTTAAGGTTCCATTCTTTGCCTTTAACCTCTGTTCCTGGCTGAAGCTCCGGGATCAATGTCTCCTCGACCCTCCTGTATGGATAGAGTTCGAGCCAGCCATGATCCTTTATGGTCTGTCCCCTGGACTCAAAATCATGGCCATTGACATCAATGAGGGCGTAAGAGACTTCCTTTGTCCCTTCCCTGTAAAGTGTGGCCAGAAATCTCCTCACAATGAGTTCGTAGATTTTCCAGTAATCACCCCTCAGATCAGACTGTTTTGCGGCTGATACCGGATAGATAGGAGGGTGATCGGTTGCCTCAGTCTTTCCCCTTGAGGGCCTGATCGTCTCCTGTTCCAGCACTTTCTTGACCAGTTCAGAAAACTCAGTATCCTTGAGCTTGTTCAAGACACCCTTGAGGTTTATGGACCTCTGGTAGACTGTATTGTCGGTCCTTGGGTAACTGATGAATCCCCTTGTGTAGAGGCCCTCGGCAATCTTCATAGCCCTTCCCGGCTGGACTCCAATCCTGGAAGCTTCCCTGATAAACTCTGTGGTGTTGAATGGTGGAGGCTTGTATATCCTTTCATCGTTCCTGGAGAATTCCTTGACCGTCCCGTTTCGACCGTTGATTTCCTCGTAAATCCTGTCGGCATCTTTCCGTTCCCAGATTGCCCCTTCCTTGGAGGTTGCCAGGAAATCCCTCTTCTTGTTGAACAGTATGCTGATTGTCCAGTAAGGCTTCTCCACGAAGTCACGGATTTCGATCTCCTTCCTCACAACAAGCGCCAGTGTAGGGGTCTGCACTCTTCCAACTGACAGAAAATTTTTTCCCAGGCGGTTTGAGGTCAATGAAAAGAACCTTGTGAGGACTGCTCCCCAGAAAAGGTCAATTTCTTCCCTTGCTGACGCTGACTGAGCTAAGTCGTTGTCCACATCAGCAAGTTCAGCAAATGCCTTCCTTATGTCGTCTGGTGTGAGGGCGCTGAATCGTGCACGCTTGATTTCAGGATTTGATTTCACTTTCTGGAGCACATTCCTGTCCACTATGTCCAGTGCCTCAACACCGATAAGTTCCCCTTCCCTGTCATAGTCAGTGGCGACAATGATGCTGTCAGCCTTGTCGGTGAGAGATACAAGGCTGTTGAATGCGCTCTTGTTGGTTACTTTGTGGACAATGTTTGAGGAAATGAGATTCTCCAGCTTTGTGGATTTCCAGTCCTTCATGCTGTCGTTGAAATCAATTGCCACTATATGCCCGCTAAGTGGAATGACTGCATGCCGGTCATCCCCCTCTCCAAATTCAATGTAATTGAGGCCTTTAGATCTCTTCTGCTTGGAGGTCCCATTTGAGAGAATATAGGCAATTCTCCTTGCTGCATCAGCCTTTTCTGTGATAATGATCTTCTTTGGTGAAGTTGTTTCTTGCAATCGTCCATTAAATGCTTCTTCTATTAAGTTCTTTACCTGTCTGGCAATGGCTCCGCATTTGTTGGAAATTTTCAGGTCTCTGCAACTTATTACAGATGGCTTAACACTTTATCCACCAGTGTCATGATGAAAAGTTGATAGTCCATTACGAGAAGTACAGTTCAATTTCCATCGAGCACTGCAGCAAGGTATACGGCCCTGCAGAAGACACTTTTCTCATAATGGACCATATGATTCCGGGCACCAATGTCCTTGAAGTTGGCTGTGGCACTGGAATTATTTCCATTTACTGCTGCAAGCTGGGAAGAAAGGTTACCTGCTGTGACGTCTCCAGGGATGCCAGGAACTGCTGTGAAAGAAATGCAATCAGGAACCATGTTGAATTCGAGATTGTTGATTCGCAACTTTTCAACAGGATAGAGGGCAGGTTTGACACCATAATCTTCAATCCGCCTTACCTTCCCACAGAAGACAGGTATGAAGAAGCTGGCCAGTGGAACGGCGGGTCAGAGGGTTTTGATGTCATCAGGCCATTTCTGAAAGATGCATCTAACCATCTTGAGGAACACGGATCAATTTACATAATTCTGTCAAGCCTTACCGATGTCAATTCACTAATAGCTGAATTCAACCAGTACACCTTCCTGGAAAAAGCCAGGCAATCATTCTTCTTTGAAACTATTTACCTTTACCAGCTTTTCAAGAGGACGGGCCCTTAAGTTTTGCGTCAATCTGTGCAGCGTTTTCAGGTAGGACTTTCTTCTCCACCTTCAAAGTGAGGTTTTCCATTTCCGTGACAGTCACAGTATCCCCGATCCCGACAGAGTCCATGTCAGCGCATTCAGCATTCCAGACCTGGGAATTAATAGAAACCCTGAGAAAACCTGGTTTCTTGCCCACAACGACTGCTTTTCTGCCAACGTACGAATCTTTGCCCGTGAGCGGATTTCTGCCGAACGGGTACCTCATTATGAGCCTGGTGAGCCAAGAACCCATCGCACCCCCTACCAGTAGAAAGATGAGTGCGTATAGGATAAATGTCGTCTGGGAAACCTGCATTGTTCCACTATTATCTCTTTGGTTATAATTTTACCCGAAAAGACTCATAGAGTTTTAAATGTGGAAATAATGACCTGTAAACCAAATGCCTACCATTCAGGACAGAATAAAGGAAATTGAGGAGGAACTCCACAAGACAGAGTACAACAAGGCCACACAGAAGCATATAGGTATTCTGAAGGCCAAGCTGTCGAGGCTGGAGCTGGAATCCCAAACTCAGAAGAAAGGTGGCGGCGAGGGCTTTTCTATCCCGAAATCCGGTGATTCAACGGTAGCCCTTGTTGGTTTTCCAAGCGTGGGAAAAAGCAGCATCCTGAACAAGCTCACCTCCCAGGAGAGCAAGATAGGAAGCTTTGCATTCACAACGCTGACAGTCATACCTGGGACACTGAACTACAAGGGTGCCCAGATACAGATACTGGACCTTCCTGGAATAATTGAAAATGCCAGCGTGGGCTCCGGGAGGGGAAGAGAGGTCCTGAGCATGGTCAGGAACGCTGACCTGGTCCTGGTCATCACCGATGTTGATGCCAAAGGGGTGGACAAGATAATATTTGAGCTTCATCGTGCAGGCATTGTCCTCAACAGGCGGAGAAGGAATATTTCCATAAAGAAGGGAAACAGCGGCGGCATCAAGATACACAAGCCCAAGAAAGTCGACATAAACGATGATGAAATCCGTTCTGTCCTGAAGGAATTCAAGATCACCAACGCGGATGTGTTCATTAGGGAGGCTATAACCATGGATGACCTGATTGACCACCTCAGGGGAAATACAATTTATGCTCCAGGGCTCTTCATTGTGAACAAGATTGACCTGCCTCACAGGAAGGAAAACCTCGATAGCCTCAGGCAGTATGGCAAGGTCCTGACCGTTTCAGCATCTGCAAACATAGGGATAGAGAACCTCAAGGAACAGATTTACCAGTCGCTGGAGCTGGTTCGCATTTACCTCAGAGAAAAGTCCGGTCGTGTCGATATGGAGAGGCCAATGGTTGTGAGAAAGGGGGTGGTTGTCCGGGAAATCGTGAGGAAGATAAGCAGGGAAATGCTTGATTCCTTCAGGTATGCAATAATTACCGGCCCCCACAGGAAGCAGGCTGAACTGAGGGTTGGCCTGGAATACGAGCTCCTGGACAGTGATGTTCTCACTATAATAAGCAGAAATTAGGTTGATGGTAAGAATGATTGTTGCTAGAAGGGTAAGATTTTACGGTGACGTGCAGGGAGTGAATTTCAGGAGAAATTTTGCCGCGCTTGGAAACAGCCTTAAGCTTGTTGGCTGGGTGAAGAACCTTGCAGATGGTTCGGTGGAAGCCCATATCGAAGGTGAGCCACAGTTAATCCAGTCAATGATCCACAGATCATGTACGGAGCTATTTCCAGCAAAAGTTGAAAAATTCCAGTCTCAGGAAGATGAGATTGAGGAACTCCAAGAGTTCGTCGTCATCAGGTGACTACCTCAAACTTGTATCCCAGTAGTTTGACTTTATCTAGGAGCACTCCCAGGTGGGTTTCGTCCCTTACGTTAACTGTGAAAGTAACGGTCTGGTATCCCACAGGAGTATTCCGGGCCAGATTGTCCACTTCCGCGTGGTAGATGTTCCCCCCGATTTCCGAAATAACAGATGCGATCCTGTAGAGAGTTCCAGGCTTGTCTGGTATCTTGAATTCAATCCTGACCAGTTTAGATTCGATCTCAAGAGACTTGTAGATTATCTTGGAGAGCAGGAGGAAGTTCATGTTCCCGCCAGATAGGATAACTGCCACTTTCTTTCCCCTCACATCGATCTTGTGGTCCATCAGCGCTGCAACAGCGGCCGCACCTGATGGCTCAACCAGGGTCTTGTTTCTTTCCAGAAGTTTGTATATGGCAAGTGCAATGGATTCGTCGCTGACAGTCACTATCTCATCCACATTCTGGCGCACCGCTTTGAATGTCAGTTCGCCCGGGTACTTCACCGATATGCCCTCAGCAATGCTCTGCCCGCTTGTGTGGGGAACTATCTTTCCCTCCTCGACTGACTTGAGCATTGAATCAGACAGTTCTGATTCCACCCCGATTATCCTGACCTTGGGGTTGATGCTCTTTGCTGCAATTGATATCCCTGACATTAGCCCGCCGCCTCCAATTGGAACCACGATCATATCAACGTCCGGGAGATCTTCCATGATTTCAAGCCCCACTGTACCCTGGCCGGAAATAATGTAAGGGTCATTGAATGCCTCTATGAATATACGGCCTTCCTCTTCCCTTATCCTGTCTGCAATGGCTTTCGCCTCAGTGTAGTCTGCCCCGCCTAGAACTACCTCCGCCCCATATCCCTGAACCGCGTTGATCTTTGCCGGGGTGGTGAATTCGGGCATGACAATTTTTGCAGATATCCCGTTATATTTTGCTGCATAAGCGACACCCTGCGCATGGTTGCCGGAACTGGCAGTTATCACGCCTTTCTTTCTCTCCTCTGGTGTAAGCTTTGACACCCTGTAGAGGGCACCTCTTGCCTTGAAAGAACCGGTCTTCTGGTGGTTTTCCATCTTGAAGAATATGGTTCCCCCTAGCATTTCACTGAATGTAGTAGACCTGGCAAGCTGGGTCCTGTTGGTCTTTCCATTGAGATATTTCTGAGCTTCCTTTATATCCTTTAATTCAGGCAATCCGTCTTTCACTTTATTTCACCTAAAGCTTTCTTTCAAGTTCCTTCATTGCGTCACGGTAAATCTGCTCCGAATCCTCAAGAAACAGTTTGATCTTCAGCTGTTCCATTTCCACCATTTCCGGATCCTTGAGTGATTTGAGGTTTATCCGTATATTCTGGATTACGCCCTTCAGGGCAGCAAGTGAAAACTCCAGTGAGCAGCCTGCGTCAGTTATGGCATTCCGGTTACCATAAGAAACCAACAATGCCGATATCCTCAGAACTTCCTGCGAAGCTGATGCTATTTTCCAGGGAACCCTTATGGCATCCATTGTTGCAATCTGAAGTTCCTTTTCCCTCTCAGCCTTCTCGTCTTCGGTGGACTTTGGCATCTTCCATGCCGCAACGATTTTGTCGAAAGCCTCCTCGTCCTGCCTCATCAGGTCCCTGAGTTCTGTCATCAGTTCAGAAGACCTCTTGGAAACCTGCTCTGCTATTTTCTGGCTGTCCTCATATCCTTTCTTGCCCAATGTGAGTCCTGCCACCATTGATGTGAGGGCCACACCGACAACAGCCACCAGGCTGCTGGCAGCCCCACCGCCTGGTGCCGGGCTAGCGCTTGCAAGCCTTTCCACAAAGCTGTCTAATGATTCCATTTTCATCCCCACATCTTCTTTTCAAGGATCTGGTCTCCTTTGAAACCATTAAGCTGAAGGTAGAATTTTGCAGCCTCTGTCATGGCTTCAAGAGGGACAAGGCCAACTACTTCTGATTCCACAACGGAAATCCCATACCTGGAAGCCTCCAGCTTCACTAACTCAAAAACCCTGTGTATGGGGGTTTTCCTGTAATTGGTCAGATTCATTGAGATCTGCACCATCTTCTTGTCTTCCAGAAAGAAAGCCAGCGCTTTCACAAAGGTGAAGCCACCGTCTTTTGCCCTGAGTGCTTTGGCAATCTTCTTTCCGATGGATATGTCCTGGGTGTTCAGGTTAACATTGTATGCAATTAGAAAATCCCTGGCTCCAATTATGCTTGCACCCGCCGGGCCGATCTTTGCAGGCCCGAAATCCGGTTTCCATTCAGCCTCACCTATTGAGGCCCTGAGTTCCTCAAACTGGAAGCTTTTTGTCCTTATGTTCTCGAGGCTTTTTCTGTTTTCAAGAAAAGCTGCATCTGCATACATGTAAACTGGTATCTGGAGTTCTTCACCAACTTTCTTCCCCAGTTCTCTTGAAAGCTTTATGCAGTCATCAGAAGTGGCCCCTGATAACGGTATGAAAGGTATAACGTCGGATGCGCCAAATCTTGGGTGTTCACCGGAGTGCTTGTTCAGATCAATCAGCTGTGCAGCTTTGGCAATCCCTGCAAACGCCGCCTCCACCGCATGCTCAAGCCCAACAGTGAATGAAACTACGCTTCTGTTATGATTTTCATCAAGTTCCATGTCGAGAATCTTCACAGTTTCCACAGAAGATATCGCTTCAACAATCTGCTCCACTTTACCACGATTGCGCCCTTCACTGAAATTTGGAACGCATTCGACTGTCTTCATGAGTATGAGATATTGAAGACGAATATTAAATTTGAACAGGATTTTCAACAAGGAAATTAATGGGAAGTCATTCATTCACACCTGTTAACAAATAACAAAAACAACATCACTGTTCCAATGGTTTTCTATATAGTGATATATTATAATACATATTATCTAAAACAGCAATATTACAATGTCTGGGATGAAGTTTATTATCAAATTTGCAATTGCCATATAAGAGATAAGTCTCAGTTAACACTAAAAAAATTTAATATGATCAGAACGTGTAAAACATTAGTTATCATGATTGTGATCAAATCAGATAATGTATTACCAGATATGGTTACCAAGCAATAACAGATTCTGGTGACAAAAAAAAGATTTGTACCTCTGAGAAATGATAATGTTACCGACAACGAAAAAGCGAGATGAGAGTATGATTAATGAGCATGAACACAAGATAAAGAAAATAATCAAGAGAGATGGAACCGAGGTGGATTTTGTCGTATCAAAGATCTCCAGGGCCATTTACAAAGCAATGCTCTCTGTTAAAACCGGCTCAATGAAGGAAGCTGATGAAATTGCGGCAAAGGTTGTTTCCGAAGTTGAAAAGGAAACCCTTACGCCAACAGTTGAGCAGGTTCAGGACAAGGTTGAAAATGTCCTTATGACCACCTCTAAGAAGGGGAACAGATACAACGAGGTTGCCAGGGCATACATTCTGTACAGAGAAAAGAGAAGAACAATTAGGGAAGAAAAGGCCAGGCTGGGGGTTACAGATGACCTTAAGCTCTCAATAAACGCAATCAAGACACTTGAGGCCAGATACCTCCTCAAGGACGAGGATGGAAAAATCGTTGAAACACCAACCCAGATGTTCAGAAGAGTTGCCTCCCACGTTGGCGTGGTTGAACTCCTTTATGATTTCAGGACGTACCAGAAAACAGGGAAAGCGCCCAAGGACGGCAAGGTATTCGGAGCAATCTCAAAGACGCAGATGGAAGTGCTGGAAAGGGCACATGACCACTTGATAAATGAGAAGGAACTCAAAGGCACATTTGAAGAATTCCTCAACTTTGTTTACTCAAAGCCAACCACTGCCACCGACACCATTGAGAAGTATTATGATGTAATGTGCAACCTTGAATTCGTTCCGAATTCGCCAACACTGATGAACGCTGGCGCAAGGTTGGGGCAGCTCTCAGCATGCTTCGTCCTCCCGGTTTCTGACAGCATTGAGGACATATTTGAATCACTAAAATACCAGGCTATGATCCACAAGTCAGGCGGAGGCACGGGTTTCTCATTCTCAAGACTCAGGGAGAGAGACGACCTTGTCGGTTCAACTAAGGGAGTTGCCTCAGGACCTGTCTCATTCATGAAGATTTTCGATGTCACCACAGACATCATCAAGCAGGGTGGAAAGAGAAGAGGAGCCAACATGGGCATACTGAGGTATGACCACCCGGATATCATGGACTTCATACTCAGCAAGGATGCGGAAAACACCATCCTCAGCAACTTCAACATTTCCGTTGGAATGGATGATGAATTCTTTGAGAAACTGGATTCAGATGACTACATAGAGCTCAGAAGCCCCAGGAGCGGCAAGATCATAAACAGGATCAAGGCCAAGACCATGTGGGACACCATCATAAACAAGGCATGGCAGACCGCAGATCCAGGCTTAATTTTCCTGGATGAGATGAACAGGAAAAACCCTGTCAGGCACATTGCAGACATAGAGGCAACAAATCCATGCGGAGAACAACCGCTTATGCCATACGAGCCATGCAACTTGGGATCAATAAACCTGAGCAAGTTCGTGAAGAATGGAGAGGTGGACTGGAACCATCTGAAGGAAGTCGTGCACCTTTCCACAAAGTTCCTTGACAATGTCATAGACGCCAACAAATTCCCTGTTGACAAGATCGAGAAGATGGCAAGGACTACAAGGAAGATTGGCCTTGGCTACATGGGATTCGCAGACCTTCTCATGCTCCTTGGCATATCTTACAACAGCGGTGCGGGCCTTGAAATGGCGGAGAGAGTTATGAGCTTCCTTGATGAAGAATCCCACTCTGAATCCGAAATACTGGCAGTGAGCAGAGGAGTATTCCCCGGATGGTATGGGTCCACCTATGAGAAGGAAGGGCTCAAGAGAAGAAACTCCACCACAACCACCATTGCCCCCACCGGAACTATCTCAATCATTGCAAACTGCTCATCCTCTATTGAGCCACTCTTTGCTCTGGCTTTCGTAAGGCATGTCCTCAACGGCCAGGAGCTCATGGAGATCAACCCCATATTTGAGCAGGTGCTCAAAGACAGAAACCTGTACTCCGAGGACCTCATGCATGAGGTTGCCAGAACTGGAAACCTTCACGAAATAGATCTTCCAGAAGACATCAAGAGGCTGTTCGTCACAGCACACGAGATCGATCCGGAATGGCATGTGCTCATGCAGGCAACATTCCAGAGATACTGCGACTCAGGTGTATCAAAGACCATAAACCTGCCCTCGGATGCAACACCCCAGGATATCGCGAAAGCATACCTGATGGCCCACGAACTCCACTGCAAAGGAATCACAGTGTACAGGGACAGGAGCAAGTCGGAACAGGTCCTATACTCCGGAACTCAGTCAAGGCTCAAGGAGAAAAAGAAAGCTCCTGAGCCAAAACAGCCTGAGGCGGAGAAGCAGACTATAGAGCTCATCAAGACTGTTCCTGACAAGTACCTCAAACTGGATGCAACCTTTGACCCTGCTTGCCCCACTGGAAAGTGCGACAAGTAATTTCCAACCATAAAAATTAAACACCAATCCCCCTTTTTTATCCGAAACCTATAATTTTTTCTTTCACTTAAGTGGCTTGTATAACCTTACTTAACAATTGAAGTAAAACATTAACATAATCTGGCATTTAGCCTGAAAATACCTTAATATCTGCCCATATATTGTAATATTATGACACCAAAAACCATGCTACTGCTCTATCTGCCCGTTGGATTGGTACTCCTGGTAATTGGAGTTGTTTTTAGCATGTCAGGGATTCGACATGTTGGAGCAAATACCACTCGTACCCTGTTCTATTGGTCTTTTAGCACCGTGTACCCTGTGGTTAGACCCTATCTTCTCGCCACAAATACATTAGAAATCCTGCTTCCCTGGCTTTTGATAGGGGCTTTCCTGATTGTTGTTAGCATATCAGTCATTTTTGCTGTGACCATGAAAGTCTACAGAGAACTTTGATATTTTATTATTATCCAAGGCAGGAAACCGCCTGAGTGCTTGCAAGACCAGTGTCATGCACCAACGTTATGCATTTTTTAAATTTTAAGTGCAAGTAGGCGCAAGGACACGGGATTAATGATAGAGGTTTTTCCAGCACCAGGCTGAATCCAATCCCTGACTCTGTCAAGATCCCGTTGATGGGATATGACTTCCCGCCATCTGCTCCCCATCTTTTAACTGGTTCACAGCTTCAACTGGCGGGCCTTTCTCCCTTAGGAGGGATCGCACAAGCCTGGTGCGGCCCCGTTTTGCCTGGGATATGCATGCATTGATGTCCCTGTTGATCCATATATCACAGGATTCACAGTGTAACATGCGTCCGCTCTTTCGGGTAAGTGACCCACATTCCGAGCATCTGCTGCTTGTGCCGTATGTTTCCTGGCGTGTCAACTGGATCACGGGAAGGCCTTCCCATTCGGCCTTGTATTTGATCATGGATGCCAGCCTTCCGTAAGGGAATGAACTGTGCATGAGATGCCTGTGATTGGCACCTGTTCTGTCTCCCCTGTATGCCATCCTGTTTATGTGTCTAATGTCTTCAAGCACAGGCGCTTCCCTGTATGAGATGCATGCTTCCACGATCTCTTTCGACTTTTCATGGAGGATGGCATTGACCCTGTTCCTCTCTCTTCTCCCGTATTTTTCCCTTATCTTTTGCTGGATCCTGCGGTCGTTTCTCATGGGCCTGGATGACCTGTTGCGGTATCTCCTCTTGATCTTCACGATCTCTGAGAGATCATAGGATTCCTGGTGGAGTTCGTTTCCTACGGTGACATTGCGCAGGTTGCGGTCGATGCCGGCGGTCGAGTCACACTCAATCGTCTCAGGAATCCTCTCAATGGATATTGAAAGCATATGAGGGGTGAGGGTGAAGGACCTGGCATGGATTCCATCCATGCTGATCACTGAGGAAACATGGCGGTTAAGCATTATGGTTTCGTGTTCCCTGCCATATCTTTCCGTGGAGGCGGGTATGATCATGTTATCATCGGAGATGCGGAATCCATAATGTGAAGCAAGCATCCGCCTGTCCACGTGAGGAATCTTGATGTTCCTAGGCTTGCGTTTGGGCTTCGGACCACCATTCTTCTTCTGCTTCGCTCTCATCTCCTCCCTTCTCACGGACTTGCGGTAGTTCTTCACCATGGCTGTTGCCTTTGTGATGGCGGGAGGAATATAGTATGATGGGATGGGAAGATCCTTCACGAGAGGATAGATTTCCCTTGAGATCGATCCTTCGGATGTGAGGTTCTTCTTTATTGCCACATCAATAGTATGGTTCATGATTGAGGTGAATATGTCCATGAAATCCATGATCCTCCGGGAAGGTGAATAGGACTGGGTGACGGACTTGATCGCTCTCAATAATGTGCCAGAATGCTATGTCATATGAAAGTTATGATTTCTATAGCCATTTGTGCATAACTTATAGGTACAGGTAACTGAATGGCAGGAGACAGATGGAATCATGAAGTGTTGAAACCGATGGCCGTCGCACATCAACTAAAAATTGACAATGTCCAATCCCTGAAAAGCTTATTTAATCGGTTGTGGTTTGCAAGCGGTGAATGATAGACTCCAGAACCATGGGAGCAAAAAATCCCTGCACCTTGAAAACCTGAGATCCAACCACGCTAAAATGTTAT
>JAMDCA010000035.1 GCA_023489435.1 Thermoplasmatota archaeon
AAGCCGCCGACGGGATTCGATCCCGCGACCTTGTGCTTACCAAGCACACGCTCTACCAGGCTGAGCTACGACGGCAGCCGTACGAGATGTTTCCAAGGCTATATAATTTTTTTAGCAAGGTAAAACTACCCTTGACGGATAATTCAGATTCTGTTCCACTATACATTGTGCTGTGTATCATGGGTTCGAAACCATGTGTTCTGGTACAATAGCTAAAGTTTTGACAAATTTATTTTAATGGCTGTGTTCATGGGTTAAGACAATGATTGGTTCTCTTCTTGAAGATCCGCAGAAAATCAGGGAAGGTTGGCTGAGGATCTTTTCTGAATACGGTTACATGGACAAAATAAACCGGCTTAGCACCATTTATCCAGAAGAGAAATCAATCTACATTAATTTTAAAGATATATCAGAATTTGGCAGGATCACGGGCTTTGACCAGGGAATAGCTGAAAAGCCTGAACTGTACTTCACACTTGGGGAAGAAGTCCTTCGGGAACTAGTAAGACCCGAAAGGGTGCAGGTTTCCAGGATCAACATCAGGCTTTACGGTGTGAGTGAGGACCCCAATTTCAGGAAAGAAATCAGGCAGCTGAGGAGCCCGGACATCGGGAAACTCCTGAGCATTACTGGAATCATAAGGAAGAATACCGAAGTTCTCCCGAGACTGCAAAAAGCTGCATTTGTGTGCAGTGTGTGTGGCGAGTTAACCTATGTTGACCAGGAAAGGGGGAAATTGGATGAACCCCAGAAATGCAGCAATGACCTGGAAAGTGGGATAGACCACCAGAAAGTCAAGTTTAAACTGAATCCTGACCTGTCAGAATTTGTCGATATCCAGAAAGTCGAACTGCAGGAGAATCCTGAGACCCTGCAGGGAGGTTCACAGCCCCAGAGAATCAGCGTAATCATGGAAGATGACGTTACTGGCAGACTCTTTCCCGGAGACCGTGTAACAGTGGATGGTATCCTGAGAGCTGAACAGAAACGCTCTGGAAATATCATGCTTACAGAATATGACATCTACTTCTATGCCGTGAATTACAAGAAGTCAAAAGAACTGGAGGAGGTGAATATCTCAACAGAAGATGAGCAGGAGATAATGAAACTTTCCAGAGAGCCAAAAATTATTGACCGCCTCGCTTCATCAATTGCACCCACCATCTATGGCATGGAGATGATCAAAACTGCCCTGGTCCTCCAGATGTTTGGAGGAGTAAGGAAATTTATGAAGGATGGCACCTCAATGAGGGGAGATATCCATATTCTCATGGTTGGTGACCCGGGTACTGCAAAATCCCAGTTGTTGAAGTACATGACTGAAATTTCTCCCCGTGGGGTATTTGCTTTCGGTCGTGGATCCAGTGCTGCAGGTCTCACCGCTGCCGCCGTAAGAGACGATTTTGGGGAAGGCAGATGGACCCTTGAAGCAGGTGCACTGGTGCTGGCTGACAATGGATTTGCTGCAATAGATGAATTAGACAAGATGGATGAGAAGGATACTGCTGCAATGCATGAGGCCATGGAGCAGCAAACCATCACTGTGTCAAAAGCAGGAATTATGGCTACACTCAAATCAAGATGTTCCATACTTGGGGCGGCAAACCCAAAGTTCGGAAGATACGACCAGAACAGAAGCATAGTTGACCAGATAGATTTCCCGCCGCCATTGCTCTCAAGATTCGATGTAATTTTCAAGATTATAGACAAGCCGGAAAGAAGCAACGATGAAAGGCTCGCAGAGCATGTGCTGAAAGCCCACAGGGTCGGTGAGATTTACAGGAGCCTTGAGCTCAATGAAATCCTTGACTTCGATATTCCCGAGGAAGAGGACTTTTCTCCGCCCATAGACAAGGAAACTATCAGAAAATACGTATCATACGCGAGAACCAGGATTTTCCCCAGGCTTTCTGATGATGCCATTGGCCTTCTTAAGGACGAATATGTCAAAACCAGAAACAGCAGTGCAGATTCCATCCCGATAACCGCCAGGCAGCTTGAATCAACAATAAGGCTGGCAGAAGCTGCGGCAAAGGCTAGGCTTTCACCCATAGTGACCGCGGAAGATGCTATGCTTGCAAAGAAAGTGGTTGACTACTATCTCAAGGACGTTTCCATGACAAACGGGGAAGTGGATATAGACATCCTCTATTCAGGAACAAGCTCAAAACAGCGGGGAGACCTTGAGCTGGTGTTCGATATCATTAAGGAGATCAAGAAGGAAAGGCATCAGGCGGAAATCGATGATGTCATAGCACTGTCCATTTCAAAGGGCCTGACCCAGGAAAGGGCTCTGGAGGCCATTACTAAACTTAAGGCAGCGGGACAGGTATACGAACCATTTTACAGAAAACTCGATGTGATCAAATGAGTACAGGCATAACTATGAAAATACAGCATATTCAGGGAGAAGTCCTTCTGGCTGCTGCTGACTCAGAACTTGTCAACCGCGATATCCGGGAAGGGAAACTGCACCTGAGAATTGTACCTGAATTCTATGGCGAGACAAGGGTATCCGATGAAACGTTCCTCTCATCCATGGGGCTCTGCACCATTGCCAACCTTGTGGGGAAGCACGTTGTCGACCTTGCTATCAGGAACGCTTTCGTTGACCGTGAAAACATTATATATATTGACCGTGTCCCTCACGCACAATTTGCAAAACTCGTAGAGTGACCCAATGCCCGAATCTTCCCCGAAGAAAGAGGAACTCGTAAAACAGGTTTTCGAAGATATCCAGGACAGGTACGATCTTCTTGACAGCATTATTTCAGCCGGTATGGACCAGAGATGGAGAAGATACGCCCTCCAGAAGCTAGATCTCGGGAAATCCAGTGATGTCCTTGACTGTGGCGCGGGAACTGGAAAGCTTACCAGAATGATATTAGACACATGCCCCAATTGCAAAGTAACTTCACTTGACATTACTCAGAGCATGTTCCGCCCTTCTATCCTGCCGGAAACGAAATTTGTGGTGGCAAGCGCAGAAAGCATGCCACTTGATGATGCATCCTACAATGCAGTTATTTCCGCGTATCTTACCAGAAACTTAGAAAGCGTAGACAGATACTTCAGTGAGGCGTATCGTGTGCTTCGGAGCGGGGGAAGGTTCGTTAACCTTGACATCTACAGCCCGACCTTGCCAGGATTTTCCTTGCTTTTCAGAATTTATTTCTTCCATTTTGTTCCGGTAATGGGAAATGCCGCAACCAGATCGAAGTCCTACACCTATCTCGCAAATTCAGTCAAGACTTTCCATTCTCAAGAAACCATATTGGAAAAAATAAAAACAGCGGGGTTCACAAATACAGGCCATAAAAAACTGATGGGTGGATCCATAGGGATCCACTGGGGCACAAAGCCATAGAATTTTATGTTAGGCTGAAAGCCTGCCCATTGAATGAACCCTGTCATCATTGAACATTAACACGTACTCCTTGATTTGACCGCCAGCCAAACTCCTAACTCCAACTGTGAGGTTGACAGGAATTCCGCATATTGCGCCCTTAACTCTGAAACGCACAGGACAAGAACACAGTTTTTTGATTGTTAATATCCCACTGATGCTTTGTAACATTTCCTGGGCGTATAATGAAACTTGGTTTCTATTGATATAGATAATGTTAAAAAATAAACACTAATGTTTAAATAACGCACATTGATGGGAAAAATAATGCTTTCAACACAGGATACGGCAATTATCCCAAGAGAATGGTACAACGTTGTACCCGACCTGCCAAAACAACTCCCGCCTCCCGTAGACCGGGATGAAAAGAATTCTTCAATCCAGCTTCTTAACCAGATTCTCCCTAAGACTATCCTGAAACAGGAATTTACTTTTCAGAGATATACAAAGATACCTGAAGAAGTACAGGAAATTTATGCACAGATCGGGAGGCCTACACCCCTTTTCAGGGCTCATGGACTGGAAAAGGCCCTGGACTATCATGGAAAGATCCTGATCAAATATGAGGGAGCGACAATAACAGGCTCGCACAAAATCAACACAGCAATCCCCCAGGCATTCTACGCAAGAGATGAGGGCTCAACGGGCGTTGTTACTGAAACCGGCGCAGGCCAGTGGGGCACTGCCACTACAGTGGCAGCTTCCTTAGCTGGAATAACTTCGAAGATTTTCATGGTAAAGGTGAGCTTCAACCAGAAACCCCTCAGGAAAGAGATCATGGAACTTTATGGAGGTGAGATTGTGCCGAGCCCATCAATGGAAACTGAGTTTGGAAGGCAGCTTCTCGCTAAGGTTCCAGAACACCCCGGCACACTTGGAATAGCAATCAGCGAGGCGGTAGAGTATGCCCTGGAACATGACCTTAAATATATGCTGGGGAGTGTCTTCAATTCAGTCCTTACGCACCAGAGCGTTATTGGGCTGGAGTCCGAGAAACAGCTCGAGATTCTTGGTGAAGAACCCGATGTCATGATTGGTTGCGTGGGGGGCGGCAGCAACTTCGGTGGATTTGTTTTTCCTCTCATGAAGAAGTTCAAGGAGACCAAGATTTTCGCTTCTACAGCGTCTGAAGTCCCCAAGTTCACTAAGGGCGAGTACAAGTATGATTATGTTGACACAGCGAAGACCCTTCCTTCCATAAAGATGTACACTCTTGGGTCTGATTTCGTCCCTGAAAAAATCTATGCGGGTGGCTTGAGGTACCATGGTGCAGCACCTTCCATTTCAATGCTTGTAAACTCCGGGAGGATAAAGTCCAGTGATGTGACCGAAGACCAGGTTATTGATGCCCTGAAACTTTTTGCAAGGACCCAGGGCATAGTTGCAGCACCAGAATCAGGACATGCTATTGCCACAGCAATAGAATATGTGAAGGCAAACCGGGACAGCAAAGAGACCATACTGGTCAATGTGAGTGGCCATGGCCTTCTTGACATGTCAATTTTCCAGAGGTGAAATACTTTTGAAACCTTTAATCCTGTATTTTACCGCAGATTATCCATCCACTGAAATATTGAAGTCCTTTCTGGAAGCCGTGGATCCTGATGTGGTGAAATATGTTGAGATAGGTATACCTGAGAGCAACCCCCTTTATGATGGCCCAACCATTAAGGCCACCCACTCCCTGGCTCTGAAGAATTACAAGCCAAACCATCTGGCGGAATACACTGGCATTCTGGGCAGGAAAGGCATCCCTGCCTTTGCCCTGAGCTATTATGAAAAATTTAACAAACTTGGCAGTGGTTATGCCACTTTTCTGAAGGATGCCGGATTCAGTGGGGTGATTATCCCTGACCTTCTGACAGACTACTCAGAAGAAAGTGACCGGATTATTCCGGAAATTGAAGAAATCTTCAGTTTCATACCTTTTTTCAACCCTGCGACGCCAGATGGCCTTATCAACGCAGTGTCTTCATTAACAGGTTCCTGGATATATTATGGGCTGCAACCTTCAACTGGCATAGATATTCCCTTTGATCTTGAGGAAGTGTCAAGGAGGATCCTTGATCTTCTGCCGGGCAGGGAAATCAATTTTGGATTCGGAATTAGAACAACAGGCCAGATTGGAGAGATTCTCAGCCTTGGAAGCAGTGGAGTCGCCATTGGAAGCCTGCTGGTGCAATATCTTAATGATAAGGACCTCGAAGGGTTCAGGAAGTTCCAGGAATCAGTCAAGGAGGTCTGTGCCAGTGCGGAGTGAAACCGGAATTGGTGCTTATCCACTGAAATCAACAATAGAGTCGATCCTGGATAACTCAACGGATGAGCAGAAGGCAGAGTTTCTCAGGCAGATCAATGAGAGTGGAAATGCCAATGAGATAATTGCTGAGCTAGCCAACATAATCAAGGAAAGGGCTACCCTTTCGAGGATTCAGGGTGTTTCAGATATTGTGGGCACAGGCGGAGACAGCAAGAATACAATCAATGTGAGCACCGCTGCAGCCTTTGTTGTGAGTGCCATGGGCGTTAAAATTGCCAAACATGGAAATTTTGGAGCCACCAGCAATAAGGGAAGCGCAGATTTCCTTAAATTCCTTAGATACAATTTCGAAATGGACCAAGCCGCTCTGGTGAAAAGGATCAGTGACAGTTCCTTTGCCTTTATACTTGCACCAAGATTTAATGACAGTTTTGCAAAGTTTGCAAAGGCCAGGAAAATGATTCCTGCCAAGACTGCTTTCAACTATCTGGGTCCCATTACCAACCCGGCCGATCCAGATGTTCTGATGCTTGGTGTTACTCATGAAGAGATCTCCAGGCTTTACATGGAATATATTCTTGTCAACAATAAGAGAGGATGCGTGATTTATTCAGAAGACGGAATGGATGAAGTTTCACCATATTCGAACACAAATGTTGTGTTGATTTCCGAGGGAAAGGCCAGTAAGATGGTGATCAACCCGGAAGAAATAATAGGGGAAAAGATTGGGATAGAGCATATTTCCAGTTCAGAACCAGAGACTTCATTCAAATTGACAGTGAAAGGGCTGGAGGGTACCGACACCAATGCAGCCAGGTTCATCGCCATCAATGCAGCCCTTTCTCTTGTTATAAATGGAAAATTTGTGGATATGGAAGAAGCCTACAGAAGCGCACTTGAAACCATTTCATCAGGCCTGGTTAAGCAACATATGCAGAAAGTCATGGAGGTCGCTTCTGATGTATGAGCCCAGAGTGAAGATATGCGGTATAACCAACACAGATGACGCCGTTTATTCCCTGGAACAGGGGGCGGACATCATTGGCATCATAAGATCAGACCTGTCTCCAAGAAAGGGCAGTGAAAACCTGATCAATGAAATTTCCTCTCTGGGAGCCACCGTCGCTGGCGTTTATACCGAAATGGAAAACGTCAGGGCCATCAAATCAAAGGAAGCCTATGTGCAACTGCATTTTCCGCACGGAGAGAAAGAAATTAATTACGTGAAGGAAGAACTGGGACGAAAAGTTATTTCCGTGGTATTTGCAAACGAAGAGATCTCTCCCCTGAATGCAGGGCTGGAAAAAGTGAAGCTGGGGGCGGACATGGTACTGCTGGAATATGGAAGAAGTGCCTGGGATTCCGTCATTGAAAAAGTCTCCGATATGAAAAATTTACCCATAGGTGTTGCCGGAAGAGTCACTGCTTCCAATCTGAGAAAGCTGCTAAAGTACTCCCCTTATTTCGTTGATGTCAGCAGCAGCCTTGAAGTAATTCCGGGAAGAAAGAACCACAAAAAAATACACGAATTCATGGAGGTGATCCGTTCTGAAGGGGCCACTGTTCAACAAAGTTGATGAACTCAAGGATCAGGATGCGGATTTTGCATATTTCTGCAGGTTCAGCGACAAAGACAGGTTAATCGGGGAAGAGTTCCTTTTCAAGACTGACGAGAAACCATTCATCTTCAATGGCAGTGCAAGGAAGGCCCTGGATGAAACCATACCTGAACTCATCAATGGTTCCAGCTCAGAAGACATCAAGATTCCTGTCTTTACGTCATTCAGTCTGGTTCAGGAAACCCTTGGGATCAGGAGCAGGCACAGTACCGAATGGCCGCTCATTGGTGCTATTCTCCCTTCCGAAACTGTTTCTGGCAGTTTTATCCGATCAGAGGAACGCCATTTGCCGCAGGGCAGGAAAACTGTTGAATTGCCAGCCAGAGAAAGGGAAAAGCTCGAAGAGAGCATTTTTGAGATAAGGGAACGAATTCGCGAGGGCGAGGCCTTGCAAGTCGTGATGTCCCATAGATTTGATCTGGAGGGCTTCAACGGACCGGACATTCTTAAGCATCTTCTGGTCAATGACAAGTCCAGATATGTTTACTATTACAAAATGGGTAAAATGGAAATACTCGGAAGTTCGCCAGAAAATGCTTTCACCAGACGCGGCGAGAACGTAACAATAAACCCAATTGCCGGAACGCGCAAGCGGATTGGACTCCCTGATGACAATCTGGTTGCTTCTCTGCTTTCTGACGGCAAGGAACTTTGTGAACACAGGATGCTGGTGGACCTTGCCAGAAATGACCTTTCCAGGATCGGTTCCACGGGAAGCATCCACGTCAGCAGAAACATGGTACCGGAGAAATTTTATTCAGTTATCCACCTGACAAGCAGCGTAGAAGCAAAGCTCGCAAAGGGAAAGAGCAATTACGATGTCTTTTCTTCACTTTTCCCGGCTGGAACTGTAAGCGGTGCGCCAAAGGTCAGGGCCATAGAAATCATCGATGAATATGAGCCCATGGAGAGGGGACCATATGGCGGAACAGTTGGAATAATGGGAAAAGACCATATGGATATGGCGCTGACCATAAGGTCTGCCTTCAAAAACGGGAGCAAGTCGTACACTCAGGCTGGAGCAGGCATTGTGAAGGATTCCATCCCAAGCAAAGAAGTGGATGAAATCATTGCCAAGACCGGCACGATATTGGCGGGCGGATTGATTTGCGCATAATGCTGCTTGACAACAAAGACTCTTTCACTTTCAACATCGTGGAGCTCCTTCGGAATGAAGGTCTGGAAGTGGATGTGATTGACAATGAGGCTGATCTTGAACACATCGATTCTGGAGGGTATGATGCACTGGTAATTTCTCCCGGCCCGGGAAACCCAATGAACCAGAGAGACAGGGGGATCGGGCTGGAACTGCTGGAAAAAGATTTCCCGGCCGCACTTGGAATCTGCTTTGGCAACCAGCTCATAGGGTATCACCTTGGTTGTGAGATTTACAGAACCGACTCAGTTATGCACGGAGAGATAGATACCATGGAGAATTTGGGGACCGGATTGCTTTCAGGAATTCCTGGCAGGTTCAGTGCTGTCAGGTACCACTCCCTTGCCATAAAACCCAACCGGAACATAATTGTGGATGCAGTTTCAGCCACTGACGGGACCGCGATGGCCTTTCACTCAGAAGATGGCCGTAACTTCGGTTTACAGTTCCATCCGGAAAGTTACTACTCCCAATATGGCAGAGAAATACTGAGGAATTTTATAGGTGTGGCCAGTGAACACCGTTGAGCTTATTTATAATAGAAACCGACTGCGGAAGCCAGTTAAATACAGTCGTGCCAGGGATCCGATTAGCCTTAAAGAGAATCTCCTGAATTTCAAGAAGTTGGGAAAAACTGGGATAATATCTGAATTCAAGAGAAAGTCCCCTTCCGGCTTTAATCTTGAAAAAGATATTGAGCCAATTGATTATTTCAGTAAAGCGGAACTCAAAAATGTCGCAGGTTTAAGCATTTTAACAGAGCCCGATTATTTTCTGGGGAAATATGCCGACATTACAATGGTGCAGAACCTAAATCTTCCCATTCTTGACAAGGATTTTGTGTCCAACAACCTCATGGTTGAGAATGCTTTCAATTCCGGGGCCGATGCAGTACTTTTCATACTTGATTTTCTCGGCGTTGAAAAGGCCCGAGAGTTGAGCAGTTATGCAATATCCCTGGGAATGGAAGCACTGGTGGAATTTCACGACCTCCTGTTTCTTGATGAACTGAAGCCACAGAAAGGCATTATCTACGGATATAACAGGAGAAACCTGAAAACATTGAAAATGGAGCCCCGGGAATCTCAGGTTCTTCAAAAGCACAAGGAGAGTGGAATTGAAATAGTGCTTGAAAGTGGAATTGACAGCAGCTATTTGCTTGAAAACGATGTGTCACCATATCTGGGAATGCTTATCGGCACTTCCATTCTCAACGGGAAATTCCTTCCTGGCGATATCCTGCGCTGACTTCCCAGATCCATGCAGAGATAAGTTCCCAAAATTCAGATTCAAAATTAAATAGATTCAGAATATATTGTATTGTGTCAAACGCGAAGATTGTGGCAACTATTGGGCCTTCAAGTTTTCAAAGGGAGCCACTTCTTTCAATGTATGAGAGTGGACTGTCGGTCATAAGGATAAACACCGCCCACATAACACCAGGATACATAGCAAAAGTTGCAGATTTTGTGAATAAACTCAATGCAGAAACAGGCAGGCATGTCGGAATAATGGTTGATCTAAAGGGGCCGGAATTGAGGACAGGCCAGTTTAGTGGCGGAGAATTGAAAGTGGAGATCGGGGAAAAGTTCAAGCTCAACTCCAGAAATGACGGGGTAATTTCATTTTCACATCCGGAAATATACGATATACTTTCGCTGAAGGATCTTGTTCTTCTGAGCGACGGTAAGATCCGCATGAGAGTTGCAGGAAAGGATTCGGGAGGCATTGTGCTTGAATCCATGGATGATGGAGTTTTAAGAGACAGGAGCCGGGTAAACATCCCGGGAAAATTCCTACCACTTGGAAACCTTACAGAACGGGATATTGCCTACCTTAAGGAAGGAATTGTGGCTAAAGTTGACATGTTCGCCCTCTCATTCGTTCAGAGGAAGGAAGATGTCGAAGAGCTGCAGGAAATCATCATGAAAGAGGGTGGAGACCAGTTCATCGTATCAAAGATTGAAACCAAGAACGGCTTCCAGAATATCCGTGATATCGCCAAAGTTTCAGACTTCATCATGGTTGCCAGGGGAGACCTTGGAGTCGAACTTCCGCTTAAGGAAGTGGCTATAGCCCAGAAAAAGATCATCGAAGAATCGCATATGCAAGGGGTTCCCACAATTGTAGCCACCCAAATGCTTGAATCAATGGTGAAATCCAGCAGCCCGACAAGAGCGGAAGTCTCAGATGTCACAAACGCCATAATGGACAATGCCGATGCCTTGATGCTTTCTGAGGAGAGCTCAATTGGCGATTATCCAGATATGGCAGTGAAATACCTGAAGGACATCGCAGAATATGTTGAGTCCAGAAACTTCCAGCTGAAAGAACCGGAAGAGTTTCTTGGAAATCAGGTGGCGTATTCAATCGCACGAGCCGCCAAAATGATTTCTGTGGAAATCAATGCAGATGCAATTTTAGCTTTCACCAAGACTGGCAATACAGCAAAGATGCTGTCCGCTGTAAGGCCCAAGGTTCCCATAATAGCCACGGTAACTTCTGAGAGACTTGCCCGAAAATTAAACCTGTACCGTGGGGTGGAACCACTGGTCATTGATGGTGGCGATGAGGAAATAGACCCTGTCGAGGCACTGTCCTATGTGGAGAAAAAGACCTTCCTCAAAAGGGGAGACAGGGTTATAATCACCTCAGGTGCCCCTTATTTCCTGTTTGGGGGCACAAATGAAGTCAGGGTTGCTACTGTGGGCAACTTTGTGGGAAGAGGCTACCCTGCAGGCAAAAGCCTCACTGGAAAGGCATTTATTAACAAGTCAGGGAAGGGAGACATCCTTGTGCTGGACACACAGGAGATACCCGAGGGCATCAAGATTGAGAAGCTGAAAGCAGTAATATTCATTCCAAATATCTCGACGAAACTGAAAGAGAGCATCCGGGAGAAGGGTGTCACCGTATTGAGCAACACCAGGTTCTCAATCATCATCAAACCGGGAGATACCCTCCACATTGACGGCTGTACCGGTGTGATCACCCAGTAAAAATCATATATAACTGCTCTCGGCCAGTTTTGAAACCATGCCTTCCCAGTAGTTCTTCCTGCTGAGGAAGACATATAGGGCAACTGCAAGGGCAACCGCCTCCAAGGCGGCATACAATGGTGAGAGTACAGACAGAAGAAGCCCTGCAATCATTATAACAGTGTAAGGGAGAAGAGATATCATCCGTTTAAGTCCAATTCTTCTGACCATTATTGCATTTTCCCACGTCTGGGGTTGTTTGGAAACGATGCTCAATGAAGAGAGTATGGCAACAGATTCCGGCGTGATTACCAGAACTGCTATTAAAATAGGAAAAAGTGAACTCCCATATATAAATGCTAAAACAACTATTGCAGCTCCCACCGGTATCTCCATGATGAAAGACTGTATCACCTGTGCAGCCACCATTCTCCTTACATAAATGTGAAATGGCATTGACATTGCAGACAGCCAGAGCCTTTCCACGGAAAATGAGCTGCCGTAAAGTCCACCGCCCACAGCAAAAGACAGGTAAACTACGAATATAATCAGTAGTGGGTACAGTACTGTCAAACTGGAAGGTTTAAAGTATATGACAGCCGAAAGGAAAACTGCATTCGCAGCAACCATAACGGGGATTGTGGCCTTGAGCCTGTACCTGTAAGACAGAGCCATAACAGTCCCCGACATTCCAATAGGCCTCCCAGAGAAGAAATGGTTGAAAAAATGCCAGAATACTGCTTTGCTGGGACTGAAACCAATAAATGACTGCTCATCCTTGAAGGTTTCCTTCTTTCTTATTTCTATTCTTGGTGACCTGACATAGAGATCATTAGTGTTGACCCAGCGAATTCCCAGAAATATAAGTAATGCAAAAAATACCGCAGTGCCAACGGTTGCTGAATAAATGTGGCCTGAGGCTATTGCAAATAGAGAATATTTAAATCCAAAAAAGAACGAAAACAGGAAGATGGAACCTGCGGCAAATATGGGAGCTCTGTGGAGAAGATCGTAATCAGAGACCAGAACCGAAAGAGATGCAAGGCTGATGCCTAGCATTGCAAAGTTCCCTATGAGCAGTGCAGCACGGAATGTAAAACGGTATAACTCAATTGAGTATGCAAATGAAAGGATGATGAAAATAAGGGAAACTGAAATTAACTGTACTGTGAACAGGGCATAATTCAGGGCCCTTCCTCTTATGGAAGATGGGAGAAGAAAATCCTGATCCGGTTTTGTCATGCCAAGCCCATTCCCAAAAAGGGTGACTGCGGTAAATGTGATGAAATAGATGAACAAAATGAAAGTGGCCCCAAAGGCAGATTGTGCGGTGCCCCCTCCAAATGATCCTGAAAAAGACAGCGAGATGTCTACAAATGCCAGGAGAACAATGAATAGCAGGAAAGCTTTGCTGAGCCTTGTCCTGATTAAAAGCCTAAGAACCAGTAGGTACACTTTTCATCAACCTTGAAACAATCTGTTCTATGCTCTCCTGGCCATGCCCCATGTTTCTGAGTTCATCTGTGGAGCCCGACCAGATTTCCTGCCCCCGGGATATTATTATCACATGATCTGTCAGTTTTTCTGCAATCGACATAATATGGGTTGAAATCAGGAATGTTCCTTTCATTTCCGAGAACAATGAGATGAGGCTCTCCTGCGTCGGAATGTCGAGATAGTTCAGGGGTTCATCCATGACCATAATCTCCGGCCTGTGGATAAGGGATAACGCCACAGATACCTTTTGCCGGTTTCCCCTTGAAAGGGCAGAGACGCGCATTTTCATGTATTCAGAAATGCCCAGGATACTTACCAGTTCATCAATCCTGCCACCAAGATTTTCAGTTCCCCTGATTGCCCCTATGTATTCCAGATTCTCCCTGACAGAAAGTGTGGGATATGGGCTTGCATCTTCCGGCAAAAAGCCAAGTGCCTTCTTGGCCTCTGGTGAATTTGGTTCCATGCCCCTTATCCTTACTTCACCGTAATCTGGCTTCAGGATCCCGCAGATAATTTTGAGGGCGGTGGATTTTCCTGCACCGTTTGGACCCAGTAGTGCGACTCTTCGTCCTTCCGGGATTGAGATGCTGAGATTCGCGATGGCTTTTCTCTCCTTAAAACTCTTTACAATACTCACCGCGGATATGGCTTCATTAGAAAAATTGCTGTCTACCAACATTTTCAAAGGCGATGATAATATTAATATATTGCGATACAAAATAATATATATTCAACCAAAACTGCTGTAAGTCAACTGAAGTCGAATCTCTGAAAACCCTAACATTCTTTTGCCAGTTTGCATAGTGGCTTGACTTCGATATATATAAATAGGTTTTCGGGCTTTCGTCGCATTGCACATCTTCGGTGATAACTAATGAATGACGGAGATTTTATCAAAATTAACTTCGAGATGTATGTTGGAGACGACAAGAAACTAGTTTCTACAAACAAAGAGCAGCTTGCTAAAGATAATGATATTTATGATGAGAAGCTCCATTACAGGGAAGCTGTCCTTATAGTGGGGTCAGAAGGACTTTTCAATGAAATTAATGATTCTTTCAAGAACGCCGAAGTTGGAAAAGAATATGAAGTAAACATAACGCCAGAGAACGCTTATGGTCTAAGGGACCCAAAGAACATCAAGGTTCACACAGTAAGAGAATTTCAAAGACATGAAATTGACCCTGTTCCTGGCCAGGAAATAACTCTTGGAAACAGGAGAGGAAGAGTAATTTCTGTTACACCTGGCAGAGTTCTTGTTGATTACAACCACCACTGGGCGGGCAAGGCGGTACAATACAAGTACAATGTGATTGCCAAAGTGGATTCAGACGTTGAAAAGGTAAGAGCCCTGGTTGACTACAACTACAACCAGGATTCTGAGAAATTCAAGGTAGAATCTAAAGCGAAGGCATACAACATAACTGTTCCCGAAGAGGCGAAATTCGATCCAGTTTGGATTGAAGCAAAGTACAGGCTCGTAAACGACATCCGGAAATACCTCCCTGGAAAGGACATTAAGATCGAAGAGGTCTACAAGGGAGAAGAGGAAAAACCCAAGGAAGAGCCAAAAGAAGAGGTCCCAGCAGAAGCCGCACCACCAAAGAAAGAGAAAAAGACTAAGCCGGCAGAAGAGGGGAACTCAAAAGTTGAACAAGAGAATACTCAGTAAAATTGAATTGAAAGAGAGGAAGAAAGATTATCTCTCCTCCCTTCATGAACAACTGTCCTCGCTATCGGCGAGGATATCAGTTATTTTAGTGCATCCGAAGTACCAGGGAAATATCGGGGCTATTGCCCGCCTGATGAAAAACAATGGCCTTACAGATCTCCGGATTGTTGGAGGGCCGCAAATAGAGAATGAGGCAATTTACCGGGCAATGAATGGAAAGGAAATACTGGAGACAGCCACACATTATGATTCCTTTGAGGAGGCGGCAAAGGGGTTCACTGTTATAGCGGGAACCTCGAGTTCGCCAACTTACAGCGACAGGAAATTCCTGAGGCTGCCGACCACCCCGCAGGAATTCTGGAAGACAAATTTGCAGGGAAACAAGAAAATAGCCCTTGCTTTCGGCAGAGAAGATGACGGGCTCAGAAACACTGAAATAGAACTGTGCAACGCATTCATGTACATCCCGGCCAACCCAGAATATCCTGTCTATAACCTCTCACATGCCGTAAGCATAATTCTCTATGAAATGCTGAACCAGCTTCCGGAAAGCAGCCCCAACATTGCAGAAACCATAAGCGAGGAAAATTTCAATCTACTTATGGAGAATGCATTTGAACTTCTTGATTTCATCAATTATCCGGGATACAAGAGAGTAAACGCCGAGGTCATGATAAAGAAAATTGCCTCAAGATCCAATCTGACCGAGTCAGAATTCTACAAGATCATGGGCGTGTTAAGATATCTGAAATACCACGTACAAGACAGTGCGGAAAAGGAAAGGGACCAAGTCCCTCCGGAGCACTGAATTTAATCACTGGAAAACGCAGAAGAAGGCGTCGAAAAGCTTTATTAATAATTCTGCATTGGGTGGTACTACCGGTCGAACATAATGTCACTTAAACCAGTTAACAAGGAAAATCCTGCCCTCAAGGCAACAATTGAGGAACTGACTAAAATTTCAAGGGAAAATGGCTCTATTTTCTGGAGAGATATTGCCGCAAGGCTTAATGGTTCAAGAAAGAACTATTCCAGCGTAAACCTGGGAAAACTCGACACTCTTGTGAAAGATGGAGAGACTGTTGTAATCCCGGGCGCACTTCTTGGCGCAGGCTACTTCGAAAAGAAAGCAACTCTTTCAGCCCTTAAGGCATCAAAGAGTGCCCAGGAAAAAGCTTCCAAAGTCGGAAGTACTTACAAGACACTTGTCGAGCTTGCAAGAGAAAACCCTAAAGGGACAAATATCAAAATTCTCGGGTGATTTCAGTGAAGGTCATAGATGGAAACAACCTTATTTATGGAAGATTATCAACACACATAGCTAAAATGCTTCTCAGCGGAGAGGAAATCGTCATTGTCAATGCAGACAAAGTCGCTGTAACTGGCTCCAGGGAATTTCTCCTTGGCAGGTTCAAAGAAAGAAGGGAGATCGGAAGCGTTAGAAAGGGCCCGTATTATCCAAGAACTTCAAACCAGATACTTAGAAGATCAATAGGTGACATGCTTCCCAAAAAGAAAGCAAAAGGCAGTGACGCATTAAAGAGATGCAAGGTCTACAGTGGAGTTCCACCCGAATACAAGGAAAGCAAGTTAGAGACCGTTGAGGAAGCAAGGAATGAAAAAGTCGCCCGGTTTCTTACACTTAATGAAATAGCAAAGAGCCTTGGAGGCAAGTATTAAAATGAAGAATACAGGAACTATCATAACTTCTGGCAAGAGAAAAACAGCAATTGCCAGGGCAATTACCAGAAAAGGCAACGGCCAGGTTACAATTAACGGATTCCCTGTGGAATTTCACCCAGTGGAACTTCTCAGAAACAAGATCAAAGAACCCCTGGACCTTCTTGGTGAGAGGGCAACAAGCATGAACATTGAGGTAAAGGTATCTGGCGGAGGACTGACCGGACAGGCAGACGCCTCAAGAACTGCCATTGCAAAAGGAATAGTAGAATTCCTTAAAGATGACAGTGTAGAGGAACTGTTCAGGCAATATGACAGGACATTGCTTGTCAACGACATAAGGCGCAAGCTACCAAAGAAGCCAGCGGGAAGCGGCGCGAGAGCCAAAAAGCAGAAGTCATACAGGTGATTTAATGATTATACCTGTAAGATGTTTCAGCTGTGGAAAAGTGGTCGCTTCCGATTACGTCAAATTCAATGACAGGATGAAGGATATCAAGTCTAATGGCAGAGAGCCTACATCAGAGGAAATCTCAACTACGCTGGACAACCTAAATGTCCACAGGTACTGTTGCAGAAGGATGATACTTTCCCACACTGACCTCATCGACGAAATCTTACCCTTTTCTTAAATAGGGACCGTGGGGTAGTTTGGTATCCTACCAGCTTGGGGTGTTGGTAACTTGAGTTCAAATCTCAACGGTCCCAT
>JAMDCA010000038.1:0-53102 GCA_023489435.1 Thermoplasmatota archaeon
GGAGCTTAAACTATGCACAAAATTATAACGTCCAAATTAATTCACCACTGCAAGGGTCTGTGGGGTAGCCTGGTATCCTTCCAGCTTCGGGAGTTGGAAACTCCGGTCCAAATCCGGGCAGACCCATCTACGTTTTTATGTCTAAAAATTGATCCAAGTTTTTTTATTTTAAATTTACTCACTTGTCATGGTTTTTGTTCAAGTTTTTATTTGACGTAAAGATTGAACATATCACACGGATTTAGAGATTAAAGTTAAAGGACATTCTCAAGAAACCATCCGCTTGGAGCTATTACGTACTTATCGCGAGATAGCATATCTTCTTGACTTGCTCGAAGAAGATTCATATCCATACCAATTTTATATGTTTCAAATTTGTCTTCTAGGATCTGTATGAACTTTTTCATATGATTATCTCTTTCAGAATAACCAGCTACAATAACAATTATTTCCTTCTCGTCTTGATCACTGAGAAAAGCGGCATAGGTGAGCAATTCTTTAGATATGGTAACTTTATCTCCAGGTAAGACCCAATCTGATTCAATATCGGCTATATCTCCATGAAGCTTCCAAAGTTTGTGTACAAACTCATCCTTAACTCTTGAACTGTTTTTATCAAATTCGAATTTAGGAATTTCTTGCCCATTGACTTCCCGATAAGCTCGTTCAATCAAATCATCCCAATTCAAAGAAAAAATCTCTAATACTTTGTTTCTACGAAAACGATCGGCAATAACCTTGTAAGACTTTGGAATACATATTTTCTCTACTTTAATTCCCTCGATTATAAAAGACTGAAATCTTCTCTTGAATTTTGCTACTTTCTCTGGGTCTGCCCTAAGTTTCTTAAATGCATTGTTAAGATCAACACGATCGTCATTTATAATCCCCAGTCTCTTTATCATAGGCATAAGTTGTTCCCCAAGTGGTGCTCCTCCTTCAAAAGAGACAGCAGCCCCTATTAGTAAGATTATATCAAATGATGCACTTAAAGTCGCCTTGAGAGAACCAAATTTTTTAAAGAATTGAACAGAAATATTATCGGCTTCAATCTGACAAGTGTCAAGCATAGCAGTAACGACACGATTAAAGTCACTTACTTCGGTCCCGGGTTTGCGAGCGAGTAATGTTTGTTCTTTACTGTATCTAGAAGCAATATCAGATATTATTGCATCGCAAAGATGATTTACATTTGGAAGACCGGGGAATTCAGTAGTTATATAAGGTAATAGCTTATCTTTGATTGCATTCGCATATTTCAGTAAGTAATCACTCTCTTTCAGCGTGTCCATTTTTTCTCTCCCGTAATGCCAGAAACTCTAAACTCTTGGAAATATATTGATCAAAATTGATCTTAGATGCTAAAAAATCTTCCCAAAGTCGTTTTGCATTTTCCAAATATTCGATTTTCATAAGGGCGGATTCAATGTGACCTTCGTCAAGGTCTTTTTTAGGATCAACTAGTAGCTTTCTACCCCTAAACTGAGAAAGTCTTTTTATCCTTTCCGTAAGACTGTCTTCTTCACCGAGAATAACATTTTTGACTTCCGAGTTTTTTAAAAGGTCCCCTATTGGTACAAGAGTCACTTCTATCAAATAGGCCAGTAACGTCGTATGTAAATGATCCTCTATTAGACTATCCTTAATTTCTCTAACTATAAATCCATTAATAAAGTCGGCCTCTTCTTTGTATTTTTTGTTTTTATGGTAAGGAATGATAACACCTGCATCCCAAACATAATCTTCATTTTCATCCTCAGAATAGTAATTTTCAACCAGACCCATCACCCACTTACTACAATATCCCCATCCTTCATTTCATTTTTAAAAGTATTTATTTCGCCCCTAACCTTATTTATGATACTGTTCACATCGTCCAAAAATTCATCGAGTTTACTCGCTGGAATCCCAAAAGTAAAAGTTTCATTTTCATTTTCTGAATTTTCTAGCTCCATTCTAAACTTAGCTACTGGCATAATCCCTACAACTCCTTTCTTATCTTTTATACTTTCGTAAGTAACCTTAGCCTTTATAGACTTAATATGAAGATCAGGGGTAATGAGTGTCGTGTCATGATATATTCCATCAGCCAGCCTCATAGTCCTTTCATCAAGTTCCTCAATCCAAGAGACAAATGATATGACCTTACTTTTGTCGCACCCTAAGTCCAATAATTGGTTTGACACATCTTCTGAACTTAACTCATGATATTTGTACATGTGCAATATGTGTAGCAATGAGCGATGAACAGTTTTTGCCTTTCTTGGTTTAAACTTAAATTGTTTTGTTAAGTTGTGAGCCGTAAATTTACCAACGTTTTCAGATAAGTAGTGAATTATACTTTTGATCTCATCTTCATCTGGTTCAAAAAGCCCTCTAATATTCTTTTTTATGATTTCTACTTGTTTCTCAGTTTCATTTCCATTTGGTCTTACTATTAGGGCCGTCATATTTCCGGCTAGGATAATTTATTTAAAAAATTTCCTATAATCGAAATTATTCGGAGAAAAAACGTTATCTGCGTAGTTATTTATGTGATAGGAACCCATAAAGGCAACAAATAGAGGCCTATCTATAGATAATATTCTCTTTTGCCATCATTTTCTTTTCTAATTTCATATCAACTAGATTTTTCCTATGATTGCCATATTCCCAATATCTATAATTTAACTTAGATTGCCTGACGGAACAGGAGAAACATTTGGGTAATGCAACCTTCTTTCATTATTTTAAGAGTTTAATTTGGGTTAGTTCAGGTTGTCCAGTTCATCCAAAGACCCTTGACTATCCCCCGTAACGCTAAATAAAACAGACTTTATGTGTTTTGGATCACTCTTGACTTGTGCCCGTTATATTTTTTATTAGTTGATATTTTTAACACTGAAAACTTTTTTGTTGTTCAACCTCTCCAATTTTGTTTTCTATTCTATGCCTATCAGCGATGAAACCTAATACCGCCTTTGGGTTATATTTCTTGGATGCACTTGCTTTCTGTGATGTCGAGTTGTGTTTATCTTTTCAATTTTTACCTCTCATGAGATCCAAGAAGTCTTACACAGTTCCCTGCTTTTGTCAAAAATTCCTCTTTGCAGATTGTTTCGTTTTCACTTGCGATCACCTTCATGAAAAATCGATCGGCGTCCATTACCTTCTGGTTGTGGGATCTCAAGTCAACCATGTCACGCATGATCCATCTCCATTTTTTCCAAAATGTATACTCTCTTTCACCGTAATTAACAAAGAAATTTCCATGCTGGTCTTGAGTCAAAACGACTTCAGAATACCAGTCAGCCTATTTCCCGTTATTCAATCTCTTTATATGGCCATCATAATAGCAGTGTTCATATGGGAGTAATTCTACTTATTGGTCTAAACCATTTAATAGACGTACTATCTCTCTTAAGGACAACTTGCCCAAAAATAGCAATGGAACTTTCTTAAAGAAAAATTTCCCATTCCGGGACTTTAAATATATGTCATAATTAATTCAATTTCTAAATGGTACTAAAAGAATATGGCCTCACTTTTATTACCAGTATAAGAACTTAATAAACTTGCCAACAAAATAAATGGCAGAATTGATGACCTAATTAGACTTATAAAGTAAAATACGATGAGTGGAAGCCGTGTAACTTATTTGAGAACTATATTTATGTGTGGAAGAATATAAGCTTAATTTCAAAATAATTGAATTTATAAACGATTCAAAGTAGGTTTGTAATAGACAGGAAATGAGGGATTTCCAAGGCACTTACACAGAAAAAACATGGTATCGATGATCTTATTAACTATCTTCTGAATTTTAAACGTGTAAGGTCTTATCTTTACGTATAACGGAAAAGAGCGATTATGCCTAGGTATTTTTAAAATATGAAATTCTTTAGTTCAATCGATACCTTAAGGACCATTCTCATTAGTTCGATTAGCATTGCCCAAAAAAGTGAAGCCTTCATATTTTACACATAGTTGATTTTTATATAATTGTGACAGAGTTAATTTTTCTATTATGGGCTTTGTAATAGAAACATAAACATACTGAATACAGACACCTCCATTTCTGCACTTGGCCCGTAAAAATCATCAATTGATTGATATTTCTCCAAGTGCCCTGTCGAAGACATCCTTGGTGAATTGCAGCAGAGGTATCAGGTCTTTTGGGTCAATATGTGAAGTAAAAAGCTTAGGGTAAATGTATGCCCTTTCTATCTTAACCAAATTAAAAAAATTCTTCCTGTTCGTCACCAGATGCTCCATAATTGGTGAATTATCTTTGAGGAAATGGAGCAGCCCCCTTATGGAATGGGTGTCCGGATGCTCTCCAGTCATAATGTTGATCTTGTACTTCAACAGATATTCGCAATGGTCATGCAAAGCTATAGCTCCCAATACTGATTTTCCCTCGCCGATTAATCTCTGGGCCTCCTTAAGGCAAAAACGGCTTTGTTTGATTAAGCTCTCAGGATCTGGATTGGGATCCAATGGATGTTTCTATAAGCTGAGGGCTTATGAATCTTTGCGACATTCTCCCCCGCCATAAAAGACGGGGTTTTTTACTTCTGTAGTCAGAGTTGCCTTTGCGGGTAGTGCCCCAATATCCACAGACGTGAATTTTATGGAAGTCGATTCCGGATTAGGAAACATTCCAGGCATAATGATCAAAGATGCCAGCCTTAAATCTTCAGCCGGAATTTGACTGTTATCTACCCATCCAGTCGACAACCTTCATGCTCTCATTTATTATGGTATGAACCAGTGGTTTCTCCTTAACCATCTTCTCATAAAAGATCCTGGAGCTAATAGAAAAGACTCCGCCGGGATTCTTTTGGGCAACTAGTCCCATTTCACAGATAGCAAGTAGATTTCCTATCTTGAATAAGGCCTCCTTTGCATAGAATTCCGGTTCTTCAGAAGCAAACCATGAGCTTATGTTTCCCATTGTATAGGAAAGCAGGCCTTCCAGTTTTGCTGCGAATTCCTTATCCATTATCTTATTGATCTTATCCTCAAGGTATTTTTTGAATAAGCCCAATCCATCTTTTTTCAGAGCAACTTCCAGAACTTCAAGAGCCTGGATGTTGCTGGTCCCTTCCCAAATAGAAGTAACGATGGAGTCCCGGTGGAATTTTGCCATTGGAAATTCCTCCAGGAAGCCTATGCCGCCTAAGATTTCCATTGAGTACCTTGTAACTTGGGCACTTATCTCGGCAGACAAGGTCTTTGCAATGTTCGCAATGATTCTGGCAAGCTGGTACTCGTCGTTGTATGGTGGCTTGGCACTGGTAACTTTGTTGAAAGCATCTGCTGCCACCAGTGACAATATGAGGGCAGACTCCAGTGAAGTTTCTAGCTCCACCAGATCCCGTTTCATTAAGGGATGTTCAATGAGTTTCTTCCCGAATGCCACCCTTTTCTGTGTAAACAGGAATGCTTCCCAGAGTGCTTTTCTAGCTATTCCAACCGCAGCAATGGCATCATCAATCCTTGAAATTACCAAAGCTTCCATTGCAAGGTAGATTCCATTTCTACGGTCTCCGATCTGGAACGCCACTGAACCGTTAAACTCCACCTCCCCCGTGGGAACTGCGGTTGTCCCGAGTTTGTTTTTTAATCTCCTGATTGAGTAGTTTGAAGTCCCGTCCTCAAGATGCGAAGGAACGAAGAATAAGGAAATCCCTTTGGCTCCAACCGGTGAATCCTTGAATCTGCCAGTGACTAAAGCTGCATCTGCTATTCCGGAGTTGCTCGCAAAATACTTGTCCTGGCCTGAAAGCAGTATCTCCCCGTTTTCTTCTCTGGCAACTGTCCTGTTTGCGCCGATATCGCTTCCGCCCTGTACTTCTGTATAGTAAGTTGCACCGTACCATGGATTTTCTTCACTGTAGAACCTGCCAAGAAATCTGTTCTTCAGTTCACTGTTTGCATATTTCTGCACAATATATGCAGTCTGTGCTGTGAGAGTCAATGTGCAGAATATTCCAGAATCAGAAATCAGATATCCGGAAAGGAAATGGTGCATAAGATCGGAAGGGTTTCCGTTAATGCTCCTTATCACTTCAAAATCCTGAAGTTCCTGCAGTACCTTGGCATGATCGGGCGATATTCGAACGTAGTCTATCCTCTCACCCATCAGGTTCCAGGTCTGGAGAACGGGTTTGGCGAAATGATCAATGAAATCTAGTGACTCAATCATGGTCGAGGAAACGTAAAGGCCCAAGTCACGAAGCGTGCGTTTTACACCAATGCCTAAATAATTCAATGCTTCCTGCAGTGGCTTGTCGGCAGTATAGTAATTTATTCCATGGCTCAGGAAAATCTCCGAGAATCTGTTTTGCATTGACAAATCTACACTATTTTTTAATATTAAATTTATTCCTAAGCATAGATGTTACTTAAGGGGAACAGTTTTGTGTCCATATTCCGTTTTATTCATCTCGACCTGAATTAGGCAAAGTCATAAATTCGATCTTTCGTCAAACCGCTTAAAACCTAACTCTACTTGTTAAAATATGTAATATAAATTCACATAGTTTTAAATAGTGGGCAATTATCGTTTAAATAGTATATATATGAGACGGTCTCTGCTTGTTATCAGTGCCATGGCTTTAGCTCTGCTTCTCCCTGCTGTCGCCACAGCAGCCGTGGTTGTGAACAATGGAATTTCAGTGAATTTTCAGCCTGCCGCCTCCAATGTAGTTTATCTTGATTCTGGCCCGGGTTATCTAAGTGCAAATCAAAGCAATTACATAGGTGTTAGCGGAAATAATGAACATTATACAAATATGTCAATTTTCCTAAATGCTGTACCTGGAAGTGGATATGTTGTTCTTACCAATGTGCTTGAAATTTATAATGCCAGCACATCAACCAGTTCGGTTACCGTCTGGATAAATGGAACGCTTCCATCAGGAGTTATACTTTACGGTAGCAGCACTCTCCAGACATTTAACGGCACGGCCCCATCTGGCACATTGCTGCTTGGGGGAAGTTCAATCTCGACTTCCATCCATCTCACTTCACATGGGGCAGCAGAATACTTGGGATTTAAGCTGACTGGCACATCGACAGGTTCCGCCACCATAAATCTGCAGTATACCATTTCATAGGAACTTACACATGAACTCTGGGAACAACAGGAAGCTATTGATCTTTATTTCTGCATTAGCAGCACTTGCTTTGACCTCGACTGCTATGGGCCAGGTAATAATTGACAATACATATGGCCTCCAGGTTTCCCAGTTTACACCCCAGGTTAACCTTACAACCGGCAGCCAGAATTATTCAAGCCTGAATGTAACCACCAATGGCGTCGGCTCTGTTGCTTACGCCAATCTTTCTGAAATGTTTCTATATGCAAATAACCAGACCTCAAAAAATCTCAGTAATATTCTGTTCCTCAATTCCAGCTCGCCGGGAAACTTTTATTATACCATCAGCGTCGTAAATTTTACCGGTTATAACCACATATCAAGTGTGAATCTTTACAGCACAAATTCAACCGGTGCTTACTTTGACAACTTCTATTACTCTTCTTCCAGCGGAAATGTTACAGGAAACAGTCCGGTAAGTGTTAATCCTCACACTGTCACAGGAATTGGCCTTAATGTAAGTGTGGGAAAAACCATTGGTTCCTATACCTGGCAGCTTGACCTTGAGATAAATGGCTATTTTACCGGTAACAACTCGTCTAAAGTAGTTTTCACCCAGTATTATGCCAATTTCCTTGTAACCACCGCTGAAGAGGCTTGAAGGTAGGGTAATTTTGTGATTGCCCTTCATTTTGAAAACCTCATATTATTCATACCACAATATCTTCTATCGACCCTGGTTGCCATTGCAATCTATCTTTATCTTGGAAGAAAGCTCCCCGGTTGGCAATATACCATTCCCTTCATCAGGCGAACGAGGCGGCTTGGCACATCTGCTGACTCAACTCTTCTTAAATATCCTTCCCCGAAAGGATCTTTTTTCTTGCCGTGCAATGTATCCGTGTATGACAGAAAACTGAACGGTTTGGGATATTTCGAAGAACCGTTTTTTGACCTGCTGTTTTATTTCAGCTTGAATGGCCTGCCTCCTAGTGTGTATTCCATCCAGGTTTTCAAGTATGAAAAACCGCCAGTCTATGAGTCGGCAATTGTATACGAGGTCTACAGGATAATGCTTGCAGTAAGTTCCTGGGCCGGACTGCTCTTATTCATAACCCCGTTTTCTTACATATATGTGTTCCTGCCACATTTCAGCGACCCTTACAATATAATTGTGGCAATCATCCTTTCCATTGCCATCTTTGAAGGCGTACTGTCAACCATATTTTTCAGGATAGGCGTATCACTTGGCAAAATAATGCTGGTTGAAGGGTTTGTGATCGTAGCTTTCACTATTTCCATACTTTCTCCCTCTATGAGCTGGCTGGATCTCTTTGCTTTCTCCGGGAGGCTTATAATTTATCTTGTTTTGCTGTCAATGTTCACCATTATAGCTGCTTTGATTTCACAGCTGAGGACCATGAAGAATCTCTTCCTCAGCTCTCTATTATTCTCGACGATATCCTATTTCTCTTTTGTCATAATAGTACTCTACAACGTAATGCAGATACTTGGTTTCTGACTCTGTCAAGATCCCGTTGACAGGATATGACTTCTCGCCGTCTGCTGTTGGCAACTTCCAGGCACATGCAAGGATAACAGGAAACAGATGGATTCATGAAGCATTGAAACCGATGGCAGGCGCAGGTCAACTAAAAATTGACAATGTCTGGTTTCTGAAAATCTTTCAATCTGGGCCGAACTCAAAACCTGAATCTTGATGCTTCTGCAGCCACGTTGTCATGATTTTTGTGGTCTTTGGGATCTTTATTATGATGGTTATTGTGGTCAGAATGCCCTGAACCATTGAGCGGAAAATCAAAGACCATCCATGCGTAAGAGCCATAGAAAAGCACCAGTATGTCCTGAGCGGAACCGTTCACCTGAAGTGGAACAGTAAGTGAACCGGGCATAACCTTGCCTTTGTGGTTCAATGACATGAACGTGAAGTTGTATGAACCGTTGGGAAGCTGGAAATTAATAATGCCCTCAGGGAAAGCAGGTACAATGCTCCCGTTATAATTGACTGCCCAGTCAAGCCCCTCAGGCAGGCCTACTTCCTTTACTGTTATGTTATACAGTTTTACAGGATTGGTCAACGGAGAATAAGTTACATTTATTGGGCTATTGCCTGTGGATGATCCCAGAGAGAATGTACTGGAAATATTTGTGGAGTTGAACCCCTGGACCGCTACTGGAAGATATGAGTAGGACCCATAAGGAAGGGACAAAGTAAGGTTACGCTGGGTCGTGTTGAAAAACCCATTGCCCAATAAGTATACTCCCCATTGAACGCCGGATGGCAATCCAGATTCCTGGAAGGTGATGTTTGACACTTTCAATGAAAAGTTCACCTTCTCGTTGAGAGAAGAACCGTTGACCTCAAACACTCCCGTTATAGGCTCAAACGAAGTATTCGCTGATGCTGCAGAATAAAGGTAAGTGCCGTTGGGAAGCGAAAAAACTAAACTGCCCGATATGGACCCATGTACTTCCGACCCTACAGAAACCGTCCAATCCGTGCCCGATGGAAGGCCATTTTCTGTGAATATTACGTTGTAAAGAACTTCCGTGAAGTTAGCGGATAGTGTCAGGCTGTTGCCGTTCACTTCAAACATCCCATAGAATCCTTTCCATGAGGAATTCGCGGAGGTGAAAGCAAAATCATAAGTTCCATTCTTAAGATATGCTGAAACATTTTTGGAACTGGAATGGAGAACAAGTCCGTTGCTGATGTTGACAAACCACGGGGTTCCCAGTGGAAGTTCACTCTCATTGAAATTTACCTTGTAGAGGAAAGGTTCCCACTTTATGTTTACCGTGACATTTTCATTGTTCACGCTGAAACTTCCACTGCCAACCTGCGGGTAATATCCAGGTATGGGCTGGATTGAGTAATTATAGTTGCCTGGAGTGGAAACGTAACTGTAATTAGACCCCCTTACTGCATGCTGCACGCCATTAATTGAAATATACCATAACGATAAAGGCGGCAATCCGCTGGAAACAAAGTCAACGGAATAACTTTTTATGGAGAAATTAAGGCCTATTGTAACATTCGACCCTGAAACTTTTATAGACCCATTTTGGGGTGTAACTGTGTATCCTTTCTCCAATGTAACATTGAATGCATAGCTTCCATTCACTGCAGTGAAGGCAAGTGGGGATCCGGCTGTTCCAGTCTCTGTATTGCCATTGAATGTAAGGCCCCAGTTCATGGTTGGCGATAAGCCGCTTTCCATGAATTTCACGTTGAATGTCTTGTTATACTGCACAGCAACAGAACTGCCAGCGGTCGACACCATAAAGGTGCCATTCTTTTCTGTGTTATATCCTGCCACAGGCATAGGAACGAAGCTGTAATTTCCCATGGATTCAAAGAACAGGACTCTGCTGGAGCTTGATGTCTGGGTAAATCCATTCACAGTAACTCCCCATGGTACCATTGGCGATATGCCACTCTCTGTAAACACCGCAGATCTGACCGTAAATTCAAGTGGAACCAAGTCAAGCGAATCATAGCAGGGATCGATTATTAGCATTCCCGGTGAGCCTGGCATTGTCAACGGCATAATGGGCGTGCCACCAGTGCTTACAGTATACACAACGCTGGCAGAAGAAATGTTTATGAGCATAACTGTGGAATTCTGAGTGTTGGTTGCAAGCCCCATCCCTGTTCCTGAATCTATACCAAGGCCAAAGGTATTGGCAGAGCCGGAGACTTTAGTTACATTTGGTCCTGATATAATGTAAGCATAGGGAGAGATCCCTGAAATTGATGCAACAATAGAGATGTTGTTAAATGCATCATATACTAAAGAAAGGATTATCCCGGGGATCTTAACTTCACCTGTTATCCCATCGCTTGCATTAATGGAAACAACATAGCCATTTGCACCGGCGTTGTTTACTATCTGCATCTGACCCGTTGCAGAATTGTAGGCAAAGCCCTGGGGGTCGAAATCACTTATGGAAGTGAGATCCTTAACCAGCACAAGATTTGAGGAATTAAAGGCAAAGACGCCACCGTTTGAACCTGCAACAAGGACCTGGCCGTTGGCCGGATCAAATGATAATGTTGCGGGTGTTGAAGCAAGGCCCACGTTTCCAAGCAAAGTACCGGAGGGGCTGTACTTCAGGAGGGCCGTATTGTTGATGACATATATCAGGCCGTTCGAAGGGTCCACTGCAAGCGCAAGTGGTGAACCAGGTACTTTGATTAGACCCATGACCGTGTAATTTACAGGGCTAATTTCATAAATTGTTGAGCTTGAATAACCTACAATAAGGAAAAGTTGTGAATAGTTGTCAAATGCACCAAAAAGCGGGAATACTGACTGGCTTTTGGAGAGGCTGGAAGATGATTTTACAAGTTTTCCTGTCTCCAGATTAACGTAGCTGTTAAGAGCGAATTTTCCGAGAAATTTTGTTGTAACAACCTGTCCGCTTCCAGTGACAGAAAGGTTTCCAGCAGGTGTCTCAGTGAAGAAACCGATAGAATTGGTAACTTTATAGCTGTAACTTCCTGAAGGAAGGGAGACTGAAACTGAGCTGTTGTCAGTGGAATATGCCTGGCCATCAATGCTCACTGTCCATACAGTGCCTGAAGGCAGGCCCGTCTCATTGAAAATAACTACTGGATTGACTGGTGAAGATGCGGGAGAAAATTGGCTAAATTGCGAAAAAGAACCTGCAGGGGAAATTTGCTTTCCTGCTGCAGAAGAACCGGATATATTAGTGCCAGAATGATATGGCAAAACCAAAGCAGAGGCTATGAAGACCACTATAAGTGCGAAAACCAAGAACTTCCTGCCCTGAATCATTCTCGCTGTGTGATTGTCATGACGTTTATATATTAACCGATTGCAATGTTCTCTCGAACCCGGTTATTTCTGGACTTTAGATACATATTTACAAATTGAACGAATAGGCAAATGTACACCTACATATCACCCTGCATATCTTTTAAGAAGAGATGCACAATTAACTTCTGTTCAATTAAAGAGGAATTTGGAGGGAAAACTTGGCAAAAACAGATGATCGCAGATCGAAAACACAGAGCAATATGCCTGAGGTAAGCCCATCAGAAGCCAGAGTCCTCAAATTCCTGGCAGGCAAGGTTGGAGTCCAGAAATCCCTGAGCGAAACTGAAATTCTGCCCGATGGAATGAACGAGAGAGAGGTTTCCAGCGCAATATCCTGGCTTGATAAGAAAGAACTTCTTTTAGTTGAAAGGAAAGAACATTTATCATATGCCCTCACGGATGAAGGAAAAAGATTTCTTGAGACTGGCCTGCCAGAGGAAATGGCATTCAAGCTGGCAGCCAAAAAGGGTGACATTCCTACCGCAGAGTTGATTGAGGAATTGGGCGGAAAAGATGGGAAAATCGCCATAGCCCAACTTGCAAGACTTGGTATAAAGCCTTCGGGCGGAGTCGTTTCAGTGAAGGGAAAAGACTCTCTCAAGGACATATTCAGGAAAAGAACGCTTTTTCTATCTGGATTGCCCCAAAGCGCTGCTTCAGATCCTGAATTGCTGGATCATTTCAGGAAAAGAGAAGATATCATTTCAGAAAAAAAGCGCATGGAGAGAATTGTGACGCTTACTGACGCAGGCCTTAAGCTTTCAGGTCAGGTTTCCACCGAAGATCAGGTGTCAGAAATAACACCGGACTTATTGAAGAACGGCACTTGGAGAGGGAAGGATTTCAGGCGTTATGACTTGAATGCCCCGGTAGAGAGAATTAACTCCGCCGTATTTCATCCCATTACTTTCCTCAAGGATAGGGTGCGCAGAATATTTCTTGAAATGGGTTTTACCGAGATGACAGGGCATTATGTGGAGTATGCCGGCTGGAATATGGATGCCCTTTTCATTCCACAGGACCACCCTGCAAGGGACATGCAGGACACTTTTTATATTGATGCAGACAGGGAGATACCATTCGAGGACAAAGAAGTCCTGAAAATCTTCCAGGAAGCACACGAGAAAGGTGTGGAGGAGTACTCAGGCTGGGGATACCACTGGGACGTGGAGAAGGCAAAGCAGTTGGTGCTGAGGACCCATACCACAGTAAGCACCATACATTACCTTTACAAGCATAAAGACGCCCCACAGGCTGCCTTTTCGGTGGAGAAGGTCTTCAGACATGAAAGCGTTGACTGGAAACACCTTGCAGAACTCCACCAGATTGAGGGCACTTATTATGCAAAGGATGCAAGCTTATCCACTCTCTTCTGGCTTATGAAGGAGTTTTATGGACGATTGGGGTTTCACGACCTGAAGTTCATACCTTCCTATTACCCATATACTGAACCAAGCCTGGATGTGGTGGTGAAGATAAACGGCAAGGAAATGGAACTGGGTGGTTCGGGAGTATTCAGGCCTGAAGTCACGAGGCCCCTTGGCCTCAAAGAACCAGTGGTGGCTTGGGGGCTTGGGCTGGAAAGACTCGCAATGATCTATTACGGCCTCGATGATATAAGGGATATTTACCGCACAGACATTGACTGGCTCAGAAAATTCCCACTCAAGTTCTGACCATTTTTCTACCCATTCTCTGGCAAGCCGTGCATAAGCCCATTTCTCCAATGTGTTTCGAGCATACCGGCTCATGGCAATTTCTGCACTGGAAATCTGCAGGAGCACCACAGACATGGCATAGGCCTCTCATCGACATTATTTTACAATGGGCAGTCAGGTAATTTATTTTTCTCCTGAATGCATAACGTACTGTGATACGAAAGGCAACTCCAGACGACTGGCATTCAATCAGTGATATATCACGGAGATCTGGATATGAGGATTACATCAACAGGACAGGAAGTTCTTATCTGGAAGAGGGTGAGGTATTGTTGTACGAAGACGGTAGCATTAAGGCATTCTCAAAAATAGAATATCTTCCTGACAACTCAGTCTGGTTCAGTGGCCTGAGGGTCGACCCGGATTACTGGAGATCAGGGATAGGCCAGAAGCTGTCTGAAGCCTCATTGAAATTTGGTACTGAAAAGGGTTGCACAACTGCAAGGTTACTTGTCTATGATGATAACGCAAGGTCCCTGGGCCTCGTGGAAAAATTAGGGTTTCGTATGGTAGGCAAATATAATTTCATTTATGGGACCCCCAATTTGGAAGATTTCGACACTGTTGAGATAGCTCTTGATCAAGGTCTAATTAACCTTGGGTGGAAATTCATGGAAACTTCAAAGGCTCATCCTGTCAAAGCTTCACTTCATTCTTTTAACGAATGGAGGATCCTGGAAACCAGAGAAAAGACATTTGAAATACTCCATACGGGTAAGCCCATATCCCTGTCAGGAAAAGAGGGGTTCACTTGCGCAAGGTCATCAATGAACCTGACTGAAACTGTCTATAATTATGCCGGACTGGACATTTCTTCAGGATTTGTTCTGGAAAAGGCACTCAACCCAACTCCCCCACCCTGACAGATGGAACCGATCCATTAGTTCTCATTTGGGCTGTAACGATTAATACTGCCCTTAAATGTTGAATCAAGCTTATTGGCTCCCGCCTCTCCAGTAATCTTTCGGGCCAACCAGCACCCACATGAGGCCGATAATTAAGCCTGTGATAAGCAAAGACACCAGAGTTACGATGAGGTTCTGGAATATGGTAAATCCCTGCGACCAGTATAGTGCATAAAAAAGGATAAATATAGCCCATGCAAGAATAGCAAGAATTGATGCAACTATGGGTGCAACTGGCCCTTCATATCTTCCTCCCTTTCCAGTGTTTGGCTTTGCAGTTTGCATACTGCTGCCCATACCAGCGTCCTTCCTTTCCTGTTTATCCTCTTGGTTCGTAACTATCCCACCTTATGATTGCTGGTTTTGAATTTAGCTGTTATTCCTCACCTTTCTGCTCTGAATCGCCTGGAAGCGACGTTGTCCATTTTGGACCGATGAGATAATTACAGTGGAGGGTCAGCATGACAGAAATGTTATTAGTGAGATACCGGATTTGGCACGAGAAATAAAGGGGAAAAATATGGATTGGGGAATGAGTAACAGACTTTCTAGAATGATTAAGCCGTCCGACGGAAAATCAGTGATGCTTGCCTGCGACCATGGATATTTTATGGGCCCTACCCACAACCTGGAAAATCCCAGGAAGACCATTGAACCAATTATTCCTTATGCTGACACACTTTCCGTCACAAGGGGCGTACTTCGTTCTTCCGTTGACCCAAAGTGGGATACTCCAATCCTGCTCAGGGTATCAGGAGGGGCCAGTGTCCTCAATGATGACCTTAGCAATGAAGAAATCACTACTTCAATGAAGGATGCAGCCAGACTCAATGTTGCAGCTGTGGCAATATCCATTTTTGTGGGAACAGCCCACGAGAAGCAGTCCCTGGTCAACCTGTCTAAACTTGTTGATGAAGGGGAGGATTACGGAATTCCAGTTATGGCGATAACTGCTGTTGGAAAGGAACTTGAAAAGAGAGATGCCAAATACTTGGCCCTTGCAACCAGGCTTGGTGCTGAGATTGGGGCAAAAGTTGTGAAGACATATTATTGCGAGAATTTCAGCAAGGTTGCAAACGGATGCCCTGTACCTGTGGTTGTTGCAGGGGGACCAAAGCTCAAGACTGAGGCTGATATATTCAATCTCGTTTACAACGCGCTTGATGAAGGGGCAATTGGTGTGGACATGGGAAGGAATATCTGGCAGAATGAACACCCTGTCGCAGTCATAAAAGCAATCCGGGCAATAGTTCACGAGAATGCCACTGTAAAGGAAGCACAGCAGGTCTTTGAAGATAACAAGAAATCAATAAAGGCAGAACTGGAGAACTGATTTTTACAGAAAAAATACAAGTTGGACATCATATGCCCAACTTTTTACTTTTTTAGAAAAAGTAATGCTTATTTTATTCCACCGTCCACAGGAATCATTGCATCAGTGGTGGCTCCAAAAATTGAATCATCAAGCAGAGACATCATCACTCCAACCACGTGTGATGGAAGGACTTCCACGCCAAGCAGGTTCTGTGTCTTGTATTGCTCAACAGTCTGACCCTTTGCCTTGGCCCTCGATTCCAGGACTCCTCCCTCCCAGATCTTCGAGCCCCTGAAGACCTTATCCGGATTTATGATGTTTGACCTTATCCTGTACTTTCCGCCTTCCTTGGCAACATAACGGGATAACTGGGCTGCAAATGCCTTGGTGGATCCATACATGGCCATTTCCACCCCCGGATTTGTAAGGTTCTTACTGATATTGAAGACAAAAGCTCCACCAATGCCCTGCGTTTTCATTATCCTGAATGCATCCCTTGTGATCAGGAATGTGCCCCTGGAATTGACCTTGTACATAAGGTCCATCTCAGATACGCTAATGCTCTCCAGTGGGGCCGTTTTCAGTATTCCCGCATTGTTGAACACGTAATCCACGCCTCCGAATTCCATGACAGTGCGTGCAATGGCCTCCTTTATCTGGTTTTCATCCGAAAGGTCTGCCTTGATTGGAAGGTTCTCCATTCCAGTTTCAGATGCAATCTGCTTGCCTGCATCGGTTATGGAGGTATCTATATCCAGGGCTACCACATATGAACCACTCGCTGCAAGGCTGCGGAACGCTTCAAGGCCTATGCCTGCCGCAGCCCCTGTGACTATGGCAACAGAACCCTGGAAATTGCCAGGAACGTGTTTTCTGAGCTTGGCTTCCTGAAAAGGCCAGTATTCCATCGCATAGGATTCCTCCTTGCTGACGAATTCATGTTTTCCTAATTTGCGGCATTTTGCATTTACCGAAAATGAATGGACGGCGTCATCCATGATTATCTGCGCTTCGCGCTTTGTATTTGCCTGTGTGACTATTCCAAACCCGCGCACCACAATTACTGATGGGTTTGGATCATGTTCAGGGTAAGAAGCAGCATATCTTGAATGTTCATTGGCATACTTTTCCCTGTATCCTTTCAGAAGTTCGCTTATTTGGGCTATATCATGGACATAAAGAAAGTCATGCTTGGTTCTTATGAGCATATCAGTGGTTGTTGGGCCATAAGTGCAAAGTTCTTCCGCTTCAGATGAGCATGCAATTTCAAGTGCCCTTTCACCTGTGTTTACCTCAAGCACCTTTCTGGAAATGCCGGAAACAAGGCCCCTGAGTTTTGGCAGAAACTCAGTCGCATCAATTGCCACTTTTTCGAATTTCCGGGAGAAAATAGGTCCTTTAATTTTTTCAGATATGCCCTTTTCTGCTTTTGTTACGATGCCTATGTGTTTGGAGTATGATTCTTCTGCATCATCAGAATATGTAAAGAGCCCGTGTTTTCTCAGAACTATGCCATCAGCTTTCCTGATTTCATCCATACGCTCCAGAAGCGCTTTTGCCAGTTTGAATCCTGGCTGTATATATGGAACAACAACCACATTGCCCAGGATAAGGCGTAGATCTTCATCCTTGAGATCGGTGTTTGTAAGGGTTACAATTGAATCTGCGTGGGTATGGTCCACATATTTGAACGGAATAAATGCGTGCAGGAAAGACTCCACGCTTGGTGCGGGTTCATTTGGATTCAGCTTGCTTCTGCTGAGGTAATCCATCATGGTAAGGTCATCCATGGAACCGGTGTTAGCTGCGGCGAGGAGGTCAGCCATCCTCAGGCCGGTGAAGCCTTTCTCATCTATACTTGCAAGATCAGAACCGCTCCCTTTTACCATTAGAACTTCCAGCTTCCTGCCGGTGTGATCTTTTTCAGAAGTCTTGACTGATGTGTTTCCTCCGCCGTGGAGCACGAGCTCATTTTCTGCCCCAAGGAGCCTTGAAGAATAAACCCTTAAGCTTAAATCTCTGTTTTCCCGCGGTGAAGACCAACGTGGTTGCATGAATTGTGATGTTTCCAGATAATAATTAAATTCCGTCCAGAATCATAATCCTTCGATCGAGGAAAACAACCATTTGAAAATGCGCCCGAGCCGGGATTCGAACCCGAATCTGAGGCTCCGCAGGCCCCTAGGATATCCAGATTACCCCACTCGGGCAGGGTAAGTATAATCGTGCATTGATAGAAAAATGTTGGTTTGTTAGCCTCAAGGTTTAATCATTTACCGAAATATACTGAAGTAGAAATGCCACTCCAGAAGGAATATGATATTGTCATCGTGGGAGCGGGGGTTCTTGGTTCCGCCCTTGCCTATGAACTCTCATTGACCTTTAGCGGAAGTATAGCCGTAATTGAGAAAGAGAACGGAGCAGGGCTGCATACTTCAACCAGGAATACTGGAGTCATACATCGCCCATTTTACCTGGAACCAGAAAAGAAGAAACTGTTTGCAGAGTCATCCCAGATTTCATACAGGATGTGGAAGGCACTTGCTTTGAAGCATGACCTTCCATGGAAAGAGAATGGCACTCTTGAGATTGCAACGAGGGAGAGTGATCTGAAAAGCATTGACTCCTATGCGAAATGGGCAATCAGCAATGGCATGAATGAAGAAGAGTTCAAGATCCTTGGAAGCAGTGAGTTGAAGGAACACGAGCCACTGGTAAAGGGTTATGGCGCGATTTTGAGCATAACGGATGCATGTGTGGATTTTGGTGCATTTACTTCAAAGGTAATGGAACTTGCAAAGTCAAATGGGGTAGAGTTCATTTCCGAATCAAACGTAACTGATGTCAGGGAAACGTCTGATGGCGCCCTTATTAAAGTCAGGAATGGCGGGAACGAAATTTCACTCAAGGCCAAATTCGTGATCAACAGCTCAGGAGGAGATTCATTACCCATCGCCCACAGAATGCATCTGGCTAAAGAATATGCGGTACTGCATTTCAGGGGTGACTACTGGGTGGTAGGTGATAGTTACCCGGGTAAAATACGCAATAACATATACACGGTTCCCAGGCACAAGAAGTTTCCCTTTCTGGATCCTCACTTCATCCTTCGGTTCGCCGGAAGGAGGGAACTCGGCCCAAATGCGGCCCTGGTGGCAACACCTTATGACTATTCTGACCGGCCTGATTCCGGTTCATTAGTTTTAAAGCTCCTGGAGAAGCCAACTTTACCCAAGATTAAATTGCTCACGAATTCAGAATTTATCTCACTTGTGCGGAGCGAGTGGAAATCTTCCAGGTCAAAGGATGAAATGGCAAGGCAGGTGAGGCAATTCATACCCGGGTTAGATACCTCATATATCACAGGAAAAGGGCTTTCCGGAGTTAGAAACTCTTTGATAGATTCAAGGGGTTTTGTACCTGAAGCCGTACTGGAACATTCCGATCACAGCGTACACATCCTCAACTACAATTCCCCGGGAGCCACTGGAGCACCGGCATTTGCCATGCATGTTATACGCCTGCTGAAGGAATCAGGGAAGATCAGCCTGAAAGAAACAGACACACTCCGTACTTCAATCTGGAAAGCTGAAGTTGAGGCTTTGTTGTGATATTTTGGTTTTGCTAGTTAAAGGTAAGATGTTACATCAGTCAATAAAATATTCACAAACATTAGAAAGTCCGGTACAGAGCCCCGTCAAGTAAGCGTTGTAAATTTATCATTAAATAATAGATTGTTATAGGGGTGCTATTGAGAGACAGACTTAAGGCTCTTTCTTTTACTTCGCTCGCGCATTTCGCCAACGATGGAACAGCCTTGCTGTATCCAATCCTCATTACTTTTTATGAGAGCCTCCCAGGCGTTAATTATGCATATCTTGGGAGCATTGCCATAGTCTATAACCTGATTTCCGGAACCCTCAGCACACCTATCGGAAGATACGCAGACAGAACCGGGAGATATGGGGGTCTCCTCAGTGTTGGAATTGCCCTCCTGGGAATCGCCTCCATGATTATGGCTATGCCTTTCCTGTTCCCTACAAACATACTGCCTTTCCTTCTTGTGGGAGCTGTGTTTATGGGAGCTGGTCAGGCATTTTACCACCCACTGGGAGCAACCGTTCTCAGAAATTCATATGGAATTGACGCCCCCAAGGCTATGGGCATCAACGGATCCTTTGGAAGCCTTGGTCGTGCTGTGATGCCAACTACCGTGGGATTCATCATGCTTTTCTTCGGGGAATTCACCGGGCTCATGGTCTATTCGGCATACAGCTTCATAATGGCCCTTATTCTATACCTGGGCCTGAGCGAAGTAAGGGTCAGGAAACAGGTGTCCCGTGCTCCTGCGCCAGCAAAGGCCAAGACTACCCCCGTTAAGCTGTTTGGAAGCTCCTTCATGCCTTTCCTTTATATTCTTACCCTGACCGTTTTCATCAGGTCCCTTTTCCTTTCTGGCACTTCCACATTTATTCCCGCATTTCTATCGTCAGAGTATGACAGCAAAGCCATTGCCCTGACCATATTGCTTCTCAGTTACCTTATGCCAGTGGTGGGGCAGCCATTCTTTGGCATACTTACCACAAGAAAGGGCGGAAAGTTCACAGTAGTCGTTACCAACGTCCTCTCGGTGGCATTCTTTGGGTTCTTCCTGATTTCCGGAGTAAACCTCATATTCACCATACTTTCCTTCGGATTCTTCACTTTCTTTGCATACAGCGGCTTCCCGGTATTACTGGGATACGTTGGGCAGGTGGTACCCAAGGATGCACTGGGGCGTTCCAATTCCATTGTATGGGGCGTGGGGCAGACAATTGGAGGGGCACTGGGAGCAGCAGTGATCTCAGCCTTCACAATTTTTGTATCTCTCCACACAGCCATTGATTATATGTTCATTTTCTCCATTGTGGCACTGGCCTTCCTGCCATTCCTGCCCTCAAAGAAGTTGGTTGATAGTGGAAACGGAGATGCAACTCCATCTTAGTTCTTAAAATATGAATATGTAATTCAACCAAAGATGCCAGAGCTAATTGACCACCTTGGAAGGAAAGTTGAGCTCCCGGAAGAACCTCAGAGAATTATCAGTTTCAGCCCTGCGGTAACGGAGACGCTATTTGAACTCGGGCTCGGGAGCCGGGTTGTCGGAGTATCTGCATTCTGTTCAAGGCCAAGTCAGACCTCCAAAGTACGCAAGGTTGGCAGTTATGGCAGTGCGAGAATGGAAGTCCTCCACGAACTGAAACCTGATCTGATCCTTACAGTATCCGGATTCCAGAAGGATTTCTCTGAAGCGCTGGCAAAGGAATTTCCCGTTTACTCCTTTGAACTCCCTTCATCTGTAGCCGGGATGGTAGATCTGGTTTCCAAAATAGGCATAGTAACCGGCAAGCGTGACGAGGCGAGATACATGGAGTTTGAGCTGTTGAAGTATCTTGGTTCCATAAGGAGAAGGCCAGCAATGTCTGGATACATTGAGATTGACCTTGGGGGACCGGTTAGCTTTGGTTCCTTGAGCTATATTACGGACGCGCTTTCCATCCTGGGTGTCAAATCAATTTATGCAGATAGTCCCAAGGAATGGGTTCAACCAGACCTTGATTTCGTCAGGCAGTCAGATCCAGATGTCATATTTTTCGAACCGAAAATGTACTCTAAATATGCCTCAGAGGACCTGAAAAAGCTCGTCGCATCAAGAGGCTGGGAACAAATGGGCGCAGTATCCAGGAACCATATTTTCGTATCACCTGGCCCTCTGGATTTTTTCGCCCACCACGGGCCTTCTTTCATTAGAGAGGTACTTCCCTGGGCTGTAAATAAACTGGAAGCCCTATAAATATAAAAATTCGAGTTTCGCAACACATATATTAAAATACCAATTGATAATTTGCGGTAGTCTTCTATACAGACAAAAGGAAGTAATAGAAAATGGAAGAGACGACCAAAATAAAAGACCTTACACCAGAGTCCAGGAGAGTAAATGTCCTGGCCAAGGTTGTTAGCAAAGGCGAGCCCAAGCAAATACAGACCAGATTTGGAGAAGAAAAATCCGTAACAGAGGTCTACATTGGAGACGATACCGGGAAGATCATACTTTCTCTTTGGGGAGAGCAGGCCGGCCAGGCATCAGAAGACAAAACCCTCTACATCGAGAATGGATACATTTCACTCGTTAGAGGCCACATGAGACTTAACGTGGGTAAATACGGCTCACTGAAGGTTGCAGAGGAAGAAATCTCAGAAGTCAACGAAGAGCTTGACATGAGTGAAGCCGAGCACGAGAACACCTTCAGAAGGAGACCCTTCAACAGCGGTGGCGGCGGAGGAGGAAGAGGCGGCCGTGGCGGATTCTACAACAACAACCGCAGCGGTGGAAACAGGCCCCCTAGAGACGACTTTAACGATTAAACACCTATAACAATTTTAAACAAAACAATGGCTTAAAAAGCCATCAACCAACTTTTTTCTGACTATAGTACATTTCGAGGATTTCCTCAGTGCTTGTAGCATCTTCAGCGGTTTTATCGTCCCTCCACCTGCCTGTGAACCTTGGGAACCTGATAGCTAGCCCTGCATCTTTCTCGACCTTGCCGAATGCACACGAATGGACCGGGCTAACCGTTATTTCCGCACCGATGATTTCTAGTACAACTTTTGGGTCAAACCACACATCAGGGGTGAGCCCACTTTCCACTCTTGCTGGTTTCTTGCTGTTTACATGTTCTGATAGCTTTGAGGGCAATCCGAATAAGACATCATCTGTGAAACCGGTGCCAAGTTTGCAGGTAGACTCAAAAATGTCCTTATCCTTGTTATATGAAGCCATCAGTAGCGCCCCGTATGTTCCTTTGCGCCTACCATGCCCGCCAAAAGCTCCTATGACTACAAGGTCAAGGGTGTCTTCAAAGGCGGACTGGTAATCGCGCTTCACCTTAATCCACAACCATCCTCTTGCCCCAGCCCTGTATATGGACTCGCCAGAAACATTCTTGGCCACAAGTCCCTCGCAGCCCGAATTGATGGCTTCATTGAAAAAATCATTGATTTCGTCCGGGCTTGAAGACAGCAACATGGTTGCACATTTGAAATCATCACTTTCAGTGAAAAGCGACTGGAGTACTTTCCTTCTCTCCAGGTATGGCACTTTGTTGAGTGCCCTTCCATTCAAATAAAGTATATCGAACAGGAAAACTACTACCGGTATTTCCTCGACTTTGGATTTCAGGTCATACTTTCTGCCCCTTCTCTGAGAGACCATCTGAAATGGGTACAATTCTCCTGTTTCAGAATTGTATGGAACCGCCTCCCCGTCAAGGATGCACGATTCAAGTTTGAAATTCTGGAGAGCATGTTCCACTATATCAGGGAAGTTCGATGTGGTTTCCTCGGAGCCACGTGAGAATATCTTCACGTTTCCGTCCTTTATGTGGATCTGGGTCCGCATGCCATCATACTTATATTCAAATGCTGCCCTGCCTCCCATTTTTTCAAGGATATCCTTTATTTCCGGCAGCCTCTCTGCAAGCATAACTTTTGCAGGGATCATGGGCGTAGGGCCAGTCTGGAGCACCTTGTCAAGCTTTCCCTCACGCAGGAGCTCAGCAATTTCTCCAAGATCGGGATGGAAATTGTAAGCCTCATCTATTTCATCGGAGTTTTCCTTATTGGCAAATGCAAGCACCACTGCATCCAGTATAGTGGCATCTGAAACTCCCAGCCTCAACTTTCCAGTGATGATCCTTGTTATGTACATACCCTCTTCTGGTGTGGCATTCAGGAGCAGGTCCTTGTAAATGCCTATCTTATTCTTGATGCTGCCTTCACCCTTGATTCTGGCCAGTTTGGTAAGTTCGTCATAAACATAATCAACGCTCAGTTCATTTGCAAAAAGGGCATTCTGCGTTTTCTTTTCAGAAATCAGCTTGGCGACAGTCCCAAGGTCGCCTTCCTTTATGAAAAGGGCTTCTATTTCCTCTTCCTTCTTCCCCGAGATAGAGGAAAGGGCCTTGATGATAAGCTTATTTGCAATCCCCAGTTCAAGCCCTTCGTAGTCCGGGAGCAACTTTCCCTGGGTCAGGTAAACAAGTTTTTTAAGGTCCTTACCTGCCGCTTTTAGAAGTCTCACAAGGATGTCCGTGAGTTCAAGCCTCTTGGTGGTGTTTGACATCTCCGAGAACCTTTGGGAGACCTCCAGAAAATTCATGCCTTAATATCTGGACATTCTATTAAACATTGATTTCTGTAACCTTTGGCTTTCCTCTCATCTCCGATCGCATATAGAACCCTGCAGCAGCACATGCCAGCCCCAGGGCGCCAAGAAATATCCATGAACTTTCGAAACCCCTGTAATAAGCAATTAATGTAAAAACCGCGGGAGAGAAGGCCCCTATGATGTTCTGGACAAAATTGACAAATGATAGGGAAAAGGAAACCATTCCTCTGTCAGGTGTCCTTTCCACCACCAGTGTGTACAGCATGCTAAGAGAATTTACAGTGAGAATTCCAAGCACGGCCATCAGTGCCACCAGGAGATAGTATTGCTGCACAAATGCAACCATCATTGTCAGCACTGCCAGGAGGACCGTTGATCCAAGGAAAAGAATGATTCGCCTTCTGACTACACCGAAGATGTACCCGCCCAGGGCTCCTCCCAGGAATCCAATCATCAGGTAAATGGTGCCCAGGGTACTTGCATAGTTAGCTGCGAGATGCAGATGTGTTTCTGCATAGTAAACAAACAGCTGCCCGACTACTGTCTCAGTGAGGATGCCCGCCAGGGCTATTATGGGCAGAAGCCAGATTATTGGAGTGCGCAGCACATCTCCAGCTCTCCTGAAAATATTTACCCTGTTCTCCGGATCAGGTTTGTAAGCACGAAGGGCATAGAGATTTTCTGCTGCCAGGAACAGCATCACTGCACCAGCAAAGAATAGCGGAGGCCTCCATCCAAATATCTGGTCAAGGAAATTCCAACCAATTATGCCCATGCCTCCGCCAAGGTTGAATGAACCATTGAACAACCCCACGTAAAAACTGTACCTGTCCCTTGGCACTATATCTGCCAGAAGACCCAGAGCAGGCGAGAAGAAAAGTGCAGACCCAATGCCTGCAAAAAGCCTGAAAGTGAAGAGCTCAAAGAGATTCTGGGACATTCCGGTTAGGACTACAGAAGCCCCAAGTATACTTATTCCCAGAACTGATGTGAACCTGTTCCCTATTCTTGAGGCCAGAAGCCCTCCAACCATCTGGAATGTTGACAAACCAATGTAAAAGGCCGTAGTTATTACACCGAGCTGTACAAGCTGCAGCTTAAGGTCATGTGAGATATAAGTGAGGCCCGGTGCAATATTAAACCAGTTCAGTGCATAAACAGCCCTGGAAGCATTTATAGAGCCTGCCTGAAACCGGTAACCCACGTTCCATCTGATGCCCATCTTGTATTATTAGTTGAGGATTATTTTGTCAGAGAAGTAAAATTTTCCATTACATCGGTTCGCAAGTTCTGTTGCGAAAGCATGGATCGGAACTGCTTCTTCTTGGAAAGGCTTATTCCATCAGTGAAATCAATTTCCCCGTACACCATGTCCTTCAGGATTAGCCCTTCCGGCTCCATGAGTTTCGGATACTTTTCATCGAGGGAAAATGGATCCTGCTGGTTTTCAGAAAATGACTGTTCCAGCGCATATGCCGTTATGTATCGTATCTGGTTCCAGAGGAAACTCCTTGCTTTGTAGTCAATGTATATCATGTTTCCCCTACTGCCAATAGATATGGAACTTATGGTCCTCACGGGGTTGCGGCCATCCATCCGGCAGAAGTTGCGGAAATCATGCTGACCCCGGAATGCACTTAAAGCCATTCTCAAAAATGGGCCTGCCTCCCCTTTTTGTACAAGGTACCTGTAAGTTTTGTAATCACAATACCTTGGGTTGAAGTTTTCCCCTACGATTGCATAACTGTGGAATACCATACCCGGGATCTTTCCGTTGAGTATTCCGAGAACCATGGATGGTTTTCTGTCTGTATCCACCACAAATGCATTAGAGACTGCTGATACGCCTCGGTCCGTCCTTGCAGCACATTGAATATTCTCTGATATTTTCTCTCTGTGGAGTACCCTGAGAATGCAATCCTCCACGCTGTTATGGCCGTTCCCCCTCTGGAAACCTGTAAACTGCCATCCGAAATATCCAAACTTGATTAGGAGCCGCAAGCAATTGGTTAATAACAAGGATATTTAAGATTGGTCTGTTTTCCAGAATGTGATTCAGGTTGCAGGGCTCGGGGCCTCTGGTTCCTACCTGTTCAGAAGGCTCGCGGATGCTGGCTTCGATGTTACAGGGTATGACCCGAAGAAGCCGGATTTCTACATACCCTGCGGTTATGCGGTGAATATTGAAAAACTCGGGGAACTTTCAAGAAATGTAAACCTGGATGCCAGGGATTACATTGAGGCAACTGCCGATACCGTTACGTTTGCAAGCGATTCCGGAGTTCGTGTTGAACTGCCTGCCAAGGGCTTCGCCACCATTGACAAAAACCACCTTGAACGGGATATTTTGGGAGAACTCAAATTTGAAAGAAAAATGGCCCCTACTGCTGCCGTTAATGATTATATCCTTGTGGATGCAACAGGAATCTCCAGACATTATCTGGGCAAGGCTCACGGTGATTTGCAAATGAGAACCAAAGAGTATCTCACAGACACTTCGCCTGGAAAAGGGTTCCACTTCAGGTACTTTCCCTCGGGAAGAGGATATTACTGGGAATTTCCTTTGAAGAATGGTTTTCACATCGGCGCCGGGGGAGATACCATCGACATAGTATCAGATTCCCTCAAGGGTATAAAAGGCGCAAAAAGGGTCATGTCACGAAATATCAGGCTTGCCCCCCTCTTTGACCAGGCAAGTTCAGGAAATGTAATTGGAGTGGGTGAGGCCATAGGCACCGTTAGCCCAATAACAGGTGAAGGAATCGTTCCATCTATGGAATCTGCTGAGATTCTGTTCAAATGCATTTCAAGATACGATGATCTGGAATCGCTCAAAGAATCATATGGTGCTGAAATAAAGAAAAAATTCAGGAGATATGAGAAACTCTTCGAGCTTCTGGGAAATGCAAGGCAGGGTAATCTGAAAAAGTTAGGAAACCTATCTGCGGTTTTGAGCGCAAAGGAAGATTTCCAGAACTTCGGCATCCAGCTTGAGATTTTAAAGGTGTTAAGGCAGCTCGCAAAGAATTGACTCCAACCCAAATAGGAGCTCCCCGGGGCAGATATTATTCACAATCTGCTGTTTAGGGAGTTCCATTGAGAACATGGAAAGCAGAGAGAAGAACTGCCCGGGCAAGTCAATTGAGTTTTATTAAGGGGCGGCCTGGCCACGCATTCTTCTTTCCTGGATAGACCTTAGCACGGGAAACGTTCACCTTGCACCCGAATAGACTTTCCATGTACTCCCTGTTTCGTGTGAGGATCTCAAATTCGTCAGCAATTTCCAAATTTACGTTCTTCCTTATTTTCATGAATTCCGGTATGAGGGGCTTGAGATTGTTTGGCAAATCTTTCAAACGGTTCTCCACCATTTCCGCAGCTGCTTCCCTTACCTCATTGCTGCAAACCTCAATGTCAATTGTTTTCGGGGAAATTCCAGTTGCCTTCATGATCTCCCTTAGGTCAGTTACTGTTTGCTGCAGGTAGTTCTCCGTTATTATGACTGATTCTTCGGACCTGCCAACCTGGGCGATGGAAAACTCTTCGGCGCTGATAAAACCGGTATGCCCTGTTGAAGACCAGATTTCCTCGCAAGTATGCGGTATGACCGGAGCCATCACTTTGAGCCACTGATCCCTGATCTTTCCCAGGCAGGAATACACATTTCCCCCCCTGTTTTCAACGTATTTCAGGTCGTTGAGCACTTCATAGAATACAGAGATGTAAGCGCCCCTGATATCAAACGCATCCATCCTGGTAAAATACTCTCTCAAATGGAGGTTAAATTTTGACAGGAACCAATCCTCAACCTGGCTGTTACCGGACTGAACTTTTGCTTCTTCATTATTGAAATACTCAACAAATGATTCGTACTTTCTCCTTACAGCAGCAATTTCTGTTTCGTTCCAGTCCAGAACAGATGAAATATCGGCACTTACAGCCACAAAGAGCCGGTAAAGGTCTGCGGTGAATTTGGTGGAAATTTTCAGCAGGGAGATTGCATTGCCCTTGCTCTTTGAGATTTTAGCCCCATTTGCCAGCAACAGCCCGGATATGATTATACCCTTGGGGTTGTCTCTCTTCGGAAGCAATGCAGCGTGATTCATTATGTAAAACGCCAGATGATTGCTTATGTGGGGTGCCGCAGTGAGTCTTATGTCAACACCGTACCAGTAATCCTTGGCTATCCTGGCTTTCTTTGCAAGCTGTACAACTTCGCTGTCAAAGTGCTTTATGGATTCCTCTTGGCCATCATTGTAAACATACTCGAGGATTTCATCCGGGATCTTCCCCAGCAAATGGAAAATTTCTGAAATGGTTGGCTGGTTAGTGTAAATGATGGGATATAAAGTTGAATCGGAAAGAGATTCGATTACCCATTCATCATCAAACGGGAGCTTGGTGCCTATGCCTCTTCTTCTGGCGCATGGCCTTTCCCGGAGCCAGTCCACGGCATCGTTCATGGCATTCCTGTAAAATTCCGGATAGAAAAACATGGAATTGACCACTTCGTGGGATGCTTTTTTCCACCAGTCCACTGAATAATCGATGAACCACTGGTTTGAGAGAACAGCCACAATTACTTTTGACCCGCTTCTTGTTTGAGCTTTTCGTGATGTTTCATAAAATATGAAGCCTTCTTCCTTCTGGAAGAGCTCATTCTTAATCCCATCCCTGGCTTTCTCTGATCCGAGGCCTGAAAACTTTCCGTTGTTTTCCATCATCTTTCCATCGTAGAATTCAAGCTTGTAGAGCCTCTGGGTCGCTTCCTTTATTTTGTCTGTGTCCCCGAGGGAGTGGATATCCAATTCCTTAACCAGCGATTCCACGGTGCTCTGGTCTGTGCCAGTAAGACTCAGGACTTTAATGGGTTCGAGTTTAAGGCCGGCATCTTTGATGGCCATATAATCCCAGACAGCGTGTCCAGGCACTGAATACACAACTCCGGTGCCGTTGTCAGGATCAACAAAACTTGACGTGTATGCCTTGATCTTCCTGTGTTCCAGTGGAGTCTCAAATACTGAAGATAGAATCTCTGACTCCTTGACAGGCCCCAATATCTCGATGCCCTGGTGCTGGTATTGAAACTTTTCAAGAGCCTCTTCTGAGACCACATAAGTTCCTTCATTCATTCGGAACCTGACATAACTGCAATCTGGCGATATCCAGAGATTAGTGATACCGTAAACTGTTTCCGGCCGAAGTGAAGCAGCGATTAATGAAAAATCCTTTCCCTTGAATATTACGCCTGTAAATTCCTCAATAGTGACCTTATCAATGTCACCATCGGATATGTCATCCTCACCAACTGCATTCCTGTCATTGATGCTGTAAAGCACAGGATATTCTCCATTCTTTATGAGCCCCAGTGAGTTAAGTTTCCTGAACTGCCACTTGACAAACTCCTGGTAAAAGAGGTCACCCGATGTGAATCTGCTTCGCCAGTCAATTGAATAGCCCAGGTTGTTGAAGTCCTTCACTATTCTCTCCGAGAAATAGGTGGCGATATTCTGGGGTTCCTTGAATTGCTCTATCCTTTTCTCTATATCTTCTTCCTTCTCGTACTCCCTGAGAGTGTCCCGGTACAGTTGCAGTGTCTGCTTATCTCCTCTCCTGATCCTCTCGGAGAATGCAAGGATAGGTGTGCCGCTCTGGTGAAACGCCATGGGAAATAACACATTGTATCCGGAGAGCCGTTTGTATCTTGCAATTATGTCAGCTGTGGTATACGTCCTTCCGTGTCCAACATGCAGTGAACTGTTGGTGTATGGCCAGGGTACAGTGATGAAGAATTTCTTCCTGCCCGAATCAGGTTCAGGTTCAAAGATGCCTGCTTCCAGCCATTTTTTCTGCCACTTTCTCTCCACTGATGGCCCCATTTGATTACTCCACTACTAGCACAGCCGCGGAAATAACAGTGGTCCATTCGCCAGGTTTCATGACCACGGCGGTTGAGCATATATTCTTGGTCGTGAGGATTTTGTCCTGCAGGACATACTCTTCGTTTTCTTCGTCCCATTTCAGCTGGTCGATCTGGCCGACTGTGCTGGCAAGCATTTCAGCAGCAAGCTTTTCAGCGAAAAATCCCGCAACTTTCTCTGTTTCGCCATAACTGTGGTGTTCGCTAAGGTATCCCCATTTGCTCCTGTCAGTTGGAATGGCATAGCCTATGGCTGCCGATACCATTCTGTTGAGTTCATCTGATGAGTTTCTGGCAAGTACAGTAAAAAGGATCTGGCCGGGATTGAGGAGCTTTAAACCCTCCTCCCTTGAAATTGATTCCGCGAAAGGGGGAAATATAGAACTGATGCCTACAAGATTGTAGGGTGCTATTCCTCCGTCCCTAAGTGCCTCCTCAAAGGATTGCAACTGGCTCTGGCCCCTTCCAACGCCTCTTGTAAAAAAGATCTTTTTTGCTACGAATGATGGCATTTCAAAGACATAATAGCATTTGCCAAATAAAGCTATACCATATGCCACGGTCAGATATCGAAAATCTGGATTCCATACCCCTTCTCCAGGTTGATTTCTATTTTGTGGTATGTCGGTGCCTTGAGTATGTACCTGTACTGGAAGTTGTCATCTACCCTGCAACCCTCTAGACCAATTCTGGCACTGTTGCCTTCCAGAGAAAACTGTGTAATGGAATCGTATAGGATCTCGTCCACTTCGAAGGAATATATGATACGGCCAATCAACTGCACCATAAGATCGGAATAGTCCGTGAATTGCAGTTCCAATTGTGTACCTGACCTGCTACAATTCGGGCCAGAATCGCCTATTACAAATGCAGTGCCCTTGAGCGCGTTCGAAAATAACTCCTTAATCGTGGACCCGAAATAGCGAATGCCAACGTCTCCAGTATGTTCAATAATCTCAAAATTCAATAAATGGAAAATAAAAAAGGGAATAAAAAGGGTTGGAAGATTTACTCTGGTCTTTCTGATGAAATCACAGGGATAGGATCATCGAGGTTGATACCTATTTCATCTTCGGACAGTTTTCTTCCTATGCTCTTTTCATAGAAGGCCAGTATTCTCCTCTTGTCTTCCTTGGTGTATTCTCTGAAGTATTTGTCTTTCTTGAGGATCTTTCCGGTTCTCTCTTCATATGTCTTTGCTGGCATGGAGTACTTTCTCTGTGTTGCATCCCTGTAAAGTTCAGGGATAACATTGAATGCACAGAATGGAACTACTCTTCCGTCAGGCATTGCATAGTGGATATCACATCTCTCAACTCTGTCCACATCGTATGTGTATGGGTCCATGAAGTGCATGAATCCAATAAACATGGATTTGTAGTGGAAAGCTTTGAGTCCGTGGTAATCTCCATCCGTAAAGGCGTTGTAGATCATATCCTTGAGCTTGAAGTCCTTCGGTGCCTTCTCGTAGTCAACGAATTTGTTCAGGCTAAGGAGCAGCTTCGGAACACTCACTGCCTTGCTGAGTCTCTTGAAGTTTGAGTTCTTGATATCGTCAGCAAGTTCGCCAATGTGTTCAAACATTCCCCTTACATCAATGAACCTTGTGATTGGGATAACTCTCTCGTCATCCTTGAACAGGTAGGTACCCATTCCACAGGCAAAGTGTATGGACAGTTTGTACATTTCCTTTCCTTTGAGCTGCTCAACAAAGTTTGAAACCTTTGCAGTTGATGGAACCGTAAAGAAGTCTTCCCTTCCGATAAGCCCATCAGTCTGCTGCTCAATCTTCTTGATTGCCCCAGGAATAGTGACTCTCTGCTTCTCCCTCATCCTGTCAGGCATTCTGCCCACAAGGCTCACTGGCTGGAAGTTGACTGCCCTTACTGCGTCGATGTTTGAAAGACCGAATCTTATGATATCTCCGAGATATTTGTCGTTGACACCACCAATGACGGTCGGAACAAGTACCACTCCAAGTGGAGCTTTCTTGTAGTTCTCAAGAGCTGCAGGAACTTCCCAGAAGTTCTTGGGGTTAGATCTTGGTGTTGGCCCATCGAAACTTGTGTAAATGACATTTGATCCGGCTGCCCTTATCTGCTTGGGGAAATCCGGGTCAAAAGCTGATCTGATACTGTTAGTGTTGAGCTGTATGTGCTCATAGCCTTCTTCCCTTGCAATCTTGATTATATCAATGATATCATCCCTGATTGCTGGCTCTCCACCAGTGATCTGAACTGCATTTGCACCAACTGGCTTCTCGTTTCTCATCCTTCTCAGCATCATTCTTACCTGATCCTGAGTTGGCTCGTAAATTGGCTCGTTTTCCTTTGCATAGAAGAAGCAGTACCAGCAGGACAGATCGCATCTGTTTGTTACTACTACGTTGCCAAGGCCAGTGTGAGATTTGTGCTTAACGCAAAGTCCACAGTGTGTGGGGCAAACTATCTTAGATTCAAGGTAAGCAACATGAGGATTGAGAATTCTTACTCCAGGATCCAGCCATTTCTTGGCCTCCTGGTACATTTCATAGTCTTCCCAGTATTTTTCTTTAGTAATTCCGTGTTCGGCGCACTCCTTTATAAGTTTAACTTCGCCGGCGTTCTCGTATACAACTGCAGGTATCCTCATCTGGTCAAATTTCTCATCATCAACACATATAGGGCACAGACTCTCTGTAACTCTGATTACCATCATATCTAAAGTAATCAGGTGTCCCATGGTGTTGACAAAGTCGTCCACCGTGGTAAACGGTGCATTCTTACTGATCTCGAAATCATTTGCGAATCTGATTTCGGGATACCTGTTTCTTTCCTCAGACATTATCATTCTTGGAATCACCCATTTATTTCATAAGATACAATGTTATTAAAAGAGTTTTGTAGTGTTTTAAGCGAAATGGACTGAAGGATTAGTAGTTTTAATACATACATTGTACGTAGTTTTGACATGTGGCTAATACTCCCTGTAATAGCCTCTTAAGAAATTTTTAATATTTAACCATTCCTGTATTTGTTGCTTTAACTGCAACAAAGGAATTTCACATGTTATTTTTCATGTAGAGTTTAGATAATTAGGGGTTACGAGTTAAATTGGTAGTTAAATTGACCAATTAATTCGCTTACTCAGCTAAAAACGACTCAGAACTTTTCCAAGGACCGTAACATGTTAAGGATGTGGTATATTTACATGGTATTTTATTAAAGAAGCCTACCCCATCTCTTCCTGTGAAAATACATAGTATATTTGGTTTTAGCATCAGGTAGTTTAATGATTTTTTCGATTCTTTCAAGGCACCATTGGCTTAGCAAAAATTAATATCAAAAAGATCAATGCAGAGCCAAGCGGGTGTGGTGTAGCCTGGTAACACGCGAGCTTGCCAAGCTCGTGCCTCGGGTCCAAATCCCGGCACCCGCATTAATTAATTTCAGTTTTCCATAGAAAACAGGCGATTATGTGATATTGGGTGGCTATACGGCTCCAAGTCAATTCAACGCTACTGAGCCGATATTGTGTGTCCTCCGAGGTATAAAATAGGTTTCAAATGGATTTGTTGTGACCTCCTCCCACGACTAAAGTCGTGGGCTTCCTGCTTCTACGGCTGCTGGCGGAGTCTCCACAGGCTTGAATTCCCCTCGGCCCGAATGTACTGTGTTCTCCATGCTCAGCCATCTGACTTTACGGATGCAGGCACGCATGGAGCAATATGCGATCCGACCACTTTCACTTATGTCTGCCAGCGAACAGGAGATTATCTGCAATCGCCTAATAAATTTTGGTTCGCTCCCATCCCACCCCTGAAGGATGTGGGATTTCCCGCTCACGATGTTAAAGATTAAATGAACCAAAAAAGGGTGAGTGATTTTGCTTCACTCTATGAGATCTTCCCTTACAGTTTCAATATTTAGGTCTTTTCCCGAGTAATCAACATAGACATTTTTCAGGTGCAGGTACTCTTCTATGCCAAATTTGCTTCCCTCTCCTGCCTGTCCGGTCAGCCTGAATCCAGTGTGGTACCCCTGGGATGATTCAGGTCCAGGCATATTGACATACACTTCTCCAAACCTTATTCTCTCTGATGCTTTGAAAATGAGATTTGGATCCCTGGCAAACAGATATGAAGCCAAGCCGTACTTTGAATCATTTGCATAATTGAACAGTTCCTCCTCATCTTCCACAGGCAAAGCGCCAATAACCGGGCCAAATACTTCTTCCTGGAAAATTTCTGATTTCTGTTCCACGCCAGAAAACAATGTGGGTTTGTAAAAGTATCCTTTTGTAAATTCTCCTGACAGGTTAGGTTTTTCTCCGCCCGTAAGTAGTTTGTACCCTTTTGCCTTTGCGTCTTCAACAAACTTTTCGGTTGTTTCCAATGCCCCCTTGTTGATTAATGGGCCCATGTCTGATGTTTTTGGGTCCCCAACTCTTATTTTTGAAAGGGCTTGAGATACCATCCCAATAAATTTGTCATAAACTTCACTTTGTACGTACAACCTCTCAGCTGCAATGCAGGACTGCCCGGTATTCCAGAATTTTGCCCAGATAAAAGCCCTCAGTGCATTCTTGAGGTCTGCATCCTTCCATACCATGAAAGGGGCCTTGCCTCCCAATTCAAGTATGAGCTTTGCCATGTTTGAAGACGCATGGGACATAATTCTCTGGCCTGTTGAGGTTGAACCTGTCATGGTCACTAACCCTACCTTTTTGTGTTCCACTATGTAATCCCCTATCTCTGAACCCTTTCCTGTCACGAAGTTCAGGACTCCTTTGGGGACCCCTGCCTCAGCAAATTTCCTTACTATCCATTCTGCTGTAAAAGGGGTATCACTGCTGGGCTTCAGAACAACAGAATTGCCGGTCATCAGTGCAGGCGCCAGTTTCCTTGCAACCATGGCTGCGGGAAAGTTCCATGGTGTTAGGGCAACTACTACGCCGTATGGAACCTTGTACTGGAATATTTTCCTCAACGAGGTGTCGCCCTCTACAATCTCCCCAGTAATTTTTCTTGCGAATTCAGCATAGTACTGAAGCTGGTCCAGGACACCATCAGTTTCCTGCCTGGCTTCGATGGTTGTCTTGCCGTTTTCTTGCTGAAGGAGTTGCTCAAGTTCTGATCTGGACTTGCCAATGAGCTCTTTGGTTTTGTAAATTACTTTTGACCGTTCCACTGATCCTTTTGAATACCACGATTCAAAGCTCTCCTCGGCTGCATCTATGGCAGCATTGACATCATCCTTAGTTGCAGCTGGAAACTTGCCGAATAATTTTGCTGTAGAGGGGTTGTATTTCTCCAGTTCACCCTCGTTGGCTGAATTTACCCAATCGCCGTTTATGAGAAGTTTCATGATATTTCCATGACGGCATCTAATAAATGTGTTTTCTAAGATCGGGATACAGACATTTCCGTCATGGCATGGAATTTTTTGCACCCGGGCTTTAACTCTTCCGGAGGAGGATCCCCAATCCCTTCCCTTTATAGCATAGTCAATTGCTCTACATTTTAGACCATTTTTGCCAGGATCATTGCCTCATGCACAGATGACCACAATTCCAAGGCTATCTCTTTTGACTTGCCAACCTGTCTGGCTATTTTCCTTATTGCTGGAGCCGAAACTCCAAGGGCTCCAGTGCTGTTTATGGAGAATCTTCTCATGTTCCTCAGGTATGCCTTGTTTGATGCCTCGCTGAGGGCTTTCAATATTGCGGCGGTGGATTCCAGTTGCTTATTCTGTTCATGCAATATTACACTGCTGTGCCCATATTTGGCCTGTTGAAAACTTTTTTCCTCAGGGTACCGCGAAGGAGCAGTGAGTTAAGAACAACACTTGTTGAACTCATGCCCATGGCAAGCGCTGAAAGAATGGGAAGAACAGAATAGACCTGCAAACCGAGGAATGGAACAAGTGCCCCGCCTGCAACTGGTATCAGGGCGGAATTGTACCCAATGGCCCAGAAGATGTTCTGCTTGACTTTCCTTACGGTTTGCCTTGAAAGGTCTATTGATGACAGGACCAGCATTATGTTATTCTTTGCAATAATAACATCTCCTGCCTCTTTTGCAACATCTGATGCCTCCGGCACCGCTATGCCAGCATCTGCAGTTTCCATTGCAACTGTGTCGTTAATCCCATCGCCGACAAAAACCACAAAGTCACCCTCTTCCTGGTATTTCCTTACAATCTCCGCTTTCTGTTCGGGAAGGCATTGGGGGTGGTACGAGTCCAGGGAAAGCATCTCAGAGATTCTGTGTGCCTCAGTCTCCTTGTCCCCGGTAACTATTGTTGTCTTTATTCCACGTTCCCTCAGTTCTCTTATGAGCAGTGCTGACTCCGGCCTCACAACATACCGGAAACTGATGTTACCAACGTTTTTGCCATCCAGAAGTACTTCAACAGCTGAATTCTGGCTCCCTTTTGATCTAATAATCTCAACAGTCTTCCCGGATACTGTTCCCTGAATCCCCTGCCCGGGGGTTTCCTTTACCTGAATTGCACTTGAAAGGGAAATACCGGCATCCACTGCATACCTCACTATGGACTGGGCTACTGGGTGGTTGGAATATTTTTCAACCGTACCGGCAAATGCAATCATCTGATCCTGATCAATGGAGCTGTGGATTTCAGATACTTCCGGAAGTGTTCTGGTAAGTGTCCCGGTCTTGTCGAAAATGACCCGTGTTACCCGGGAAATCCTGTCAAGTGCACCGGTGTTTTTCACAATGAGGCCGTTTTCATAAGAAAATGTGGACGAAATGAGCATTGTTATGGGTGCCGCCAGTCCAATTGCACATGGACATGCGATAACTACCACCGAAACAAATGCGAGAACAGGAATATCCCACTGCCCGGTTTGGCCCACGCTTATGAAATAAACCCATAAAGCTGCAGAGATGCTCGCGGCAATCAGTACTACAGGAACAAAGTACAATGAGAAGACGTCTGCGATCCTCTGAATTCTGGCACGCCCGGATGTGGCTGTCTGGAGCATGTCGTATATCTTCCTTATTGTGGAGTTGCTTCCTGATCTCAGCACTTTGATTTTCAATGTGCCATTGAGATTTTTTGTGCCGGATATTACTCTGCTTCCCACTGTCGCCAGCACTGGCTCCTGCTCTCCAGTTATGGTGGATGCATCCACATCTGCAGAACCTTCTGATACAACACCATCAGCAGACAGAATTTCACCGGGCTTGACCAAAACAGTGTCACCCTCCTTTATGGAATCGGACGGGACTTCCAAAATATCATCTCCGACAACTTTGTGGGCAGTGCCCGGGATAAGTTCAAGCAGTTTGGATGCGGCGTCACCTGCAGATTTCTTGGTTATGGTCTCAATAAAGTTTCCCGTGAGTATAAGGGTGATAATGAAGGCGGATGCATCGTAGTAAGTGGATGAATGAGATATCAATAATGGATCAAACGTCACCACGAATGAATAGAAGAATGCTGTCAGTGTTCCCAGCGTAATGAGGATGTCCATATTTCCCATCCTGTTTCTGATAGATTCGTAAGCTCCCCTGTAAAAGCCAATTCCTGAATAAAATTGCACAGGAAGGGTGAGCACGAGAAGAATCCATGGCTTGAACGCTATGCCCGGAATGTAAGTGAGCGCAAGTACAGGCACAGAAAATAACCATGCAACGGTTAGCTTCCACCTTATGGCCCTGACCTGTTCCTCAGGGGACTTGAACTTGTTAAGGCAATCTGTTGAACAGAAAAAATAATCCCTGCCGTCTTTTGTAAGTTTCAGATTCGAGGTATCCGGAACAAACATACCGCAGACAGGGTCTGTTGGCATATTTTCACCTGGTAAACTTCAGCGGGTTTGCGTCAAACTTCTCCTTGCAGTGCACGCAGCAGAAGTGGTATTCCTTCTCCTTATAGCTCGACTTAAAGCCCGTATCGTCGGATACAGTCATGCCGCAAACCGGATCAACCATTTTAGCCATAATTTGAAATCGTGGAAGAATACATAAGCATTCACTTATCAAAATGGATAAATTCTTTATTCATATTTACCAGTATGAAGAGAAATCTTTCCGAACTTGAGCAAAGACTAGTTACAATACTGCGGGAGGATTCAAGAAAAACAATATCCGAAATCGCTCTGGAGCTTGATGTTTCCAGAACCACGGCAAGAAAAACCCTGGATTCGCTCATGGGCTCCGGCCGGATAAAATCATTTACAGTGAACCTGAGTGATGATGAGAAGGATCTGGCAGTCATTCAGGTAGAGGACGTCAGTCTGATCCCAAAGAAGTTCATTCTGGAAGACTTTGAGCTCATAGACAGCAGCCATATGGTTGTGATACATTATGAAAACCTTCTGAACCTGGGTGAGACAAGAATCATTGACGTAAAGATTGCAAAGCGGAGGACCATTGGTGAGAATCCCGGAAGGATGCTGCACCTGCACTGTGACCTCTGCGGAAGCGACATTCAGAGCGACCCAATTACGGTGAGATCCAAAGGGAAGACGTATTATGCCTGTTGCCCTGGCTGCGAAAGCACACTTCGAAAGCGAATCGCAGTTGTTGAGTTGCAAGACTGATGGCGGATAATTATGGCAATAAAACTACAGAGGATATATAGCAAGGACAGGCAGGAAGGATTGAGGATCCTTGTGGACCGGCTTTGGCCACGTGGAGTTAGCAGGGAGTCAGCTCAACTTCATTCTTGGTTCCGGGATGTTGCACCATCCAACAACCTGAGGAAACAGTTTTCACATGAGGCTGGTAGATACGAACTTTTCAGAGAGATTTACCTGAAGGAACTCACAACCAATCCGGCATTCCAGAGATTGCTGGATTTATGCAGGAATAATGATGTTGTATTGCTCTTCTCGGCTACAGACACTGAGCATAACAATGCTGTGGTGCTGAAGGAAGCAATCGAAAGAGAAATGTCCAGGACTCACTGATTCTGCGAAGCATACCTAAGCAATTCAAGCTCTTTCAGAGTCCTTGCCCTGAGAGCTTCTGGTGATTCATAGGCCTTATGAAGCTTGCCCTTTTCCAGCATATGTGCGAGAATATTTTCCATCCTCCCCCCACACTTGCAGGTTGCGTGAGATTTTGATGAGGGTACTGAAAGTAGGCCCATGCACTTGCTGCACCTGAGCAAATTCTTGCTTCCTGAATGCTTTCCCCTCTTGGTGAGCGGTGTGCCATTGAGCTCCACTATATCCATGGCAAAATCGTATGGATGCGCAGATGCGATTGAAGTGCCGATCCCGAAAGCCTCAGCTCCGGCTGCTTTCAACTCTGCCAGATTCTCCAGTTTTAGACCTCCGGAGACCATGATTTTCACGTTGCTGAATCCCCTCAGGTCAAGTTCCCATCTCACTTCCCTGACAATATTGGCAAAGTTTCCCCTCCTGGAGGATGGTGTGTCAAGCCTGACGAAATTGAGATCCGGAAACATGGTGGCAGCCTTTATGGCCGCAAACTTCTCATCCATGTAAGTGTCAATGAGAACCGTCTTCACGCCCTTTGGGCCAACAGCCTTAACGGTCATATCCCAGGCTTTGTCATCGCCAAAAATAAGGGACAGTGCATGGGGCATGGTTCCCACAGGTTTCTGGCCTATGAGCTTTCCGCCGAGGATCCCCGATACTCCATCTGCACCGCCAATGTAAGCTGCCCTGTCAATCATGGGGGAAATTGCAGGATGCATCCTTCTGATTCCAAATGAGAAGAAAGGTGTCTCGCCCAGGACGTCCCGTATTCTTGATGAATAAGTAGAAATGCCTGTGGACTGGCAGATGAAGCCAAGGATAGATGTTTCAAACTCCCCGAAATCATCATAACTGCCTTCAATCCTCATTACTGGCACAGGGTTTCCTGCCATATCCCTTGGGCTAAGTATTGTGCCTTCCGGAATGGCATACACATCCACGTCCTTTCCTCTAAGAATCCCCAGAACCTCATTGAGGCCTGTGAAATTGACCCATGGATCCAGTGGCCCTGAAAGGGTTACTTCTGCAACAACCTGTGCATTATGTTTGACCCTGGAGGCTGCATTGAGGCTCCTTTCAAAGTATACATCTGATGCCTGGCCCGCCATAATCTCTTCAAAGGTTGCTGAACTTAGTCCTATTTCCTGGTCTTTTTCCGCTGATTTCTTAGATACCATGCTACAACTCCTCAAGGGCTTCAACTGATGTGAGAATTCTGGCCCCATAGTTTCTCTTCATGAATGATATGGCCTCCAGGTTCCTGTCTGGAGATATAGCTCCGCAAAGGTCTGAAATTACGTTCAGATCGTAGTACCTGTAAAATGCACCTGCCACTGTATGCTGCACACAAATGTCGGTGCTGATTCCGAAAACATAGAGTCTTCCGATGCCCAGTGCTCTCAAATATCCATCAAGATCCGTTTCATGGAAGGCATCAAAATGCCTCTTTGTTATTCTGTAACCTCGAATATTTTTAAGCGAATCCACCTGCTGGCATCCCCAGGTTCCTATGATACAGTGTTCTCCCCAAACCTTGAATTCCGGGTCATTTGGAATGTGAGTATCAAGGGTGAATACGATTTCTGCCTTTCCCTCAAGCTTCTTCAGGAAGGTTGCAATCCTTGCGGAAACTGCTACAGAGTTTTCGGAGCCAAAGATTCCCGATACAAAATCATTTACTATGTCGACAACAAGAACCGCGCTTTTCATATGATCACCTATTCCCTCCACCAGATGGTTTCCTCTCCACGATCCTCAATTGTTATTCCCATTCCCCTGAGGTTTTTCCTGATTTCATCTGCGCCAGCAAAATCCTTCTTTTCCCTCATTGTACGCCTGAGTTTTAGGAGAAACCCGACCAGTTCCTCTCCTGTGAAATCTCCTTTCTTTGCTGGAAGTATCCCCGTGAAGCTATCCACCCATTCTATTGTTTCAATTGCAATTGCAGCTTCGCGATCTCCAAGGTCCTCAATATGCGTATTCCATTTCCCGATGTACTCCAGCAAATCTCTGAAAAGCAGGCGGAAATCAAAATTGCTGTCCATTCTTTCAGAAAGTTTTGCTATTGCAGGATTTTCATTTAAACTCTTGGATGGGCCGATCTTTAGCTTAAGTTTCCTGTAAATTGTGTTTATCGTGCTTAAATTGGCCCTGGCTTCATTCATCAGTTCATGCGAAAAGCTAACAGTGGTCCTGAACTGGACATTTAGGAGTGCATACCTCAGTTCTTCCGGGAGGTAATCATTCAGGACGCTCCGGATTGTGATGTAGTTTTTCAGTGACTTGGACATTTTTTCCTCGTTCACATTGAGCATTGCACTGTGTATCCAGTATCTGGCGAGATATGGTTGCCCGCTGATGGACCTTTCCTGTGCAATCTCAGCCTCATGATGGGGAAAAATCAGGTCGGTTCCGCCACCATGGATGTCGTAGGTTGGCCCGAAGTATTTCTCAGTAATGGCGGTATCTTCTATGTGCCACCCTGGCCTTCCCCTGCCCCAGGGAGATTCCCAGTAAGGTTCACCTGGCTTCATCTTCTTCCATATGACAAAATCCCTAGGATCACGCTTCTCTTCAGTCGATTCCACCCGGGCGCCAATCCTCAGAGATTCGAGGTCCTGCCCGGAAAGTTTTCCATAGTCCGGGAATTTTGCAACACTGAAGTAGACACCATCTGATGTTTCATATGCAAGATCCCTTTCAACGAGAACCCTGATTTGCTGTATGATCTCGGATATGTGGCGGGTCGCCATGGCATAAAAATTGACGCTGTCTATCTTCAGAGTCTTCATGATGTCCATATATTCTTCTGTGTATCGTTTTGAAATAACATCATAAGGCACATTTTCTTCGTTTGCCCTGTTTATGATCTTGTCATCTATGTCTGTGATGTTCTGGAGATAGAACACACTGTATCCTTTCAGTCGGAGATATTTCACCACAGAATCAAAAAATGTATACGTTCTCGCATGGCCTAAGTGAAAACTGTCCTGTACGGTCGGGCCACACACGAATACCTTTATTACGGCATCGGGGTCAAGCTCCAGCGTTATTTCCTTCCTGGACAGAGTATCATAGGCCAACATTTATACTGGTATATATTGAGGCTTTGCTAAAAATTTGTCCTTTCCTGCAAGTTCATTTCTTTGTTCCGAAAAGAGCATCGTGGCTTGCATTCAGAATTGATTTTACCCTCTCAGAAAGAAACTCCGAGCCGATACAGAGAACCTCTTCCTTTTCGAGATCGATCACAGAAATGGTTGCATTCCTGATTTTCAGGCCATAACTTTCCATTTCATCCAGGCCCAGATACAGGGAAATGGCAGACCTGATGGGAAATTCATGGCTCACCAGGACCCAGTTTCCTTCAACTTCACTGAGTACCTCCCTGAATCTTTTCTGGTGGGATTCCCAGGTCTCCATTCCCAGTTCCTTCCTGCTGAGCTTGGGGACCTTGTGAACTGGAGTGTTGTTGAACCTGCCCATTCCTGATTCAATTATGCGCGGTTCCACGAATTCAGATATTCCGATTGTTGCTGCTATAATGCCTGCAGTTTCCCTGGCCCTCTGCACAGGACTTGTTGCGATGAAGTTTATCCTTATTGGCGCAAGTTCCTCCGCTGCCCTCCTTGCCTGCATTTTTCCCTCTTGTGTCAGAGGATAGCCGGTGTAGTCTGCGGATATTATGTTCCTTACGTTTGTCTCACTTTCTCCGTGCCTGACGAGAATAGCAATGCCCACGAGTACCTATTAACGAACTGATATTAAAATTACCTCAAAGCTCCAGTATCCTCCTGCAAATTCAAACAATTCAGGCTTGCTTCAATAATGATTATAAGGGGATCATGACTTTTCCATTAACTTGTAACCCAATATTGCGGTGTAAATCATGGTTGACAAAGAACATACAAACAGGCTCATTAATGAAAAAAGCCCTTACCTGCTACAGCACGCCCACAATCCCGTGGACTGGTACCCATGGTCAGAAGAAGCGTTCAGGAAGGCAAAGGAAGAAAACAAGCTTGTTTTCCTCAGCATTGGATATTCCACCTGCCACTGGTGCCATGTCATGGAGAAGGAAAGTTTTGAAAATGAATACGTGGCAAGGGAGATGAACGATCTTTTTGTATGCATCAAGGTGGACAGGGAGGAAAGGCCTGACATTGACAGTGCATACATGACTGTGAGCCAAATGATGACAGGTACTGGAGGATGGCCACTCAACATCATCATGACACCTGAAAAGGTTCCGGTGTTTGCGTTGACATACATACCCCGGGAAAGCAGGAGAGGAATGGTGGGAATCGTAGACCTCACCAGGCAGCTCAAGGAACTGTGGACCCAGGGCAGGGAAGAGGTGGAGAGGAGAGCTGAGGAAGTTCTGAACAACCTGAAGAGAGTTGCCCAAAGCAGAAAGGGGAAATCTCTAAACCAGGAAACCATTGATGCCATGATTTCCCAGCTTAAGCAGAGCTTTGACAGTGAATATGGCGGTTTTGGAAATGCCCCCAAGTTTCCCTCCCCTCAAAATCTCATGTTTCTCATGAGGGCTTATAGAAAATCCGGCGACAAAGAACTATTGGAAATGGTCAAGAAAACCCTTGTTTCAATGAGAATGGGAGGCATTTATGACCAACTTGGATTCGGGTTCCACAGATACTCCACCGACGCCGGCTGGTTCCTTCCGCATTTCGAGAAAATGCTCTATGACCAGGCACTTCAGATGATGGCCTATACTGAAGCGTATCAGGTTACTGGTGAAAAGCTGTTCAAGGATGTGGTTTACGAGATTGCATCCTTTATAGAACGGGAAATGACTTCCCCGGAGGGCCCATTCTACAGTGCAATTGACGCAGACAGTGAAAACGAGGAGGGAAAGTTCTACACCTGGAGGGCAACAGAGATTCTTCAGCTCCTTGGAAAAGAGGAGGCAGATATCTTCATGTCTGTGTACAATTGCGATCTTTCTGGAAATTATATTGAGGAGGCAACGGGGAGGAACACTGGCAAAAACATACTTTTTCTCAACCGTACCCTTGAAAGCGAAGCTGCCAGGCTCGGGCTTCCCACAGATGATCTCAGGCAATTGCTTGACAGAAGCAGAGAGAATTTATTCCAGTACAGGGCACGAAGGACGCGGCCCCATCTTGACGACAAGATACTTACGGACAATAACGGCCTGATGGTTGCAGCTCTGTCGAAAGCACATAAGGCATTTGGAGAAGAAGCATTTCTAGCTTTGGCGAAGAAGGCTGCAGATTTCCTTCTGGACAAGATGTACCGGGATGGGCGATTGCTGCACCGATACAGGGATGGGGAAAGCGCCATCAGCGGATATCTTGATGACTACGCCTTTCTTGCATTCGGACTTATAGAACTGTTTGAGAGCACTATGGATGCGAGATACCTCGAGGTGGGCAAAAAGCTCTCAGAGACGGCTGATTTACTGTTCAAGGATGAGAAAGAGGGTGGCTATTTCGGTTCACCTTCAGATGGGGAAGTTCTTCCGGTGAGAATGAAAGAAGGCCACGATGGAGCAATACCGTCCGGAAACTCCGTCCAGATGCTGAATCTCCTTAGGATGGGCACGATCCTCTCTGACCCTGCCATGAAGGAAGTAGCAGATTCTATTGCTGATGCATTTTCTTCAGATCTTCAGAGAGGTGCCATGTACCACTGTTTCATGGGTATAGGAATCATGTACTCCTTAAACACAAATTATCTGGTGAAGATTGGTGAGAAACATCCACTGTCCAGGAAAGCCTTGAAGTATTTGCAGCAGAGTTACGAGCCTTTTGCTGAACCACTGTTTTTGAACGATAACAATTCAAAATTGACCGAGCTGTTGGGAGAAGCATCTTCCGCAGGCAATGCCCACAGCAAGATACTTGTCTGCATTGACAAGAACTGTTTTCCACCAGCGGAAAACATAGAAAAGCTGAAGGAACTGATCAAGAATTGAATTTTGTGACATCCTCGCTGCCCTTTATGTTTTCACTGCTGCACATGAAACATTATATTGGCGCTCATTAACCCAGTTCACTAACATGAAAAATGAGTGGGTATCCCGTGTTAAGCGGGATAATCTCGCTTTTATCCCTTTCTTTTCAGAAAGGGATTTCACGCTCAATTTTGTTAAAATTTATTCAAACTAAAGTTGCTGGTTCATTGTAAATGTGGCGATTGTTCCCTGGGTCTTGAGATCCACTATCCTGACCTGGCTTATGTTCTGGTCTCCGTGAAAATTAGGTATCCCTGAAATCGTCGCAACTGTGGAAACACCAAAATATTGCGGACCCTTCACAGATATATTCCACAAACCATCAACATTTGATGCGTTTGGCTGATCGGCCGATAACACGTCGTAATATACGCTGTTATTCGTAGTCGTGATCACCATCTGCACTTCTGAAAGGCTGATGTTACCGCCGTACTGCACAACGTACATCTGGTACACTGGTGGATTGTTAGCCACTTCATTGACCTGTATTGATGCCTGCGGCGTTGAAATTCCAAGGAATGTAGTATAGCCGCCAAGGATTGTGTAAAGAGTGGCAGCAAGCACTACGGTTATCGCAACGAGCAGGATTGTTGCTATGATTGGAGAAACTGCCTTGTCATCTTTAAGTATGACCTTTTTCATCTGCACACCACTATAGAGTAAAATCTATACCTTAGCTCTATACTTAAAACTTATCACAGTAAATACGAAAAATTCGCCCTAGAACCTACATAACGGAATGCCACCCGGTTAAGCCCGGGGGGAATTTTTCGTATATGTATGGCAGGATGTATATATGGGTGCAGTAGCGTGTGCATGTTTAACTTTGGCGCCCATACCAGTGGGAATTGTGCTTTTAAGGCCACTTTCTGTATAGGGCCCATCAATGAGATCCATGAAACCTTATCAAAATTCCGGTTAACGCAGTTGCTGTATGCAGTCCCAGTTCTTTGCATGGATGTACACTGAATTCAGGATACCCGTCCATTGCCCAATTCCGCTCTTCCGTCCTGTGCCAATGGCATAATTGCACTTTGAAAATAGTGCCTATTGGAAAAAAAGGGGCAGGACCCAGGCCTTTGGAAACGAAGGTCCATGACCTAGCAACGAGTCGCACCCTGCGAGGATTAAATCTGCTTTTCTGCAAGCTTCACCGGTTTACTTGCTGAAAGCGGTATGGTGTTTAGTGATTCAGAAGGTTGCCCTCTGCAACAATGAGCCTAGGTTGAGCGTCTATCTCAAAAGGGTCTTTGTCCCAAACTGTAAAGGAAGCAAGTTTTCCCTTTGCAATGGTTCCGAGGTTTTCTATTCCAAGGATTTCAGCAGGTTCCCTCGTAAGTTTTGCAACGGCCTCTTCCCTTGGCATGCCAAACTTGAGGAAGTGCCTCATTGTGAGAAACAGGTTCCTCTGGAGGATTACAGGGTGATCAGACATCATACAGAACTTTACTCCAGAATCCATAATGAGCTTACAGTTTCTCCAGCTTTCATGTTTCAGTTCCACCTTGTATGGATGGGAATCCAGTGGGCCGTAAACCAGAGAAATCCCTCTTGCCTTCATTTCTTTAAGAACTTCAGGCCTGTAAAAGTCCATTCCATGATTTATTATGGCCTTGAACCCGAATTCATCAATCAAACTCATGAGAACATAGGCATCGTCCTCTCTGTGAAGATGTGTCATGAGTTTTTCTTCTCCCTTTAGGATCCTCATAAAAACTTCATCCAGGGGCTCAACCTCATCCTGGACTTTCTTGCCAGCATCAAGCAATGACAGGAGCTTTCTCGCTTTTATGAACCGCTCCCTCAGAAGGGCAATAGCCCCCATTCGTGTTGTTGGGCGTTTCCCCTCCCATTCCTTGGTGCTTCGCGGGTTGTATCCTAGTGCCGTCTTTATGCCAATGTCCTTGACGTAAGCGTCCTTTATGTTTGATGCGAATGTCCTCAGTAACACTGCCTTCCCGCCTATGGGATTCCCGCTGCCGGGCAATACCACAGTGTAAAGTACATTGCTCTCCACAGACTCCTGGAAAGCGCTGTCGTCCATGTAGACGCTGTGAAGGGCGTTAACAAGTGGATATATTGGATCCATGTGTTCATTTGCCTCATCTTCTCCTGAAGGCTCCCCGGCTCTCGCCATCCCAATATGTGCATGGGCATCTATGAATGCGGGCGTCACAACGCCCTCCGATATTATTTCCCCTTTGGGCTTTTTAGTGCTTATCTCGAGTATTTCCCTTTCAAAACCTATGTAAACATCTTCCAGAATCTTCCCATCATTGTACAGAGATGTAGCTTTTACATACTTCATAGTACATGATGAGTTCCTTTGTATTTTCAATTTTTGGAACTTATCATGATAACCGGAAAGTTGCGGAACATTGGAATTTGTCTCCAGGTGGGATTGATACCAGGCCAATTCCGTTGTTGAATGAGTCCGGGGCTGCGGTCATTGGCTCTGCTGCAATGGACTTTCCTCGGGTAAATTCCCCATTGTACAACACCAGGTATGGCATATTGGTATTTTCCATGATTATTCTCCTGTCCCCTGCAAAGAGCACTGGCGTGGTATTTGTTATATAAGTGTTGTCGAATGGCAACCCGCCTTTTGAGCTGAGTGTCCTGGGCTTAATGGCTGTTACTGTTCCATCAGGGAAATACCCGGATTCAAAGTTGAGCCGGAGGAGGTTCTGCTTTGATTCTATGGCCCAGGAATCCTTAAAGTTGAAGTATGGGTGCATTCCCGCCATGAAGGGCCCATTGGCACTGCCTTTGTTCTCAGCCTCGATGTGAATTGAGAAGGAATGGGATTTAATTTCAAATTCCAGTTTCAGGAATAGATCTGTAGGATAATTAGAAGTCGAGAGATTGATGGTGAAAATGCCCTTGTTTTCCCCTTGCTTCTCAGAAACCCAGTTGAGTTCCCTTGTAAGGCCATGGATGCTGTGTTCTCCATTGTTCTTGGGTAGATGATATTGCTTGCCTTCCCAGACATACATTGCGTTTCTGACCCTCCCGGCATAAGGCAGCATAATGGCCATTCCACCATGTGTCTGCACCCCATCCTCACTCTGCTTCAGAATTTCAAGGCCATTCAGAACAAGTGATTTTACATAAGCGCCTTTTTCCATTATTTCCACTGAGCTTCTGCCTTCTGCAAGGATCAAGATTTACCACTCCTGAATTGAATAAGAGTTCTGCTTTCTTAACTTTTTTCTGTAATGTGCCATCTCTCTGTGCAATCTGTTTGAGAAATATTGAATGTTTCCCATTCAGCAAATCGCTAACCTTAATTTTCATATGCCTCTACAGGGATGTTGAAAGAAATTCAGGTCCTGGATGATGTTTTCATTTCGGAACTCCACTGCATCTATCTAAGGGACATTTCTGCCGTGGTGGTTTCCGATCTTCATCTTGGCTTTGAGGAAGAGATGAATCTGCATGGCCTCTTCCTTCCAAAACTCCAGAGGGATCATGTTGAAGCCATGATTGACCGGATCATTGAAAGATACAACCCTGAAAAGCTCATAATTAATGGAGATTTCAAACATGAATTCTCAAAGAACCTCCCTCAGGAATGGGATGATATCACACATTTCATAAACCGCTATGAAAAGCAGTTGAAGCTCCATTTTATTAGGGGGAACCATGACAATTACCTTATCACTATCCTGAAGAGAAAAAACATAGAGATAACCGAGACCTTTGAGAACGACCGCTATTATATCTACCATGGAGATCGGGACCAGAAATTCAGGAAGATTACAATACTGGGGCATGAACATCCTTCCCTGGTTCTCCGGGACAGGGTCGGGGGGATGTTCAAGATTCCTGCGTTTGTTTTTAACGAAGAGTCAAAGATCCTCATTACTCCTGCAATGAGCTTCTTCTCCTCTGGCACAGATGTTGCACAGAGTCTTCTCAGCGAGGAACACTTTACACCTGTGCTCAGACATACCGACTCCAGCAAGTTCCGGGTGTATGGAGTAACCGAGGAATTCGGTCTAGTCGACTTTGGATACCTGAGAGACCTCCAGGCCAACAGGCAATAAAATATGAATGTCTTCCACTTCATTCATTTTTGCTTGAAAACAAAGAGCAAAATGCTTAAAGACCTGCCATATCACCTAATACTTTTAATAAAACCGTGCAATCAACGGTAAAGCCCTGGTAGTGTAGCGGCCTATCATACGAGCCTGTCGAGCTCGTGACTCGGGTTCAAATCCCGGCCAGGGCGTAAAATATAAGCTCGTGTTTCTTACTCATTCAGTTGACTTTTCTGAACAATAACGGAACGGGAAGGTCTTACTGAAAAAAAAAGTGTTCAATAATCAGCCATTTTAAAGAGTATTCTGAAATGGGAGATGTAAGACTGTAAGTACAGTGAAAATAGGCATGCCTCACATATAAGTGTCTCTTTAATTATAATTGCTATAATTTAATTTAAAGATGGCACAAGAAAATGGCCGAAAAATACTAGACGTAACGCATATTTCCTCAAGGGGCTCATCTTACAGGATCACTTTGCCAAAAAAAGTGGCCGCAGAACTGAACCTCTCAAATGAGGATGACATAATTATATTCTACCAGGAGGAACTGGGAAGAATTACACTGGAAAAACTGAGGCACTGAGTTTTTTTAGTTCTGAACAAAAACGACAAAATAGCGCTTGACGTCTTTCTTAAACCTATAACCCATCGCTACTCTTTTCAGAAACAGCGGTCCACTCTGTTCCCCATTTTCCAAGGAGAACTATGACTTCATTCAAAGCCATTCCTTTCTCCGTTAGAGAATATGAAACACTGAAAGGCTGGATAGAAATCACTTCTCTCTTTATTATCCCCTTGCTGGCCAGTATCTTAAGGTTGTTTGAAAGTGTCTTGGAGCTTATTCCCTTGGCTTCCCTCAGAAGCTCGTTGAAGCCCATGTTTCTGGTCATCAGATACCTTATGAGTATCAGATTCCATTCACTGCCAACTTCCCTGATTGCTGAAACTATCGGGCATTTATCCAACTCTGTGTGCTTGATCATATTTTGGAACTTACCTGATGGTTAGCTGATATCCCAAATTCCTCTTAAAGGTAATAAATGTAGAAAGTATATCTACTTTACATGGTAAACTGGAATTCCAAGCATGAAATAAATTCCTTGCCGGATTACTTAAGAAGAGGCGTTGATGTATAATTCCTTGAAACCATGAAAAAGGTGAGAAAATGAATCACGAGAAACAGATTAAACATGTATTTACAGGGCAGGAAACTTACGATGGAGCAGGTGTAAAACTCAACAGGATACTTGGGGGGCATCTGTCTGCTCAGATCACTGATCCTTTCCTGATGCTGGACCACTTCGGCTCATCAAAGGTTGAGGATTACATAAAGGGATTCCCGTGGCATCCCCACAGGGGAATAGAAACCGTAACCTACCTCCTTTCGGGGAAAGTATTTCATGAGGACAGTGAAGGCAACAGAGGAGTGATCCATACAAATGACCTCCAGTGGATGACAGCGGGGAGTGGGATATTCCACCAGGAGATGCCAAAGCCACTGGACGAGACGGATCCGGAGGAACTTCTCAAGGCAGTTGGGTTACCAACCAATGTTTCGGGTTTCCAGCTGTGGATCAATCTGCCTGCAAAGCATAAGATGACCATGCCGACTTACAGGGACATTAAGGGGAACGGCGTCCCGTTGGTGGAGACAGAAGGTGGTGCAAGAGTGAAAATAATATCGGGCTCCTTCGGAAACAATGAGGGGCCCTTCGATGGATTGTACGGCACTGACCCCACATATCTGGATGTTTCCATGAAAGAAGAATCCGAGTTTATAATTCCAGTAAAGGCAGGGTATACCTCATTGCTTTATGTCATAGGGGGAAAGGGACACTTTGACTCAAGTGATGATAATTCCTACTTCCCTGGCCAGGCTCTAGTGTACTCGCAGGAAGGAGACCACATCAGGGTGCGCACAGAAGATTCACCACTGAGATTCATACTGCTTTCGGGTAAACCCATGAACGAACCCATATGGTGGCATGGCCCTATTGTCATGAACTCCAGGGAACAGATTAACGAAGCTGTGCATGACCTCCAGACGGGGAATTTTGTTAGAGAAAAGAACCCGGTGTTTGTTGACTGAACAGCAAACACCAAACTATTTTGCAGTAAAAAACCAGAATTTAGATACCTTGAACCGATTAATGCCCGAACAAAATGTCGCATGTTATATTTGAAACAAACATGGGAAATATCAAGATTGAGCTCTTTGAAAAGGAAATGCCCGTAACAGCAGGTAATTTCAAAAAGTTAGTGGAACAGGGCTTCTACAACGGAGTGATTTTCCACAGAGTAATACCGGACTTTATGATCCAGGGCGGAGACCCCACGGGAACCGGAATGGGCGGACCAGGATATAACATAAAAGACGAATTCACAAAGAACAACCGCAACTCCAGGGGCACAATTTCAATGGCCAATGCAGGACCAAACACAGGCGGTTCACAGTTTTTCATTAACGTGGTTGATAACCATTATCTTGACTCCAAACACCCGGTCTTCGGAAAAGTGGTTGAAGGCATGGATGTTGCCGAAAAAATAAGCAAAGTCAAGAGAGATCGTGGAGATAAGCCACTTTCAAAGGTCACGATAAATAAGGCTACCTATCATAAATAACCTGGCTTTACCATTTTTTTGAAAAACCCTTACTTGTTTTCCTTCATTTTATTTTTCAGGTTCAGGTAGGCTTCCTCATACGAGGTGTTTATTGCATCTGCAACAACATCGTAGGAAGCCCCTTTCTTAAGACTGAAGGAAACCTTGATGCTGTTTGTGGTGAAAGCCTTTGTAAAGAAGAAGCTCCTGAATTCAAGCAGGCCTGCATCACCAGATTTCTGCCCAAGCAAACTGTCGCCCCCCTTCATAACTTCCCTGATGGGGACGTCCACGGGGAATCCAAGTATAATGTTATTGCCCTGAGGTGCCCTGTTCTTCATTTCCCAGTAACCCTCCTCAAGTGCAACGTTGATTGCATGGGATATTGAATTGAAATCCTCCATTCTCCTGAAATCTATGATTACCTTTACAGTGTTGGAATTGAATGTCTTTGTGTAGAAGTACATCTGAAAATTCGTCAGGCCCAAGTCATCCTTCTTCTTTTCAAGGCTGTTACTCGCAATATCGATAATGCCCCGGATCTGTGCGTCCACTGGAAGTGCGGCTGAGACTGTTGCCCTTATGTTGGAATTATAGCCAAGAATCTTGAATTCCGACTGGGAAAGCAGAGCAGTATTTGGAAGTTCCACAACATAGCCGTCTATATCCTTGACCTGGACTGTCAACAGCTTAACGTCAACAACTTCGCCAATTACTGGATTGTCAAACATCCACGAGTAGTAGGATACCTTGTCCTTTGGTTTGACAATGCCAGCACTGGCAAGGAGCAGTCCTGACAGCAGGCTGGAAACCGTGCTCTGTAAAGCGAAAGACAGGATCAGGCCTCCTACTGTGCCACCGATAAGTGCACCCGTCAGGCTTACTCCCATGTATTCGAGAAATACTGCTATGGCAATTCCATAAACAACTGCCCTGAGAATGGTGTATAATCCCCTGATGTTCCGTTTGGTCCTTTTCTGGGAAGTGATCTCTATGGCTTGCTTGATTCCCCGTAGTATGATGTATGCAAATCCAAAAATGACGGCCGCTGCAATTGCGTCCCTCATGTACAGATCATAGCTTTTCAGGAACGGATAATAAGCTTCTACACTTGGATACAGAAAATACTGGAAGGTTACAAGTACGATAATCCCAATGGATATAATGCCAATGGCTTTCAGCGTTTCCCGGCCAACAGTTGGCACCCTTGAACTCATCCCCTCCCCATTGACTTTATAATGTATAAAGTTTACATGTCAGCTGCGGAAATCCGGCTTCAGAGTCCATTTTCCATTGTTTTCTTCAGGTTTTCCCTGCCTTTGTGCCTTCCACGGGTAGCCCGGACTTTTCCCATTCTTCGATGCCACCTTCATAAGCGGAGGCATTGTAACCCATATTTTTCAATATCCGCGCAGCGCGTTTTGACGCAAGACATGTATAATTCTTGCAGTAAGTGACCACAGACTTTTGCCCTCCAAGGGC
>JAMDCA010000038.1:53822-58241 GCA_023489435.1 Thermoplasmatota archaeon
ATTGAAGCGGGAGAGAACATTTTGCCTTCGAATATCAGGTCCTCATATATTTCATCACTCAACAGATACATGTTGTTTTCAAGGACAAAATCACAAAGTTTTCTCAGTTCCTTTTCAGAGTACACCTTACCAGTGGGATTGGTTGGATTGCTGATAATCACCATTTTGGTCCTTGGCGATACAAGTTTTCTCATGTCATCAAAATCGAATGAGTAATTTTCATCTGTGGGGGATGTAAGAACTTTCCCTCCATGGAGCCTTACGATATCGGGATAGGATAGATAGTATGGTTCGGGTAAAATAGCCTCGTCTCCAGGATTCATCAAAGACATTACAGTAAGGTTAAGGGAAAATTTAGTTGGGGTGACAAGAACATTTTTGAAGGTCGTCCTGACATTGTTCACCTCAAACATTTTCTTTGCTATAGCCTCTCTCAGCTCCACTATCCCGTATGATGATGTGTAGTGAGTCTTGCCTTTCAAAGAGGCTTCATACCCTGCCTTTATAATAGGTTCAGGGGTTGTGAAATCGGGTTCCCCGATACCAAAGTTGTAAACTCTCTTTCCAGCTTTGACCAGCTCAGCAGCCTTGTTGCTTGTAGAAACACTCTTGGACTCGGAAATGGATGACAGTCTTGAAGCTAACATTCAGAAGGCAATACCCCATGCAGATAAAGACTTCATGATATTTCGGCCTGTTTTGGATTGAGTTGATTTTTTTCTTTAAAAAGTACAGGCACTCTGCTCCATTCAAATATTACTTATGCATTTTGAATGAGGAACTACTAAATCAGGGAAGCCTAATATGATGATTAACCGTGAATATGCTGCCTCAATAAAGGAATTAATGCCTACTTACCAGAGGAAAACTGATCCGGACCGGCCAGTTTCAATATGGCAGGAAAAGGATCGCATCCGGGGATACCCTGAAACCACAATGGTTGCTATTTTTAAGACCACTGGATGCTCATGGTACCGCTTTTCCTCATGCTCAATGTGCGGTTATTTCAATGACGTATCCAGCGAAATTAAATCCAGCAACCTCAAGAGGCAGATTGACATAGTTGCAGATTCACTGGAAGATGTGAAAGTCCTGAAGATCTTCACTTCTGGAAGTTTCCTCGATCCACAGGAATTTCCACTGGATGCACGTGAATACTTCTTCCAGAAGATAAGCGGCAAAGTGGAGAAACTCCTGGTTGAATCCAGGACAGAATATATCACCGAAAACAACATTTCATACCTGAAGGATTATGGAATTCCGATAAGGATTGCCATTGGCCTTGAAAGCGCTAACGATGAAATCATGAGAAATTCCATCAATAAGGGGAGTACATTTTCAAAATACACCAAGGCAGCGGAGGCCGTAAAACGAATGGGCTATGAACTTCGCACTTATCTTCTTTTCAAGCCCCTGTTCTTGTCAGAGGAGGATTCCATTGCTGACATGATAGATTCAGTGCACAAGTCTGCCCAGTATTCTGCTGATGTTTCCGTGAACCCCATGAATATCCAGAGAAACACCATGGTTGAACACATGTGGAAAAGAGGCTATTACAGGCTGCCAAGACTCTGGAGCCTTGCCAGGATTCTGCTTGAATCGAAGGATTTCGGTACCCAGGTGGTTTCCTATCCAACGGGCGGCAACAAAGAACGCGGAATACACAATGATTCACCCGACCCGAAACTCCTGCAGCTCATATATGATGCGTCACTGAATCAGGATTTCAGCGAACTTGAGGAATATTACAGTTCAGTTGACAAGACTTCTTACTTTGCTGCCCTTGCAGCTGAGAAAGTAAACCTGTCACAACCTGATTTCGAAAGGCTGCTCAGCAGGACCTCGAGCGCTTCAGTCCTGCTCTGAATCATCAAACTTGTACAAGCCGCCGGACTTGCTGTTGGAAGTGGAAGCAAGAATATCTCGCCTTTCCATTTCTTCATCAAGCTTATCTGCGACCATTATTGCCCTTCTGACAATGGTATCCCAGTATTTTGGCACGTCATCCCGCTGTATTTCTTCTGCAACAACATCACTGCCTCCGAACTTCACCACCAGCCCTGTGTATTCCCTGCCGGTTTTTTCCTGAAGCATCTTCAGGTATGACGCAAGTTGTGTCTTGTGATATTCCTCGATCTTGTCGGAATTCATCGAACTTTTGAGTTCTATGGCCTCATTCCTTTCATCGTGGAGCAGATCAATGACGCCGACAAAATCAATGGTGTCAAAGCCCATGTAATGCCACGTGTGCGGTATGGAATGATATAGCCTGTATTCTGCCCTGTATCCCTGATCCTTCACTAGGTTCTGAATGTGGGCATGCAGTGCAGTTCCCCTGAACATGTTCAGCTTGTCTTTCAGTGTATCTTCCTTCTCACCGAGTTTTCTCTTGATTTCCTGGTCCGCACTGAACGATAGGCCACTGATGCTCAATCTGTTTAAGGGTATCTTTTTGGTGTATGGTTTTCCTTCCACGAGTCCCTTGAAAAGTGCCTCGATCTGGTCTCTTCGCTCCATATTCATAACCAAATATTGTTAAAGGTTAAAAGGCTGCTTCAGGTTCATCCTTCTGACATTGCTTTTGCGTTGCAAGTTGATCATTGTGGCTTCTCCCCAATTTAAATATCTGTAAGTGGCATAATGGATTGCAGTGAAACTCAAGGATATCGGAGAAAGAAACCTCATACACGGGATATTCAAGGACTTTAAAATTTCGCAGCAAAAAGACGACTGCGCAATAATTGACAATGGAGATGAGGTTCTCCTTCTCAGCACTGACATAATCAGAGAATCAACCCATATTCCCAAAGGAGCTAAACCAAGGCAGATAGGCAAGTTCGCTGCAAACATCAACCTGAGCGACATTGCAGCCATGGCCGGGCAGCCAGTTGGTATGCTGGTATCCTACCTACTTAGCCCGGAGATGGAAGAGGCAAAATTCAGGGAAATTGTATCTGGCGTAAATGATGCACTTAAGGCATTCGATGCGGAAATACTCGGTGGCGATACTAAGGAAGGAGAAGAGACAGTAATTTCTGGAACAGTACTGGGAAAACAGCAGAAATCCATTGTGAGAAGAAGGGCCGATATCTCCAAGGGCCAGATCCTGGGAGTTACTCACAACCTTGGCAGAGCCGCTTCAGGATATCTTTTTCAGAAGCATGGTTACCAGAAGTCGAGAGCCACTGACCTAATACTTGATATCACCCCCAGGATCAGAGAGGCACAGGCAATAAGCAGGAACGGCGGGAAGTTTATGATGGACCTTTCAGATGGGCTCTTCTCCAGCATTTCCCAGATGAAGGATGATTACGGGCTTGGTTTCAGGATAGTGGAGGATGAGCTGCCCTCTGACAGAAATGTGAAGAAAGCGTCAGACCTTTCAGGAATTTCTGCGACTGAAATTATGGGTGGTTTTGGTGGAGAATACGAATTGCTCTTCACTGTGGAAAACCAGCATTATAAGTCCTTTATGGAAGCAATGGAATCCGAGGGTGTCAAGGTAAGCTTCATTGGAGATGTCTGGGAAGGAAAGAACATTATATATAATGGAAAGAATTGGGCGGATATCACAAATAGAGGTTATGAGCACTTCAGCAAAAGACCATTTTCATAATCGGGTAAAAGGGGTTAGTTTGGGACGAAATTCTTATCGTCCTTTTTGGATTCAGCTTCAGGTTCTTTCAGTTCTTCCTTCAACCTGTTCCTCAATCTCAAGGCTTCATCTCTCAATTCTTCCTTATACTTGTGAAACCGCTGTTTGATCATACCATATTATGTACATACACCGTATAAATATTTTTCGTTATATCTTTGCGTGAAAATATTTCGCATCAAGTTTAATTTCAACTGGGTTATTTGTCTGCCAATAGTCAGACGAAGCGGTAAAATGCACCATTTACTCATTTTTCAAAGTAGCAGAAAGGGCTTTGAGGTTGAAAAATACTTCATACTCGAAGACAAATGATTAAAACTGATGAGATAAAGATGTTAGAAGAAATAAAAAAGCTCGATGCTGAGAGAATTGGAATCAGAGAACTTAGAAAACATAATACCGACCTTTACGGATATTACTTTTCCTGGCTCATAAAGAAAGAGAACACGATGATCAGGAAATACATAAAGAAATTTGACAAATGGCCGGAGTTGCCCGGCACAGTGATTGTTCCCAAAACTTTAGTTGGATCAATAAATGCACTGTAATCTCCTTTCTTGAACAAAACAACACTAAAAACAATATATCTCTTTAAATTCTCGTTAATTGTTTAACATGAAAAAACCAGCCTACGAACAGATCCAGGTAAACAAGAGCCTGAAAGCCATAGGGGACGAAATGCGAACCCACTGGAACGAGGCTGGAATTATTCAGAAAACCTTAACATCTTCACTGGGCAATAAGCCATTTGTATTTCTTGAAGG
>JAMDCA010000026.1 GCA_023489435.1 Thermoplasmatota archaeon
TCCAATCCCTGAAAAGCTTATTTAATCGGTTGTGGTTTGCAAGCGGTGAATGATAGACTCCAGAACCATGGGAGCAAAAAATCCCTGCACCTTGAAAACCTGAGATCCAACCACGCTAAAATGTTATACAAGGAGTTTTCCGACTCACGAATTTATGAACGTATACCGCTTTCACCACCTTCTTCACCGGAAGAGCTTGAAATCCGTTTCAGTAAATTAGAAGCAGGGGCACCGCCAGACAGAAATGAGGAATGGTTGAACTGGCTGGTCTTTGATGAAACCTTGAAGAGATATGTCTGCTGGGTGCAGGCCACCATTTCCGGAAGTATTGCCGATTTATCCTACGTGGTATTCCCGGATTTCTGGAAAATGGGATATGGTTTCCAATCTGTTATGTTAATGATTGAATATCTTGAATTCCACTTTGCACTCTGTAAGATTCGTGCCACCATGAGTACAGGCAACACCGCATCAATAGCTTTAGCTGAAAAAATAGGCATGAAACGCGTCAGAAAAATAGAGGAGGGTGACCCTCTCCCCAATGGTTACAGTTCTGAGTACGTGTATGAGATTTTCCTTAAACGTCATTGAACAAAGCCGGAGACGCGGAACAAGGCTATCCCAACCATGCGGGCGCTAAAAACCAATGGTAAAAACTGTTCTATCCGCAGTATTAGCTTCAATCCTTTTGTTCTCACCTGGAATAACATATTCCGTCAACCATTGGTATGGGTTAACGGTACCGTCCGCCAGTGGCTTCCGCGTACGCCAATCACCCTGATCAAGGGCTTCCACTTCCTCATTTATAATTGCCTATCGCTTTCAGTCAAACATTCAGTATACAAATAAGAATCATACGGTTAAAATCATCAGGGTTGCAGGATTTCTGTTTCCTATGATTCACCCATTCCCCAAAGCTGATTGAATGATGAGGGAACCTTAGGGGCCCTAGATACGTTCTATAATCATTGCATTTGCCATTCCGCCGCCTTCACAGATAGCTATGAGCCCAAATTTCTTGTCATGCTGTTCCAGGATGTTGAGCATACCTGAAAGTATCCTCGTACCCGTGGCGCCAAGTGGATGCCCGATAGCTATTGCTCCACCGTGGATATTTACCTTGTCCCATGGGACGCCAGTCTCCTGCTGCCACGCCATTACGACGGGAGCAAATGCCTCGTTTACCTCAAAGTAATCGATGTCTGAATAATCCAGACCTGCTTTCTGCAAAACCTTCTCAGTGGCTGGTATCGGGCCTGTGAGCATCGTAACAGGATCCACTCCAACTACAGAAGCCGCTACAACCCTTGCTCTTGGCTTAAGGTCGTTGATTTCAACTGCATCCTGTGAAGCTATGACGGAAATGCTTGCACCATCCGAGATCTGGGATGAATTTCCTGCTGTGATCAGATCGAGCTCCTTGAAAGCCGGCCTGATTTCTTTCATCTTGCCCAGGTCAGGATTTAGTCGGATTCCCTCATCTCTGTCAAGTAAAGTGACAACCTCAGTTCCATCACCATTGATGTCTGCCTCTACTGGCATTATCTCAGCCTGAAGCCTCTCCATCGCTGAACCAGCCTTAACATGGCTCATGTAGCTGAATTCATCCAGTTCTTCCCTTTCAAAACCATACCTTTCAGCAATGAGCTGAGCCCCTTTTGCCTGGCTGAACCATTCCTTGTCAAGTCCATACCTTAAAACCAGCCCCAGGGTAATGGGATTGGAAGCGCTGTTTATGGTGCTTCCCATGGGTACTCTTGACATAGATTCCACACCGCCTGCAAACACAAGATCCTGCATTCCTGACTTGACCGCCTGTGCTGCAAATGTCACTGCCTGGAGGCTTGATCCGCATTGCCTGTCAATAGAAGTCCCCGGTACCGTTTCCGGCAAGCCTGCAGACAGCCATGCGTTCCTTGCAACGTTGAACCCCTGGTCACCAGCCTGGCTCACACAACCGATTATGACGTCCTCTACTCTTGAGGGATCCAGTTTTGTTCTTTTCAGTTCACCTTTTATAAGGTTTCCCAGAAGATCAACCGGATGTATTTCCTTTAGGGCGCCGTATCTCCTGCCAACTGGAGTTCTTATGGCGTCAACGATGTAGGCTTCATTAGTGATTGGAATGGACACATTTACCCCTTTATAAATAGAGAAATAGCCATTGATTTAAATTTAACTGATTTATACGGGGAAAATATGATTTCACGGGCATTTGCCCAAATATGCTGCTCGCGGTGCTGAATCCTGCTAAAGTTCAGTGCATGTAAAAATGGACATAACGGCTTCAGTATGGGAAAATTAAATATTGCACAGAACAATTGCCTAATCCCTGCAGGGGTTGTCGAGATTGGTCAAAGGCGCCAGATTGAGGGTCTGGTTCCGTAGGGATACGTGGGTTCAAATCCCATCCCCTGCATCCTCAATTGGTAAATGCTGTTTTTTCAAGCAATCTGTGTTCAATTGTTGTTTAATTACTGATTTTGCAAAATCCTAATTTTTCTGTCGTTTTTGAAACCAAATTGTTATTCGTTTTAGACAAAGAAAGATTTAAAAATAATTTATTTTGAAAAATGGTTTAAGGTTTCAGGCCACATACGGTATTGTCCGGCCAAACCCAAGGAAAATTGAGATCACAGCCACTGCTATGATGAAGCCCATCATTCCAAGGGCGTAATAATCGAGCCGTGTTATGGGAATTTCATCCACGTAGCTTCTCTTTTTTGTTGCCCTGAAGCCCCTTGTATCAGCCGATATTGCTATGTCCTTTGCTCCCCTGAGCAGGTGGATAATCGTGGGTACAATGGCTGAAACCCCGGCTATGAGCATGTATACCGGCTTGAAAAGCCTGGAATGGCTGGAACCAAGCCCCCTCATCATCTGTATTTTTATTGATTCATCAAGGTAGCCGAATATATCAGGAATGGACTTCATGCCAACCATAAGGGTGAAAATGATTGAGTCCGGGATATTGAATTTGTGAAGGCTCCTGAGTATCTGCGACGGGGTATTGGTCATGACCAGCAGAAGGGCCGAGGATATGATTGCCGCTGTCCTGAACGAAATCTGGAGGCCATATAACAGTGCCTGGAGGGTTAACTGTGGTTCATAACCCATTACACTGAAATATGAGGGCCAGGTCCAGAGGATAGTGGGATGGTATCCGGGGAACGCTATGGAGAGCGTGGCCGATGTGGCAAAGGGAGCATATCCCCATGCTGTCCCGATAATTGTCGAGATTGCAAAGAGGCCCCCCAAGTACAGTTTTCTGCCGCCATTCCTGAGTGAGAGGTATGTTAACAGGACTGCAAAAGTGAGGATTGCCCCGATCCACCATATGGTAATGGTTGCGGCTATCATCACTGTCATTGAGAAGACTATCTTCACCAGCGGGTTCATGCGGTAAAAGAAGGTGGTATGAGGCTCATAGCTGGTGATTTCCTTGAATCCCCGAATGCCGATGGCTCTGAGTATAAGGTAGAATGGCCCAGCTATTCCAAAGAGGAAAATGAGCCAGCTTATGAGTTCATTCAACAAGTAATTCATTTCCATACCTCAACAGATATTCAGATGGCGGTACAATGCCGAATTTCTCTGAATTTTGGAAAACCTCCTCCGGAGTGCCTTCCATGGCCAGCCTGCCCTTATCCACAACAAGGATCTTGTCGGCAAACCTGTAGACGAACCTTGCATCATGGGTCACAATAATGAAAGAATAACCTCTTTTCTTCAATTCAGTAATTTCTCTACCCAGGTTTTCCTTGTGCATATAATCCTGGCCAGAGGTTGGTTCATCCATCATGATGACCTTTACGCCTCCGGCGATAGTGGCCCCCATTGCCACTCTTCTTCTCTGCCCCTGGCTCAGTGTCAGCGGGTCCTCCCTGGCAAACTTGTCCAGGGTGAAAAGATTCATAAGTTCTTTTATGAGCGGCTCCATGCCATTGGCTTTCCTTACCCTGGAAGAGTAATGCATTTCCCGCTCCACGGTTTTGTTTATCAGCATCAGATCAAAACTCTGTGGCAGATATCCTATGTATTTCCCTCTGGTCTGCAGATCCGGGTTGGCCAGGAAAAGTTCCCCCATGTTTATGGGTGACTCCACCAGAGCCTGATCCTTATCAATGAAACCGATAAGCGCCTTCAGAAAGGTACTTTTCCCTGCCCCGTTCCTTCCCATAACTGCGGTTATTGTTCCTTCCTCAAAGCTGGTGGATAGCCTCAACCTGAAGCCCTCCCGGTATTCCACCTTCACATCCGTGGAAAGAACTGCCCCACGGCCGTGTATCCTGACTTTCTTTTCCGGCAGCATGTTCCTCTGCTTGGCCGTTTCCCTGACCTCATCTATGTCATAGCTGGTTATTCCCATCTGGTTCGCAAGCAGAATATGCCTTGGGATCTCAATGCCCAGTTCCATCAGTGCATGAGCTTCGTTGATCAGGTCATCGGTCCTCCCGTCAAGGACTATCTCACCCTCATCCACAACCACTATTCTGTCAACAAATGGAAGGACACGCTCCACCTTGTGTTCAACGATGAGGATTGTGCGCTTGCCCTTCTCTTCCCTGAGGAACTGGAAGATATCCCTTGTACCCTCAGGATCGATGTTTGATGTCGGTTCGTCCAGTATGAGAATCCTTGGATCCATTGAGAGTACTGCAGCCAGGGCTACCCTTTGAATTTCACCACCTGAGAGGTGGGAAGTTTCCTTCCCCCTGAGGTTTTCTATTCCAACTGCCCTGATCGACTCTTCAATTTTTTCGAGAATCTCTTCCCTTGGAAGATTGAAGTTTTCAGGGGCGAAAGCTATTTCCTCTTCAACCTTGTAGTTAATGACTTGCCTTTCCGGGTCCTGCAACAGTGTTCCAACAATCCTGGAAATCTCGGGAACCCTTTGCCCTGACACCGGTTCTCCGAAGAGGTACACCTCGCCTGATCTCTTACCGTTAACAATATGCGGGATTATTCCGTTAATACATTGGACCAGGGTCGACTTTCCTGATCCGGACTTGCCTGTAATGAGGATGCTTTCCCCCTCTTCAACGTAAAAATACGGGACAGATATGGAGGGTTTTTTGGAACCCAGATACCTGAATTTTAGATCTTTTATTTCTATAGCCTTCATTGTCCCAACACCTTTGAAACCCTTACAGCAATGAAAGCCGCTATGATTCCAAAGACTATGTTGCCGGGTATGGAAGCTCCAAAGCTGAATATTATACTCTGCCAGTTGACAATACCCCCATACAGGAAAGGGCTGAAGAATCCAGTATAAAGTATATTGTCAGGTATAGCCCACAGGAATCCTATTACTCCACCCATAACTGCCGGTGCTACCATTGTGTACTTGGACAGGAAATTTGTAAGGCGGTTTCCTTTCACCGCTTTGCCTGTAGCATCTTCATTTTCCTCGCCGGACCCTATCCCAAAGAGGTGGCCGTGCGTTATTGCGATCATAAGGTCAATAAAGAGGCCATAGGTGAGGGTTTCATATATTGTGTAGATGGGCTCTCCAGAGAACCCGTAATGGAATATATCACCAAGCAGATTGAATATGAACAGACTGAGCATACCTGTTCCGACCTTCCTTACTAGTCCCGCGACAATGAGCACGATGAGTATCCTTCCAAAGAATCCAAAACCAATGTAAGCTGCTGCACCCGCTGGAACAAACTTGTCCAGGAAAGGCCCAACAAAAAACTCCCAGACTGTGGTGAATGCCGCACCAACTCCAATGTAGACCAGATCCACAGTGTTAAATTTCGGCCCGGCTCCATGGCTCCTTCCATAGATAATGGCGAATACCCCTGCCACGATAAAATAAATGACAACAATTTCCCATGGAATCATTCCGGGACTGTTCAAAAAACCACCTATTCCGTTAAATGCCATCTTCTCGTCTTTTCTCTATTCTGGGTAACCAATTTGACCTTGACGCAAATACAATATTATTGAAAACATAAATTACAAAAAGCATTGGGTGCATATATACCAAATATAGCTTAATTAAAAATATAAAAAACCAAATTGCCTCACAATGTCATATCTGGATGAATATATCACTAGCGCGCAGCTAGTGGACTTTCAGTCTCTTGATGCAGTGTTTGTTGACCTTGATGACACCATAGTAGATTACAGGAACTGTTCAATATATGGACTGGGAAATGTAAAAAGAATGGTACCTGAACTCTCCAAAGTGGACCTGGGTGCACTGGAAACCAGGTTTCGTGAGTTGCTCAGAGACCATTTACCGGACCTTTTGGATGGGAAATATTCTGCTGAAGAGGAGAGAGAGATGCGTATGGCTAAACTTCTCCAGGCTTATGGAGTAAAAGCGGATGAGGAAATGTCCAGAAAATGCTATGAGGCTTTCGCAGAAGGTTTCTGGAGTACCAGAAGCCTAATGGATGGTGCATATGAGATGCTGGAGATATGGAAAGAGCTGGCTTTGCCTGTGGTAATTATAACAAACGGCAACCTTGAGATGCAGGAAAAGACTCTGGAATTACTTGGACTCCAAAACAGAATCCACTCTATGCTGACACCAACCAACTCAAATGAATTGAAACCCAATCCCGGACTCTTCCAGAGGGCACTTGAAATAACGGGGGCAGAGAGAGAAAAGACCGTAATGATTGGAGATACGTGGCAGCAGGATATACTGGGAGCAGCCAATGCCGGCATTAAGCCTGTCTGGATAAACAGCAGAATGGTTCCAAGGCCGGAACCTCTTCATGTCCTGGAAGTGAAGAGCCTCAGGGAGCTCTTTCAGCTTATTGACAGCAAGGAGTGATGAAAACTGTTTAATGAAGAAAAACAGGACGGTGTGGATGAAATCATTGACGGGTTCAGGATAAAAGGCCATGAAAACCTAATCAGGCCTGCATTCGGTTCAGGATCCATAGCAGACATACCCAATCTCTTGAAAACCAATCTTGGAATTGCTACAGGAAAACCTGTTCCCGATCTGTTGAAAGGCAGCAGTGCCAAAGTGGACCATATGGTCTTCCTGCTGCTTGACGGATTTGGGCACAGTACCGTGGAATATGCATTGAACAACTATAGGGTCCCAAACCTCAGGAAATTCCTGGAAAATTGCGATTACACTCCTATTACCAGTGTCTTCCCGTCCACAACATCCACTTCAACAATGACTTATCATACGGACCTGCATCCTGTTGAACACGGAGTCATAGGATATAACGCATATCTATCTGAAATGGGTGCCATATGCAATATGATAAGGCTTACTCCACTTGGGAGGAATGATTATTCCATCCTTGATCACGGGTGGTCCATAAAGGCAGTCGAAGACAGGGGCACCATATACAAAGAGTTTGCCAGGAATCTCGTAGATCCATATATGTATCTTCCAAACGGCATAAAGGAAAGCGGTATGACCAGAATCACAGGGAAGGGTGCAGAAATAATGGGATACGTATCGGTCTCACAGATGATCACCGCCCTCAGGAGGAACATAGAGAAATCTGTCAGGAAAAGCATTCATTTCTGTTATATCCCAACAATTGACACCATCTCACATGAAAAGGGGCCTTTCACTGAAGAAACAGCCATGGAGATAGATGCAATATTCCAGCTTCTGAATGACCAGTTCCTTGATGTACTCAACCGGGAAAGTGAAGTCGGAATTGCAATCTCATCTGATCACGGGCACATCGTAATCCCATGGGAGGCTATCAGGGACGTTCAGGAAGACCATTACCTGACTTCCCTCCTGAGGACCCCTGTTCTTGGCGAATTCAGGGCACCAGTCCTGAGGATCAAGCCAGGCAGGCTAGAAGAGGCTATGCAGTACCTTGAAACTGAGTATGGGAATGATTACCTGATAAAGAGGTCATCAGAGCTGATCGATGAGGGTTTCTTTGGTTTCTCTGAAAACGAGATTGCAGATTCGGACAGGTTTGGTGACATTGTCCTAATACCCCTGAAGGAAGTTGGCCTCAAGGATTCGTCGCTCGGATTCCTTGAACCAAAGCTGAACCACTTCAAACTGGTGGGAATGCATGGTGGCCTGAGTTGCGATGAAATGATTGTACCACTGATATTCAGGAAGATTGAAAAAAATTGACTGGAACAAAGCCGATATAGAGTATTCCGGTGAAATGCCTCTCAGCTGATGATAAAGACAAAGCTCACCCAGAGCGCTGATCTCTGCAACCCATGATCTGTTATGCTTAAGGCATAAGTAGGGCTATAGAATAATTATTTGCCGGACAGCGTAGACATGGAATATCTGATATATCCAAGGATAACTCTATTATCCATGTTGACAAGGATCTGTCCGGCGCTTTCATTTTTCTGACTGTAGAGATTTCCCTTTGGTCTCTGCCACTTGCAGGACTTTTCTCCTTGATTTGTGGCCCCTGATTATATTTACACTTGTCTGGTTCACTCCATAAAACTTTGCTACCTGGATTATTACATCCCTGTTTGCCATTCCTCTTTCTGGCTTCTCTGTTGTATGAACTACAAGTGTACCCTCATGTATACTGGGCTCTCCGGAACCGAATATTACCTTGATTTTGATGAGCAATGCAACAAAAATATGTGAGTTGCTATTTAACCTAATTCTTTAAAATTAACTACTGACAAGGGCCGCTTTTAAGCTTATCTTCACATTTCCTTTCAGCGCGTTTGAAATAGGGCATCCCTTTTCAGCCGTTTCTGCCTGTTGCTGGAATGATTCGTCTGTTGCGCCGGGCACAACGCCAGCAACTTCCAAACGCATCTCGGTGATTCTGAAGGCATTTTCCACTTTGTCAAGAACACATGTTGCTGTTACCTCGAGTTCCTTAGGGGGCGTTTTTGCCCTGGCAAGACCTGCTGAGAGGGCCATTGAGAAGCATGATGCGTGAGCTGCGGCAAGAAGCTCTTCCGGACTGGTTTTTCCACCAGGAGTTTCTGTTCTGGAAGCCCATGTAACAGGGGAATCGCCTATTGCCCCAGAATTGAAATGCAGGTTGCCTGCTCCCCGGATGAGATCTCCAGTCCATTTCACTTTTGCTGTTCTTTCAACTGTCATCTGAAATATCCCCTGGGTTCAAACAGAGTCCAGATTTTACATGCATTCCAGTTATTTAATCGATATGGCCCATCTGCGTGGCACCGTTATAAAATCAGGCTTTTACCTGATTTATCTCGGTCGGTATGGGATTCTGGATTGCATAAACTGCCGGGCACTTCTTCCAAGCTTCTTTTATCTGCTTGTCAAGACTGCTGCTTGATATGATCTCCAGCTTCACTCCCTTTATGATAGGGGCATCAGATTCAATAACAGCCGGGCCAAGATCATAATACAACTTTCCCCGTACCTTCAGATCCTTCAGTTCCAGCCCCTCTTCAGCACACTGGGCAGCAAGCGAAGAACTGAAGCACGCCATAACACCGAATAGCAGGTAAGTAAGTGGTGTCGGGTGTACTCCCGGGCCACCGAGAACACTTGGCTCATCGCACCCCAGTTCAAATTTAGTAAATTGGGAGCCGACTCTGGCAGAGAACTGCGGGCTTCCTGAAAGGTTAAAAACGCCATCTATGGTCTTCTCAGATGGAATGGAATTGTTATTCTCCATTGCCTTGTGTATGGTGCTTTCGTGAAGCTCCATGTTTATGTTGTTGACTACTTTTGCCATGGTTGCGGATGGGCAACGCCGTAATGTCAGTTTCGCCTATTCCGAAAATGAAAATCAGATTTAGAGGGATGAGAGAATTTCCTCTGTTTTCCTGACTCTGCCCATTCTCTTCAGGACAAACTCCACTGATACCCTGTGGGATTCTTCTGCCAGGTCTGTCATGGCATCTTCTGCGAATATCTGGTTGAAACCGAATTCAAAGGCGAATCTCGCGGTGCTCTCCACACCATAGGTTGTGGCAATTCCACCAAGGACTATGGTATCGATTTTCCTCCTTCTGAGCTGCTGTTCCAGATCAGTGCCGTAAAATGCACCCCACTGCCTCTTGGTCACAACAAGGTCGTCGGAAGTTACCCCCAGTTCGTCTGCAAATTCCGCCCAGTCTGCAGGTGGATTTCCCCCTGCCATGGTGGAGTCAGATTCCACCTTCAGGGGCACTGCATTCCTGAAATCCACATGTACGAAGAAGACTGGCATTTTAGTTTCCCTGAATTTCCTTACAAGCTTCACTGCATTGGAGAGAACATCCACCGCCTTGTAGGGCCTGGTGTCCCTTCCAAGTATGCCCTTCTGCAAATCGATCAGTACAAGGGCTGTGCTGTTCCTGTTTATAGATAAGGTATTTCCAGCCATTCCAGCGGATTTTCAATTCACTTATAAGGTTAACTGGGAAATATGAGCCTGCGCAAGGTTTCTTACGCTTCTGCCCATAAGAATAAATTAATACATAGGAAAAATAACTGACCCTTGAAGTAGGCTCAGCATGTCAGAAAACAAGGAAGATCCTGTACCCGGCGGAGAACAGAAGGTTCCAGCGATAAAAGGATATGCCTGGTTTACTAGCTATCTCTTTTCCAACGTTTCCGGTGGCCTCACTTCACCCCTGTTGCCCTTGTTCGTTGTGCTTTACCTTCATGCAAGCGTCATAGAAGTGGGCACAATTTCCTCCATAGCTTCTGCCGCCTCGGTTCCTGCCCTCATATTCTGGGGAAACCTGTCAGACAGCATTGGCAAAAGGAAGATCTTCCTCCTCATAGGTTTCTTCGGCTCCTTTCTTTCCCTTCTCCTGATACTCATTGTGAATACAATAGGGATGTACGCCCTTACCCTGGTCGTATTCCAGGTTCTTGCCATGGCGAGCACTCCAGTGGCGACTCTCCTAATACTTGAAAGCACCGTTGAGAAACGCTGGCCCAACGTGATGTCCAACTTCAACACTGTCTCTTACGTAGGGCTGGTTGCAGGCCTTGGGATTGGCACGGTCATGCTTAATCTGTACGGCAATGCAAATTCCCACTTCCTCCCGGAACTCTATGTCATATCTGCGTTCATATACCTGCTTGCGGGAATCAGCGCCTGGATACTCCTCCCTGAGCCACGGAAAAGGATATCGAGAAACAGCCCAAAGCTCTCAAGGACCTTTTCAATCAGAACAGTGGAAAGGGTCCGTTATTTTCCCTCAAATGTCATACATACCGTGAGCTTGAAGAAAGTGGGCAAAAAACTTGCAAAGAGGACAAAGCTGTACATTTTCTATACGTGCTTCCTTATGTTTGGGTTCCAGCTTTTTTTCATTCCCTTCCCTGTATTTATGCTCAACGTGCTCCATGCAACTGAGACAGAGGTTTTCATAATGTACCTCCTGAACAACGTTGCATCTGCCATAGCCTTCAGGATTAGCGGACGCACAATAAACAGAATGGGCGTAAGCAGGGCACTGTCCATGGCCCTGTTCTCAAGAGTGGGTATTCTTGGCTTCAGCACCTTTCTTGCGGTCCTGCTCATTGGTTTCCGGTTCTCCATCCCCCTCGCAATCCTCAGTTACGCTCTCATGGGGTTCTTCTGGAGCTTCATCAGCATAAGCTGGGTTACCTCCATATCGAAACTTGCCATACCGGAAAACCGGGGGAAGGCCATTGGTTACTACAACTCTTTTCTGGGAGTCGGCCAGATAGGGAGTGGCGTTGTCTCAGGATATGTAGCCTACTCATTCGGATACGGGATAGAATTCCTGATCGCATCCCTTGCTGTCCTCATGGGAGGCGTGATGCTTGTTAGGTTCCAGCTGAAAATGAACGATATGATCGTTGCAGATGATGTGAAGCGGACACGGCTTCCCTCTTACTAGAGGTTCTTTATTCTGTTCCGGTCTATGGCGATGCCTGGTGGAGTTACAAGCAGGAAACTCTTGCCCACAAGAGCAACGTCGCCGTTGGAATCACGGACCAGGCGCCTCAGTTCCTCTGTAATCCTCTTCATGGTGTAATCCTCTGCGGAAACAGCTGTGCAGTCAATGAGCAGTATATCACCCTCAAAAATGTACTGGCTTATTTTCCTGACATCCTCAAGTCTCCTTATTTCAGCGACCCTGGCAACGTACCTTATGTCTGCCTTTTCCTCCTGAAACTTGAACTCGTTAAGGTCGATGAACTTCCTTACGCCTTCGATGTCTGTCTGCTCTTCCTTGGAAGATTTCCTTTTGAGGATCGCCATGCCAGCATTGTAATCTGCATAGATGAACTAAAACCTTTCTCAGTGTCAGTATTTAAGATCTCGGCAGGCTGCGGATTGGTTATGAATTGTTGACACGCTTGATAAAGACGTAGAAAAGGTTCGTGAATCCGTCTCTCCAGGTGTTGAGTTTGGGTTTGCTTATCCTAACGCCGTACTTGATGGGAATTTCTATGAACTTCCCAAGCTTGATTGCCTCAATCTTTATGTCCTGGGAGAATGACATCCCGTCGCTGAGGTTTCTCATCTCCCTGTACAGGCCCGCCTTGAATATCCACATGCCGCTCTGGGAGTCCTTCAGGCTCACCTTGAACAGCATGCCTATGGACCTGGTGAGTATGCTGTTTCCAACAAAATGCAGCGTGGTATAGTTCTTGGCTGTCCTGAGGGATATCCTGTCGCATGAGATGAAGTCCACCTCATCCATCTGGAGTATCTGTATGAGCGGTCCCACAATATCCGTCGGGTATGTGCCGTCTCCGTCCAGGCACACTGCAATATCGCCAGTAACGTGGTTAAGGCCAGTTTTGTATGCAACACCGTAGCCCCGCCTTGGTTCGCTGATGACCTTCGCACCTTTTTCCGCAGCTATTTCCCTGGTCCTGTCCCGGGAATTTGTGTCGACCACTATGACTTCAACTTCATGCCCGAGGCTATTCAACCCATCAATGACCTCTCCGATAGTTTTCTCTTCGTTAATTGTGGGAATAACTGCGCTTACTTTCATTTTGGAAATCCTTTCATCCCTAAGGTTGCCCTTAGAACAATTACGATAAACGATTGGGTGTATAACTATCTTTTTCGTGAATAGTGCTAAAAATGAAATAGAGTGTGAAGTGAACTCAATTTTTCTGCGGTTTCCTGTCTTCACCCCTTCTTCAGATCAGACTGATATGACCTTTGACTCCCCAGTCTTCTTGGAGATCTCATAAACGTTGTCCGCAACAGACCCAAGTTCCTTGTGGTGGGTAACGAGGATCATCTGGGGAACAGGCGTTTCCTCTCCCCTGAAGGTGTACTGGATTATGTCCATCAGATTGCTCCTCCTGTCCTCGTCCAGGTACGTGGTGGGCTCATCCATGACTATTGTCTTGATGCTTTCCATCACATACGTTGCCAGTGCCAGCCGCAATGCAATGGCAAGGGCCACCTTCTCTCCACCACTGAGCATGTCTATGCTCTGAACGTTTCCGTTCTGGGACACCTCGATACCCATCTCCTCATTTATGCTAACATCGTCGAAATCCAGATTGAAGGAAGTGGAGTATTCCCTGACCTTGTTTGTTATGTATACTGCTGAATCTTTTCTGATGGCTTTCTGGATTCCTTCCCTGTCAAAACATGCCCTGAGCTTGCTGATAAAATCTATACTGTTTTTCAGGGTATCGAGCGAGGTTTTTTTCTGTTCAAGGCCCGCAAGCTTTGCTTTAAGTTCCTCAGCCTGCGATTTCTCAGTCTCAATGAAAGCCTTTATGGAGGATTCCTCCCGAATGCTGCTTAGAAGGTCTGCATTTACCCTTTCATATTCCCTGGATGCTGCTGCCATCTCCTCATCCAGTGCCGGTTTGCCTGAAAGCTGGGAATTGAGCTGTTCTATCTCCTTCTTCAGTGAATCAACCCGTGCTTTCTCCCCTTCCTGCGTGGAATTGAGGGCAAAAAGCTCATTGTAAAGTTGCAGCCTCGTCTTCTCCTTCTCCCTCATTGTCCTTATTTTCTGCCTTATGTTTGGATCGGGGACAATGTTGAGTTCCTTCTCCATTTCACTGAGGCGCCTCTCAGAATTCTCAATATCTGTATGGGTCTCCTGCTGCTTTTTCTTCAGCTGATCAGCATCTGTGGTTGCAATTGTCTGGGAATACTGCTCATACCTGTTGTAAGTGAATGTGAGGTTCCTGAGCTTCTTCTCGGTGTCCACCACATCAGCCATGTATGTCTGGTATGCCCCATGGCTCGCCCTGAGTGCTTCAATGTTCTTCCTGAGCTCACTGGCTTCATTCTCCAGTGATTCAATGTACTTTGTATCCACCGAGAGGGTTTCAATGTCCTGGGATCCGAGCATTTCAAGGCGCTGCTCGAGCTGAATTTTCTTCACATCCAGGTTTTTTTTCTGCTCCGCAAGCTCCAGAAGCCTCTTCCTGAGCTTATCCTCCTTCTCCCTGTATTCCGAATTCAACCGGTCCATGTGCTCTTTGGAGAGGGGCTGCAGGCAGAGAGGGCAGGTGGACGAATTTGACAGCATTCCCCTGTTGTCGGATATTTCCTTGATGTCAAGATTGGCCTTTCCGACCTCACTCTTGATGCTCTGGATCATTTCCTCGAACTGCAACCTTGACCCTTCAATTTTCTTCTTTTCCTCCTGTATTGACGCTGATGTGATTGACTCCAGCCCAAGCTTGCCCTTGAGGATGCCTTCCCTGGCCTTCAGTGCCTGTTTCCTTTTTTCTATGTCAGAATCTACTTCCCTGATCCTTGATTCAGTCTTTCTGTAATCCGCCTCCCTGGACTCAAGTTCTTCCCTTCTGTTCCTGAGGTCGGTCAGCTTCCTGTCCATGAGAAGGTAAGCGTTGTGCCCCTGTTCCAGGTTCTTGATTTCACTGGTAATTGTCTGAATCTGCTTCACTCTCTCATCAAGGCTCTTGAGGAGCTCCTTCTTTGCCGGGAGTGAGTCAGCCAGGGAAAAATATTCACCAATGGAATCTGCCTTGCTCAGCAGGTCGTGGTCCACTTCCTTCCCCAGTTTTTCCAGGCTGTCCCTCTGTTCCCGGATATCCTTCATCCTCCGGTCTACCCTTACTGCTATTGCATCCAGGTCCCTTCTCCTTGACTGGAGCTGATCAGAGACTGAATTCAGCCTGGCAAGTTTCTCCTGCACCTCAGTCCTTGACTTTTCAGCCTGGGAAAGCTTAGCCGTGAGAGCATTCCTCTCCTGCTCTCTTGATACAAGCTGCCTTCCAAGTTCCGATGCCTTTTCCTCCTTTGCCTTGATGCCGCTCCTGATCTCGTCAATGTCGTCTGCGAGGCCGGTATAAGCCGAGAGCTTGCTTTCAGCATCCTTGGAAAGCTGAGCAAGATCCCTGGCAAAATCACCCAGAAGATCAAGCCCCAGAATCTTGCTGAAAGTCTTCTCCTTCTCCGCCGTGGTCTTTGAGATCAGTGAATCTATCTCTCCCTGTTCAACAAACACGGAGTTCATGAAAGTATCCTTGTCTATGCCTAAGATTCCGGATACAGTATCATCTACACCGGAAACAGTCCTCGCTAGTTCAGATTTATCTTCTGTGAGTATGGCATCCCTTGACTTTATCCCGCTCTTTCCAAGGGACATCATCCTCTGAATCTGGTATTCATGCTGCCCAATGGTGAAATCGAGGGTTACAGCCAGTTCCTCTGAGCCCCTCTTGATGAGGTCCGATATTGCAGAACCCCTCTTTTCGCCAAAAAGCGCGAACTTTATGGCATCAATGATGCTGCTTTTTCCCGCACCGTTGTGGCCGTAGATCACAGTAACACCTTTTTCAAAATCAATCTTTGAATGTGCGTGGGACAGGAAATTCACCAGTTCAAGCTGTTTTATGATCATTTCACTCACCTATCCCCAGTTTTTCTCTGAGCCATCTTATGGCTTCTTCCCTATCCTGGCGGGCATGCCTGTAGAATTCCTGTGCCATTTCAGCAAGCTGGGGATTCTCCTTGAAATATGCCTTTATGTAATCTGATGCGGTGTCCATCCCCGGACGCGATTCTATTTCCACGGCCTCTGAAATGAATTCCGGTGGCCGGAAGCTGGCGTCCTGGTATTTTGTCAGAGCCCTCCTGACTTCTTCCTTGTCACCGGAGCCGTTCAGTCGTATTGTCACCAGGGGAGCCTTGCAGCCAAACCTGTCCCCGTATTTCTCCAGAGCCTTGCCAATATCTTCTTTGTAGCTGGAGAAGTCAGATTCCACAAGTAACTGGTACCTGACCTTTGTGAGTGGAATTCTTTCAGCCTTTGCTTCCCCATTCTCCAGAGTAACCAGATTTACGGACTTTCCCTGTTTCAGGAAGGCATTAATTTCCCTGATGCTCTTCATCTCCGTGGAACCTGCATAAGAAAAGAGCGGGTAGCTGTTTGCCTTTATGGCGCCATCGTGGACATGTCCGAACGCAAGATAGCTGAAATGCTTGGGAAGATCCTCATACTTTGCCTCGCAAGCATCTTCAATGAGGTAGCCGGTTACCGCCTGGTGTGAAATAAGTATGGAATTCTTTGCATTCTGTGCAAGTTTGTCTGCCTCAACATATTCCTCAATGAGCTGGTCCTTCCTGGAACCCTTGAGGTTGGAAATCCCGACAATGAGCACCTCTTCCCCGTCCTTTGAATAAGTGCAGGATTCAACACCGTCATGGCCCAGCAGCGTAATCCCGAGAAAGTCGAATATCTTTGCAGCAGGGTAATCTGTCCTTTTTGGCCTGTCATGGTCCCCCATGATCAGGTACATTGGGATGCCCGCATCCTTCATCTTCAGGGCAGTTTCCTTGAATTCGGTCAGTGCCCTGTTGGATGGGCTCCAGGTGTCAAACAGGTCACCTGAGTGCACGATGAAGTCCACCTTTCTCTCAATTGCAATATCCATTGCCTCCCGGAATGCATCGTAAAAGTCGCTCTCGCGATCATCACGCATATACTGGCGGCTTCCAAGGTGCGTATCCGACATATGCACAAATTTTAACATTCAATCACCCAGTATCCTTGATATTCTCTTCAGGTCCCCTGAAGCACTGTTCTTCTCATCCCTTTCCATTCTGGATTCCCTGAGAAGGGCAACCACATCAATGTCGCCACCTCCCTCCTTGCTCTCCCTTGATCTGACCTTGACATTTACCGGTACCTTCACGAACTGCCCCACGAGGATTGCTTCCCCCACATTGAGGGAGGGGAGGTCGTCAATCACTGCCTGGCTGATACTTTCACCACTCTCAAGGATAGCTTTCTGGTCCAGTGGATTTGTTATCCTCAGTATTATTTCCGAGTTGCACTGGCTTAGAACGTCCTGGTCAATCTTCCCCGGCCTCTGAGTTATCACGACCAGGAATATGCCGAATTTTCGCCCTTCTGATGCCACTTTCTTAATCATCTGGGATATCTGTGTTGAAGAACCGGGCGGAACAAAATTGTGGGCCTCTTCAATGAATATGAAAACCGGGTACCTGTACTGGGATGTGAGTTTTGATTCATAGATTTCGTTGATTACCCTGTAAGAGAAGTAGTTGGCAAGAAACTGGTCCATGCCTGAAAGGTCAAGGATTGACATCATGCCCGGCTGTATGTAGTCTGCAAGCCCGGTTGTCCTGTCCCCGAAAATGCTCTTGACCTTTGAGAGAAGCCTGATCCTTCCTGCAATCTTGTGGTAATCTTCTGGAGGGTCCAGAGACTCTGCTGCTTTGACAAAGTCCTCAAGGTCCCTCTTTCCATGCATATTCTTCACTGAAAGTTCCACAGACTTCCGAAGATTTGTCCAGGACTCCTTTATTCCCATTATCTCTGAAACATCATCTGCTTCAAGGTCAGCGAACCTGAGAGTGAACTCGTTGACAATTCCCTGCTGGAAAGAGTCATACCTGCCGGTGCTCAACGGTGTCCTGAAGACCCTGATTGAATTGCTGTAGAAGCTGCCTGCCTGGGATTTCCTCATGAGCACATAATCAGCGTGGGGATCCAGGACTACAATAGACGCACCCTTCTTGAGAAGCTCCTCCATGAGGACACCCGCAGTATGCGATTTTCCTGCGCCCGTCTGGGCCACAATGGCAACATGCCTCCGCATGCCTGATACACTCAGGGATACCCGGACATCCGATCTGTCAGCCAGGTATCCTATATCCAGGGATTCATCCTCATCAAACCTGAAGATCTTTTCCAGCATCTGGCTGGTGGCCCTGTAGACCTTGGTTCCAGGCCTGATGAGGTCCCTGGAAAGCTCAAGGTTTCCCCCGTTCATTGAGCCAAGGGTCCTTGCAAGGCAAAGGTTGACAGAGTAATCCAGGTCGCTGGAAACATACCTGTTCACGCTTTCGTAATCCATGCTGTCGTTGAGAAGTTCGCTCTTGGAAATGATCCTCTCAACCCTTCCGAGCACTTTGCTTCCATTGATGTCCATGTAGACGTATTCCCACTTCTTGGCCTGCGAATTTTCTGACAGGACAAAACGGAATATATCGGAAGTATTGTCGCCCACAACATAGCCCAGATCAGATCCTGAGTCTTGCACGTCTTTCACCTCTTGTTTCATAAAAGCTTACTCCAATTTCCCGCTCAAATGCCTTCATGTAAATATTCTCCACTTCACTGTTCCTGAACTTCACCAAGCGATCCACATCAGCGAGCCAGATGTTGTATGTCTTCAGGTCCCCGTATCCCCAGAAAAGGAGATTAAGCACATCTTCCGGAAGGCGGGATGCCTCTGTGGTGTCCGGGGCCTGGTCTTCTGTTGAGAACACAACATCCACTTTCAGGGGAAGATCGTTTACCCTTGGAAGCAGGTGGGTGGTAAGGACCGGAAACCTGCCTTCTCCCCAGATCCTCGGGACAGCTTGAAGGAGTGGAACCGTGTATCCTGCATCCCTGGCAAGAGACTTCACAAGGAAGTGATCGCTTGCGCTGAGTCCCTCCTCGTCCCTGAGAGTTTCTTCCCTGTGTTTTCTCTGCTTTACCTGGTTGAGAAGATATGCCCTGAATAATTTGGATTCAGAGCTCTTGGCCATGTATATTATTGGAATTCCTTTGGCGGAGGCTGCATCAAGCATAATTCCCAGTGCCTCCATATACTTCCTGCTGAATTCGCGGTATCCCTCTGCATTGAGTGCCCTGAATTTCCTGAACACTCTCCCTGTGAGTGAACCGTCCACCAGAATGTAGTCAGGGCTCTCCTCCTTCAGCATATCTATTATGCTGAGATGCTCCGAATGCTCCATGAGCATGATTGTGAACTGCTGGAGGTCATCCCTTGAAACCGAAATAACTTCAGAAATGAAGCTTGGGTAAATCTTCTTCCCGAGCACCGTATAGGCACGTATCAGTATGAGTTTCTTCCCGTTGTAGAGCTCCCGTATGAATTCAGTGCTGTCTGTGGACGAAACTGCCTTTCCTGTTACAGGTTCAGTCTTCGGTGCAGCTATGAAATTTTCCCTGAAGACCGTCCCATACAGTTCCCTCCTCCAGGAGCCCTCAGCCATTTCAAGGCTGTTTTTAATTTCCTCCCTGTTGCTCCTGAGAAAATCCATGAAAAGAGTAAAGGTGTCCTTCATTCCCCTAAGGACAAAGAACCCATCTTCTATTAAATTGTTCTTTTGGGTCCTGAAAAATGAGAAAATACTACCGGATTGGTATTATGGTGAATGTCAGGACAAACATGACCAGTCCAATGATGCCCAGGGCAATCTGCCTGCCCTTGATGGAGGAATAGTCATCCAGAGCCGGAGGATGGGTGAGGCCCATTATGACCACAAAGATGGCAAGAAGCCACCAGCCTGTATAATAATAGCCTATGACAAAAAGGAACGCTACAAAAATGTAGTCCACAATGGATGCTTTCTTTCCGAAAAGTCCCCTTACCACATGCCCGCCGTCAAGCTGCCCGACCGGCAGCAGGTTCATGGCAGTGGCAAACATGCCAACCCAGACTGCAAGAACCATTGGGAAGACTGGCTGGTTTGCTGGTGTTGTGAGGTGGAGAAGGCTGTATATTATGGGAAAATTGAGTGATATGGTTGTTGGGGCGTTTGCTATTGGCACAAAAACATGACTCAGGTAAGATGCCACGAATAGAAGGGGCAGTGCAGTAAGAAATCCAAACAGAGGACCAGCTACACCTATCTCTACCATTGCCCTCTTGTTGGGGACCGGATCCCTGAGTGAGATGAACGCACCAAATGTCCCGATGGTTACGGGAAATGGTATGAAGAAAGGCAGTGAGGCCCTGACTTTATGCTTCTTTGCAACGATGTAATGGCCGGTCTCGTGTATGCCAAGAATGAGCATCAGCGGCAGTGAGAAGAATATGAAGCCGTAGAACAGGCTCAGGTACTCGCTGGATCCGGGCTTTATGAAATAAGTCGCATATGTCGAGCCCACATAAATCGTGGATATCAGAGTCAGGATGAGCATAATCACATTGACGTACACGCCGGAATACTTAGTCTTCACCCTTCTCGTAACTTCCAGAAAATGCTCCCCATTCTGGGAAAGGTAAGGGATGTAGCCCTTGGGAATAAGTTCAATCCTTATGTCGTCGAACGCTTCAAAAAGCTGGGGATTGTCGCTGTTGAAGTAGTAGAACCTGACGCTCACAGGGTTCGTCTGTATGTCATACGTGTTAAGTCGGCTTGATACGGTATCTACAACGTATTGCAGGTCATCGCTCTGGACTCTGCCGACATTACCGTGCTGTTCCATCTTGTCTCCTTATTTTTTAGACTTTTCCCCAGTTTAACGGGAATTATTCACGTTTCATAATTCCACTGACCCATGGGGAATTTTTCGTCTGTCGCTGATCGGGAGGTCATAGCCAGATGGCCCACCAGATGCTTCACCCGAAGCCCATGACTAAACGAGTTATAGTCCCATGTCGTCATATATGCTCACAAATCACATATACTAATTTTTGGGACGGAATACATATTAGTTTCAGGTTATAATTCTTTACGGCTGTTGGTTACTATAATCCAAGCACTGGAAAGCCTGCCTTAGGCTTTTCCAAACAGGAGAAACCCAGAAAAATAAGTGAAAAAGCTGAGTTTCAGACCCAACTGTCCATTGTATTGAACAATCCAGCATCCGGTAAAACGATTCAGATCTATTGGAATAGTTCTTAAAACACTCTGGCATTGATCTAATCATGAAAGCCTCTGACTACCTGTTTGACCACCAGGCCGCAATGATCAGCGACCTTGAGAAACTGGTGAACATGGAGACACCCTCAGGAAACAAGCTGCTCCTTGACAGATGCGCAAGATACCTTGAGGATTACTTTCAGGACAATATTACCTGTAAGGTCAGTGCCCTTGAGAACATTTCAGCGGGAAATAACCTCCTGGTCAGGTTCAATCTGGAATCAAAGCTGAAGCCTGTCCTGTTGCTGGCTCACTATGACACTGTTTTTCCTGTGGGCACCATTGAAAGGAGGCCTTTTTCTGTTTCAGAGGACGGAGAGATGGCACGGGGCCCCGGAGTATTCGACATGAAGGCAGGGCTTGTCCAGGCCGTCTGGGCCCTTAAGGCACTTGAGAAACATGGAAATCCCGGGAGGCCGGTTACGCTGCTGGTCACCTCCGACGAGGAGACAGGAAGCGATTCATCAAGAAAGGTCATCGAAGGGATGGCCAGGGAATCAGAAGCTGTTCTGGTGCTTGAACCATCACTTAATGGAAATCTCAAGACAGAAAGGAAAGGAGTGGGGGACATTGATATCAGGTTCATCGGGAAGTCATCCCACGCAGGGCTTGATCCTTCAAAGGGTGCGAGCGCCATAAATGAGGCCGCAAGAATGGTACAATTCCTGCAGACTCTTAACAGGCAGGAATTGGAGACAACTGTCAATGTCGGTACCATCAACGGAGGAACTGCCAGGAATGTCATCCCCGGCGAGGCATTCATGCAGGTGGACTTCAGGATTGTAGTTGAAGAGGAGGGTGACCGGATCATGAAAGAGGTGAAGAAATTCAGGCCTAAGGATAGCCGAGTCAGGATAGAGGTGAGAGGTGGCGTAAACAGGCCACCCATGCGAAAGACCCCGGATTCTGGCAGGCTCTTCAGCCTTGCAAAGAAAATTGGGCAGGAGTTTGGAAGAGACCTCAAAGAAACTTCAGCTGGCGGCGGGAGCGACGGAAACTTCTGCGCCGCCCTTGGCGTCCCTGTTCTTGATGGGCTCGGTGCAGTAGGAGATGGGGCACATTCAGACCAGGAAGTCCTTGATGTCAATGAGATGCCAGTCAGGGCGGCCATTCTTGAACGGCTTCTTGAGGAAATATGACTGGAACACTTAACAGCAGAACAACCGCGGAAAGTAATAATATAATCTTACGTTATTCTGGCTTGCAGGGCTTGTGGTCTAGCGGTTATGACGTCGCTCTCACACAGCGGAGGTCACCGGTTCAAATCCGGTCAAGCCCATTTCAAATTAGTCCTTTTTCCGTTTGGCAGCACTGAATATGGGCTTCATCATTGCGCTGTTCAGGCGACCTTGATGGCATGACCCAGTTTTTTGTAGTCCATAAACAGTTCTCCTGAACCGTTTCCATCCATGCTGGAACAGTTTTTCATGGCTTTTACTGGTTGCTGATCATCCAAACATTGGGGCACCTAGCCTTTTTAATAGTTTGATTCAGATTATTGTCCGTGCGCATTTCCAGTACCGTTTCATTCCTTGCATTGGCTGTTGCAGCGTTGATGGTGCTAATTTCTCTTTCACCGGGCCTCCCGGTTTCCGGACACAACACGCAATTAATGCTCACCGGCAGTCAGACTAGTAGCGGAGCACTTAATTCTAACACATCAGGGAACTCCTCCCTGTCCCTTGCCGCACCTCACAGCAACCTTTCGACGCTTCCGGTATCCCCGGGATCTAACTGGACAGAAACCGGAAGGCTCATCACCGGAGCGATGTCAAACATGAACATACCCTCAGAAGCAAAATTGCCCCCAAATTTTGTTTATGGGCCGACCAAGACTAACGGATCATACACTCCTCTCTACAAAGCGGGGCCTGCCCCCATGGGCCTGGGCAGCTATGGCGTATACAACTCAAGCGGGAAACTTGTGAACTACACTTACAGGACCAGCAGTTTCGAGGGTTCCCTCACCGTTAACAATGCCTCGGAACTCTATTTGAGCTCTGACAGCCCCACCAGCTATTCAATACAGCTCAACTCTGTCCTTACCAACGTCACGCTTTTCGGGAAGGGAGGATACCAGTTCTGGACTCAAAACGTGGCTTTCTACAATGCCTCATCCCAATCCATAACATTCATCGACAACATCTGGAATCTCTCCTCACCAACTGCAGTTATCAATGGCAATGAATTTCACAACTATTCTGGAACGATAGTTCCGGGATTCTACTATTACAAGATTGGCCCAACCATACCCATAAGTTATCCTTTTACCCTTAATCTGTTCCTCAATTCAACCAACATTGGGGGATACAACTCTGTGTTTTTCAACTTCACCCTTGCGGGAAAGAATGGGCATATGCTTTCGGGATCATATGACAGGGTGGAATTCAATTCCACAGCCGGATCATCAGCTTCCCACATTTCACCTGCAATGTTTGAAGTCAGTGGCAGCAAACTCACAGACACCAATTTTCTGCCCCTTGATGCTGAACTCATAATAGGCGGCCCTGGTGGCGGTTCAACGGCAAACTTCCAGAACTTCAGCGGAACCATGAACCTGTATTTCCATAACGGTTCAGGGTACTCCCCTGTCCGCTCTGCATACTCTGTTGGCTCGGAAACAGGCGAGACATCTCTTGGGATTTCAGAATACTACAAAGGAAATACAGCATACCTGAAGTCAGGACCATCCTTCGTCAATGGGCTCTGGAACATATCAGGCTCGTCCGGATACGTTACTGTTTCAGGATCGGTTGCCCCTTCAAATGCATTCATTTTCCTCAGCAGGACGCAACTTATGGATAATGCCACTGCACAGTGGGCCCCGGTTTCAACAAACGGGAACTTCAGTTACAGGCTCCAGAATGGATCCTATTCACTGGAGGCCCTCCTGAGTTATCACAATCCGCAGTTTTTCAATAACCTGACGAAAAATGGGAACATTACTCTCGGAACACTGAAACTGGCTGCAAACATGTCCAGAGGCCTTTACACTCCACTTTATGCATGGGACAATGCACAGCTTGCCTCCCTGAGCATAAAAGGCGCAGGCACTGCTTCGGATCCGTACGTAATTCCCGGACCATCCTATGCAAATTCTATAGTCCATGGTTTTCCTGACCACATTATGAGCGTGTTCTCGCAGGTTAACGACTATCTCTTCCCCACTTTCTATGGCATACTTACAGATAACACAACTGAAAGCGCCTTATTTACGGGTTTTTCCTCAAGCCCCGGAAGCTCTGCATTCCAGGTTGAGTATCCTTCTTCGTTCATGCAGGCAGTGGAGACCGCATACCACGGAGTGATGACAAATGACCTTTCCATGGCATTTTATGATTCTTCAAACATAGCAGTAACCAATTCCACCATTTCAGGCTGGTTTTCCTCTATTGCTTACTATGGTTATGACTCATACAATATACCCACCGTTGCGTCCTTGATCCTCTGGAACACCACACACTCCATTTTATCGGGCAATACCATCACCAGCCAGGGCTCAGGTGTCCTCATATACGGCACAAATGGATATTCAATGGGTGACTATGTTTGGAACAACACCTTCAGGAACAGCAACATTCTGCCTCTGGGCGGATATTACGCTGGAGCACCCATTGGGCTTACGGTAGCAGCCAGCAACAATACAATCTACAACAACATTTTCAACACAACCATTCCTGTTGTGAGCATATCCGGGCCCAATGCAGACATTTACACTGGCTCCCTGGCAAACTACAGCAACCGCTTCAATATTACAGAAGAGCCATCCACCGCCTACAAGTCATTCCTTGGCCAGAACCTTACAGGAAGCATACTGGGTCTGGGCTATCAATCCGGCAACTTCTATTATGATTATTTTGGAAATGGAACCCAGCCTTACAATGGAACCGGAGTGGGCTTTGCATTCAACGGGGTTTCCGCCCTGAATGGAAGCATAAGCTACACTTACGACTATTCTCCGCTGGTTCTGCCTTACGAAAGAACAAATGTTTCTGCCCAGGGCCTTCCAGCCAACCAGAAAACGTACCTTGACATAAACAACGCCATTTACGGAATTGACCCTGGAAACTCCGCTGCCCTTTACCTTCCAAACGGATCTTACCAGCTGCTTGGATTTGACCTTGTGAATGCTCAATTGCAGTTCCAACCCACTACAAACCTGGGAAACGTAGTGCTGACCTCTGGCTTTTTTGTTGTCTCCGGCCCGATAATCAACCTGTCACTCAATTATACAACCTACTACAACCTCACTGTGCAGGAGAAGGGACTTCCAAACGGGACTCTCTGGGGATTCTCTGTTCCGCAGGCCAGCATAGGCTATACCCTGACAAACAGCAGCCAGTCCCTGTTTGTGAAAGCAGGTGCGTTTGACGTGCTCCCCCAGTCCGTGTTCGGATACACGGCAAACCTGGCTTCAGGCACATTGACAGGACCGGCAACAGCAACCATACAGTATTACAATGTAAGCAGTGCAGCCAGTTCAGGAAATTTTTCTGTCATCTTCACAGAAAGCGGGCTGTCAAGCCATACACACTGGGGGGTTAACATCAACGGGCACTCCTACACCTCAAATAACTCGAGTTTTGAGCTTATAGGGGTGCCCTCCGGACACTACTCGTTTACGGTAATATCAATCAACGGGTACACTAGCCACGGCTCCGGCAGTTTCTTTGTAAATTCAGGGAATGCTTCAGTTTCCATTGTTTTCAACCGCTCATCCTCGTTCATAAATTACGTGCCTTACATTGCCCTGGGCATTCTCGTTGGTGCAGCGGCTGCCGCCGCCATAAGCTACTTCAGAAAAAGGGTTCGCTGATATCTTCAGTTGATGAGATGTAAGGGATCATGGATTTAACTGCCACGGAAATGATAATCCCATGGAAAACACCGATGAGGGCAGAGAAATATCACATGAATTCCACCCATCAAAGATTATGGTATGTTTTGACGGCTCCAACCACTCCCGTAGAGCACTTTCCACCGGCATTTCATTAGCATCAAAGTACCAGTCGCATCTCATCGTTGTCTATGCGTTACCGCTTCCACTGAATGGTTTTGGTCTTGGTGAACCATACTATGAATGGGACCAGTTTGAAAAGGCTACGAAAACAAGAATAGAGGGCCAGCTCGAACCGTATAATAAAAGAGCCATTTCAGCCGGAATTTCAATGGATACCAAATATCTTGGCGGAACTGTATCGGTGCCGGAGTCCCTGCTGGCCGCAGCTGTTGAAACAGCCTGCGATCTGCTGGTAATGGGTTCCAGGGGGCTTGGCGGATTCCGTGGCCTGTTGCTGGGAAGTGTATCTCAGGCCATGGTTACAAACTCGAAGGTCCCGGTTCTTATTGTCAAGTGAACGTCAGACCACTGTTTCCTCTTGCCTTATATTCAATAATTCAGGCTGTGCCTGAGTGTCCTGATCAAGCCTCTGCAGTTGCCTGAAAGCATGTGCTTTATGACTTCCAGTTCCAGTCGGAACTGGTCATTCACCCCTGACAAGCCCCTCTTTCCTTGCAAGCCTCATTGATTTCACATACCCTATGAGGCCGATAACCACCACTGCGATGACAACAAGGAAGAACCCTATTCCCAGGGAATCGAGATTATGTATCTTTATGCCTGTAACGATGCTGATACTGTTAAGATTTGGAAATGCCAGCACAAGGAAACCTGCAAGAAGGAATGCTATGCCTCCGTAGGTTAGAACATATCTTGTTATGCCTCTTGAAACGACCTGCAGTCCCTTTGCACTGAGGTTCTTGCTTTTAGTAAGCCAAGTGCCGAAACCAGCACCCATTATGACCTGCATGGTCATTGTACCAAGGCCGAAGAGCAATCCGGGAAGGAAACCGAGCCATGGGGAGGGCATTGCAGGAGCCAGAACTGTGTAAAGTATGAGCGCAAAAGCACCGAAACCGAATCCAGCAATTAGGCCATGCACGAAGGCAAGCTTCAGAGGAATTGGCTTTCCCTCATCATCTATGACCGGGTTTGACATGTGTGAAAGCTCCCCCTCTTCCTGGTGCTCTTTGTGCCTGTGAATTCTGAACACCTTGTAGAGGCTCTTCTCAAGGAGGTGCATGTGTGCAACCCTTCCTTTCCGTGAAATGTAAAGCCCCGCAAAGGCCATCCCTATTCCCACCGCAATGTAGCTTATTCCATCAACGGATGCAGACATGAAGATGCCTGCAAGGGCAAAGAACGCTATTTCCGAAAGGAGAGCCCTCTGAAGTGTAAATCCACCAGAGAAGGTCAGCCCTGCCTTCATTCCCCTCTTTGAACTGTAGCTTCCTATTGCGTAGGAGAATGTGATTGGCCATGTGTGTTCATCCGGAGTAATCCCATGTACTACCCCAAGCAGGTAGGAGGTTAGCATGACCACGAGCAGCCCAGTGTCAGTTGGATTCCATAAGTTGATAAAAGCCATCTTTCACGCCTTTATGGGTTTTCCGTGAGGGCACGAGGCAGGGTTGTCTATCCTCTTTAGAACCTTCATGGCATTCTCACTGTTTATGAGAAAATCTATTTCACCGGCCTCCCTGCATGCCCTCGATTCCGGAACTCCGCTCTGGCAGAACAGGGACTCAAAGGTCCTGTGAACCATGAGAATGCTCTTGGAAAGCCTGTCGCCCAGGTCAGTAAGTTTTATCATACCGTCCTGAGCTTCTACAAATCCTTTGGTCTTAAGCCTCCGTATAATATTCAGTGCACTTGGGGGCTTGATGTGCATAGTGGAGGCAATCTCATGGAGTCTCATAGGGAAATCACCCCGGGACTCTTCTTTTAACAGGATGAGGCAATCTCTTTCTCTCTTACTTACGTTGTTAGTTGACTTGGTCATGCATTAGTATAGTACTAACGATATTAAGGATTACTAAAATAGTTACTATTAGATATAAATTGAAAGGATGGTGCCAAAAGCCATGATAAAATTCACGATGGTTTTGGCAGTTACTGAATATGTGCTTCGAGGAACCAGAGAGCCTTGTCCATGGTTCTTGAAATCTCTGTGTAAAGGTCTGATGTCGTCAGATCACCCAGCTCCGCAGTGGTTTCAGTCATCTCCCTGACTCTAGTTGCAAATGTCGCATATCTTTCTGCCAGCATCTTCACGTGATCCCTGCCTTTTCCGGAATGGCAGGTGTATTCGACCAGATAAGAGGTTTCAGCCGCCATTCTCACTGTGCCCAGTGCATAACCCCCAAGTGCTGCTACCCTCTCTGCGATATTATCTGCTGCTTCCTCAACCTCATCAGCAAGTTTATCGAAGAGCTCATGGAGCTGGAAGAAATTCTCACCCTTGACATTCCAGTGTGCCTGTTTGGTCTGCGAGTACAGATCTGATGCCGCTGCCAGGTCCCTGTTCAGAATCGATATGATTTCATCTCTGGCTCTCTCAGGGATGTTCACGCTAGAGTGGAACTTTTCCTGTCCTGTGGTCTTGTTTACGATTACCATGATTTATCATTCCATTCTACATTATAAATATGCCAGAAATCCCTTGAAATTGGGAATTTGAGGACAGATATCATTGCATTCACATTCACTTACCTGTAAGAACCTGATAAGGATTTTAACCAGGAGCCTATTCAGGTATGGTTAGAATGCAGAAGGCGTTGTTTTATATAGTGGCAGGAGAGAATGAAAAGGAAAGGGCAATGCTCGGGCTCAATGTTGCAAAGAGATCCCATGAATTCAAGAGATTCGCGGATGTAAAGGTAATCATTCAGGGTTCCAGCCAGAAGCTCATATTTGATGAGGACAAAGATGTGAAGGAACTCATTGACTACCTTATTGGGAACAAGATCATTGACTCAGCCTGCACGTTTGTTGCCAAGAAGCTTTCCATTGAGGAGAAAGTTCAGGGAAGAGGCGTGGAGCTCAAACCCTCAGGCGAAAGGGTGTCAGCCTTTGTAAATGAAGGATATGTCCCACTTGTATTTTGAGTGAATGAAATTAAAGGCTTGTGAATCAAGCCAAAATTACTTTTTTTAGCGGAAATCGATTGTAGTCATTGAGACAGAGTTGTATATTTTCCCGCTGTATAGAACTTCTGCCCTGAATTTGTCGCCAGCAGCTCCAGCAAGAGCCATCAGTGGCGCAAGGCCTCCCTCCGGTGCGGCTGCCCTGTAATATTTTTCAGGGATATTCCATACCGCCTTCCAGTCGGAATTCCCCAGGGATTTCAGCACCAAATTCAGATACTCAACTGCATCTTCAGGAATTTTACCGGATGGGTTCTGAAAAAGGTCCAGCCTGTGTATGAGTGAGCCGGTTGAAACAAGGGCAATTTTCCTTTTGTCTCCAAGCTCTGCTATGACTCTCCCAAGTTCCTGGTAAATAGCCGGATCTCCCCCTGACATCACAGAAATTGGAACCACGGGGGTATCAGCGCCTGGAAAAAGGTGGACGAGAGATGTCCATGCACCGTGGTCAAGGCCCCACTGCTCCGTCTCCTCCATGGGCAGTCCTCTGCTTCGGCCCAGAGAAACCAGTTCCTTTGCCAGAACGGGGTTGCCGGGCGGTTCGTACCTGACCTCATAAAATTCTGGGGGGAAGCCCTGGAAATCGAAGATCTGCCTCATTTTTCCGGTGCTTATAACCGCAATCCCTCCCCGTGTTGAGAAGTGAGGAGTTACCACGAACACTGCGTCCAGGCCTCCGGAAAATTTCTTTCCCCTTTCCCGCAGGACAGCTCTGCTTTGGTCCCTTCCTTCGAGCGAAGGATCAATGAGCATCGGCCCGTTGGGCACATAAAGAATCCCCTCAAGTGCCATGCATAATTATGCGGGTCGACGATTTAGAGTTTCAGGTCAGTTTTCCCAGCAGAACATCGGCTGCGACTCCAAGTGGCTCCCATGATGGAGCAAATGGAGGGGAATAAGAGTAGTCGATCCTGGTGAGGTCCTCGACCCTCATCCTTCCATAAAGTGCTGCGGCAAGAACGTCTAAACGCTTGGCGACTCCCTCCTTTCCCACCATCATTCCTCCAAGGAACCGGTGGGTGTTCTCGTCCGCTATCAGCTTGATCTTGAGGGAGGCAGATCCGGGAAAGTAAGAGGACCTGGAGGTTGACGTTATCACAGCAGAAACAGGCCTGAACCTGTTCTGCTTGGCTTCCTGCTCAGTCAGCCCAGTCCTGCCAACTTCAAGTGAAAAGACCTTCACAACCTCAGTGCCCACAATTCCGCCATATATAGTCCTTCTGCCAGCTGCATTTTCACCAGCGATCCTCCCGCTCTTGTTGGATCCTGTCGCAAGCGGGAAATAAACATCCTTTCCTGTAACAAGGTGCCTGGTGGTTGCGACATCTCCTGCCGCAAAGACCATGGGTGCACTGGTCTGCATTCTCTCGTTTACCAAAATGGCGCCGGAAACGCCTGTCCTGATTCCTGCCTGCACTGCGAACTCACTGTTGGGTATAACCCCGGCGGAAACAAAAACTGCGTCAGTATGCACTTCACTTTCTCCTGCCTTTATGGAGGTTATGCGGCCATCATCAGAATGGACATCCCTTACAGGGGAATTCAGAAGCAGTTTTACCTTGTTCGTTTCAAGCTCCCTTGATATGGTGGGCAGGAAGTCTTCGTCAAATCCTCTCAGAAGGCGTTCTGATCTCTGTATCAGTGTGACATCCTTGCCCATTTTTGTCAGGGCCTCTGCCATTTCCAGACCAATATATCCTGCACCTATAATGGCAACGGACTGCACTTTTCCCATTGCCTCCTCCAGTGGAAGAAGATCATCTATATGCCTGAGTGTGAAGACATTTTTCTTTCCGGTGAATGGTTCAGGAACATGCGGCCTGGCGCCTGTTGCTATTATAAGCCTGTCATAATGGTCCTGGAAGGCCTCGCCATCCTTCTGCACCATCAGGGACTTGGCCGAAACATCCATGGAAATAACCCGGGAATGAAGCTGCACATTGATCTTCCGTTCCTCAACAAATTTGGATACTGGGTAGTGAATGAGGTCGTCAAACTCCCTAACATCGCCGCTGAGGTAGAAGGGCATCCCACATGCGGAATATGAAACATGGCCCCCGGCCTCGTATACAACCACAGTGCTGTCCGGGGCGTATTTTCTTGCACGTGAGGCAGCACTCATCCCTGCTGCATCTCCTCCTATGACAACAATCCTGAGCGGGGCATTCATGATTTGTTATTTCGTCCTCTTATTTATGGGATGCCTGTTAATAGTTCCATATTTCACGCCCATACTGGAGAAATTCCTTCTCACGCCTCAATTATTTCCTATTCCCTGACCTTTATTTCTATGTGATGTTCCTTCAGGTAATCCAGAATGAAGCTGAAAGCAGTGTCATCCTTTCCAATACACTCAGCAGGGTAGGTCCCCTTCCCCTGAATCTTTGACTGCAGAACTGCGGTTGCCATTGCTGCGGCGGAATATCCTGTCATTCTACCCATGGAACTTATGCTGTTCTTGTGGTCGTAATGGTCCACAACCGTGTATTCTGGGCCCCTGTGGTCAAGCGGCACCACTTTCAGGATGCTCACGTCAGGGACTTCCCTCACAGTCCTTCTGAACAGTTCGTCAGAGATTTCCCTTGCACTGGACGTTCCTATTCTCTCACTGCTGAAATAACCCATTTCATTGAGGAATTTCATTTTCTCCATATGGCCTGGATACCTCAGGGTTTTCTCAGCCACCGTTCCCTCGCTGAAAGTCTGGAGTATGGTGGATAGCCCGTCAGAATAGAAAGAATCCAGCCTGCCGAAGCCTTCCACTTCCACTGGCTCCACTGTTTCCAATGGCTGTACTTCCCTCAGTATTCCATTTTCGATGAACCTTGCAGGCCTTGTATATTCATCAATGACGCTTGAAGCATTGAACGTCGGGATGTAACCCATTGGAGGCATAGGTTCCTCCTGGAGGCCTGCCACAATTATTTCAATATTTCTGGAACCGTGCCCGAAGTAAAGCTTTCCTGCAAGTATGTTTGAAAGCCCGGGGGCAAAACCTGCATGAGGCAGGTACATGCATCCGTGCGTCCTTGCAGTTTTGTCCATCTCAAACGGGTCATAGTCTGTGAATGAGATATCCACAACATCCCTCCCCTTACCGAGTGCAAACTCAACAACGTCACGCGCAGCTCCTGAAGGAAGGGCTGTTACCACAAGATCGGCCTTCGCCAATCCGGGAATATCCATAAAGGAGCCTTTGAATGTCCTGATACCCTTTACTTTGGAAAGAGATGCCTGATCGGAGTCAGCAACCAGCACCTCATAGTTCCTGGAAAGGTCCTGGGCAATGACCCTCCCCATTCTGCCTGCCCCGATAACTATGATCATTTCACACCGTGTCCTTCCCAGAATCGGAAAAAAGAAGAAAAAGATTGGTGCGGTGCCCTGTCCCAATCAGTGCATTACTTTTATGGCTGAAGAGACCTTTTTGCGCAGGTCATCAGGTATCTGCTTGATATTGTGCGCCTCTGATGCATGTTTGCTTATTCTTGGCATTATAGAATCCATTGATTCAGCCTTCGTCTCAAATCCGCAGTCCATCCCTATATCCCTGCACCTGAAACTATATGAAGTCATTTCTACCAGCTAAAACACTGGAGCGCGCCTATTAACCGTTAAACCAAATATCTTAGGCGTGTCCCATTGCCTCAGCGGATTTTACGGGCTTTGTTTTCCCAACCCACTGTTCTCCCCATTTCTTCAGATCTGTAATGGCTTCGCCCAGGGAAATTCCTTTTTCAGTAAGGGAATACTTCACCCTGAATGGCCTGGTGCTCTCAACTTCCCTGTTGATTATATTCTTTTCCTCAAGGTATTTCAGTGTGGCGGCAAGTGTCTTGGAGTTTACATCCGGAATGGTTTTCATGAGTTCATTAAAACCCTGTTTGCCTTCCGCAAGGTACCTGATCACTATAAGCTTCCATTCTCCCCCTATCTCCCTGATGGCGTTCACAATGGGACAGGTCTCAGCTATGGGGCTTTCGTGCGTTAATTCTTCAGCAGGTTTACTCTCCACCATCTTGTTTATAATAAGTTACTGACAGTATTTAAATGTATTCTCTAAATTGAGTGTACTGTATGAATTAACTTACCAATGGTAAGCTATAAATAGAAAGACCAGATTTGGTACCATGGCAGTGCAGAACTGGACAATTGACAAGGCACATTCCGCAATGGAATTCAGTGTCAAGCACATGATGATTTCAACCGTCAGGGGGAAATTTGAGGACTTTGACGGCGAAATTAGCGGAGACGCGGATAACTTCAGCACCATGAAGGCAAAACTCACAATAAAGGCGAAAAGCATAGCAACAGGAAACCAGGACAGGGACAACCATCTCAGATCAGATGATCTCTTTGCAAGCGAGAAATTCCAGGATATCACTTTTGTCAGCAGGAAGGTTAACTCAAATGGCGGAGACCTGGAAGTAGTGGGAGACCTCACCATCCGTGGAATAACAAAAGAAGTTACTTTGAAAGGTGAAAACAGCGGAGTCATAACTGATCCATTTGGAAACTTAAGATTCGGGCTGACTGCATCTGCTGCCATAAACAGGCAGGATTTCGGCGTGAAATGGAACATGGTCCTTGAAGGCGGAGGCCTCATGGTCGGGGACAAGGTAAACCTGTCCATTAGCATTGAAGCCTTTTCACCAAAGAACTAAACCTCAGACAAATAAATAGCAATTAGTCAGGAGGGCTGGCAGGAATTTCTGCCTTTCTTTCCTCCGTAACATTATTTGAAACTCCCTTTCTCACCAGAAGTGCCAGAGCAAGGGCTGCAATCCCTATTAAAAAGAATATTGCCTCAGTGAGTGGAAGCCCAAGTTTTCCCGCAAATGGCACCACGCTGTCAACAAATCCCATGGGGATGGCACAGGCCAGATAGCGTTTCCTGCCCAGTGAAACTGATGTCACCACAAGAAAACCCCATGCAAAATGCACCATGAGGGAGGAGATTCTCTCCAGTACTGAATATCCTATCACGGGCAATGCCTGGTAAGTGCCAATAAATAGCCCCGGGCTGGACTTCTGGAGCGCACCCGATACCAGCGAGCTCAGTGATGCAGGACCATTTGCGATTATGAGGAAATCAGCGATAAGGCTGATGAGTGGAAGTATCCCCAGAAGAACGCCGTTCTCCCAGAATGCCAGGGAAAGGCCGTAGGCTTCAGCATTCTTCTGCATTATATGCTTCCTGAAGGCATAGGCAAAAAGGTATGCACCAAAGACTTCAAAGACTGCGGTCTGGGCACCAAAATAAAGTGCAGTTGGAAAGCTGGAATACCCGTATGCTGCTTCCATGCCTCCAAGTGTAAAGCTCTGCAGAATAGTCTTCAGGGCAATAGCAAGGAAATATGACAATGCAGAAACTGCAAGGACTGCAAAAGTAAGGCCGCGCTTTCTGTAAAAGATCAGGAGGATAAGCACTATGCCAAGCGAACCAATGGATTCAAGCAGGAATACAGGATTGAAATTTTCAGCTGCCATTCAAATCAAAGAAAAATATTGTGAATTTTGTATAAAAAAATAGCGGCTAACTGAAAAATGGAAAACAAGATTCAGGAGAGCAGCCGAAGTGCACTGCCGAGCATGATTTCCACTCCCTTTTCCAGTGTGTCCTCATCCACAGTATATGTTGGGCTGTGCTGTGGGCTGGTAATCCCCTTGGCTGCATTGCCAACCCCAAGGAAGTAGAATGTTCCCGGGATTTCATGCAGGTAGTAAGCGAAATCCTCCCCTCCCATTGAAGGGTTCGGATGCAGTACCTTTCCCTTTCCTAAATGTTCCTCAGCAACAGAATCCACAATTTCCGATATTTCTTGGGTATTGATCACCGTTGGGTAACCCTCTGAATATTCATACTGGTACTCTGCCCCATATGCTGCACAAATGTTTTTGAGGACATTTTCAAGCTCGGACCGTATCTTCTCCTGGACTTCCCTGTGAAATGTCCTCACAGTGCCGGTCAGGTCTGCAGAAGGTGCAATGACATTGTACCTGAAACCTGAATTGAAGGTGCCGAAGGTAACAACAGAAGGAAGGAATGGGTCAATCATCCTGGATACAATGGCCTGGGCAGCAGTCACGAACTGGGCCGCAACAACCAGGGCATCTATGGTCTCATGGGGTGCTGACCCGTGGCCACCTTTTCCGATTATTCTGATCCTGAACTCATCCGCATTGGCCATGGCTTCCCGGGGGAAAGTGGCAACAGTCCCGGCTTCGAATGAAGAAATGACATGCTGCCCGAGAACGTAATCCATACCTTTTAGCGCCCCTGCCCTGATGAGGCTCACCGCTCCGCCAGGGGGCCTTTCTTCCGCAACCTGGAAAAGGAGCCTTATCCTTCCTCTAAATTTTGATTTCATTTCAAGGGCCCTTTTAGCCACTCCAAGTAACATTGCAACGTGGGCATCATGGCCGCAGGCATGCATGACTCCGTGGTTCTTTGACCTGAAAGGCAGATTTGTGTCTTCAGTTATTGGCAGCCCATCCATGTCAGCCCTCAGGGCCACAGACTTCCCTCCGTCCATTCCCTGTATATCAGCATAGAGGCCGCCTTCCTTTACTTCGTGAACCTCGAGGCCCATACCTTCAAGTTCTTTCCTGATGGTCGAAATGGTACTGGCTTCCTGGAAACTCAATTCCGGATTCTCATGAAAATACCTCCTCATGGAGATAACATATTCCTTCAGGCTTTCATTTGGCATAACTGGATAACTGAACACGTGAATAAAAAACAAGCTACTGGTGCCTTAAAACAGAAAACCGCATCATCAACAGCTATCGAGCCTACCTTGAACCGCGTTTCCTGATGATCTTGAACAGGTCTGAGAGCGTAAGGACACAGAAAATCAGGCCAATCATGAGGCAGAAGAAGAAGAAAATCTCCATGTCTATGAACAGCGGGCTCGTGGCAAAGAACAGTGGAATCAGGCCACCAGTGAAATAGATCAACAGAAGGGTAGTGCCATCCAGTATTGTGAAAACAAACAGCCTGTTAATCTGTGAAAAAATTGGCTTCTGCAGGCTTTCTGTTGAAAACAGGGGAAGCACAGCAACAATCATAGCATATGCCGTGAGCAGAAGGCCGATGAGTGTACCATAGAGGCCCAGAAGGCTTGTGCTCTGGAAGAATGTGGAGAAATTAAGGGTAAGCTGGGGGTCCTCCAGGAATTTTATGTAATGGTTTTCCAGGAAAAAAGTAAGCACGAATGACAAAATCACTACAGTCTTAAGTTTGTAGAAGCTTTCCAGTTCCTCCCTTATCTTTATTGACGGCAATCTGAACCAGTATAAATTTGAGGTCTATTTAAAGATGAGTTAATCAGTGATACACCACATAGCGACACTTGCATGGCGTTTTTTCAGGACCTGAGACTTCTGCATATTTTCCGCGCCCTCTCCAGATCTTCCTGAGTGTCGATGTCAACAAGTTCATCCTGGTTGGCAATCTCAATGAAAACCACATGGGAACTGTTGTTGATGAGCAGTTCCCTTCCTCCCTTTTCCCCTTCCAGGCTCAGAAGCATGTTTGTGTATTTCCGCGGGAATATGACCGGGCCGCGTAAGACATCTCCATGGCGAATGCAGGCAATTTTTTCTGGATCCCTTTTCCAGAGTCCAATGAGCCTGGCAAGGCTATCTGCACTGAAAAACGGCATGTCCCCATTGAGGAAAAGAAAACTGTCAAATTGGGGTTCAGATCTGAGGATTGCCAGTTTTATGGCACTTGACATGCCCGATTCTGCATTTTCATTGTACAGGATACTTATCCTTGCATCATTGGGGACCATCCTGGACTGGCCCCTCTCCCTTAGAACCACAACAACCTTCTCAAGGCCGGCTCCTAGTGCAGTTTCTACAACACGGCTCAGGACACTCTTGCCGCATATGTCCTGCGTAACCTTGTCGACCCCGAGTCTCCTTGAAAAACCAGAAGCCAGTATGACTGCCTCCACGCTTGGCATGCATATTTAAAATCAGGACTGGTTATTTGAGCTTTTCATCCATATGCAAATGAGATGAAGTCTGGTGCTTGCACAATTTATACAGCAACTGTCTCGCCTTCGCCTCAGGAAAAGCTAAATAGAATTCTCAATAACATAAAGCATGGAGAACTACGATTTTGCCAGCAAAATCCATGAGATGAGCACTAAGGGAGAATCTTTTGTTGTCGCAACTGTTGTAAAGACTGAGGGATCTTCTCTGGCAAAGCCCGGATTCAAGGTCGTGGTTTATGATGACAGTATAATTTATGGAACACTTGGCGGTGCATGCCCTGAATCAGTAATCCTTGACGAAGCCAGGAAAGTCCTTGACACAGGTATTCCCAAGAGCGTGAAGATACACCTTGAGGATGCGGGCAAAGGCATTGAGGCCATGATTTCAAGGCAGGTTCAGGATGAGATATTCGTTGAGACTTTCTGCGGTGGAACCATTGATGTCTTTCTTGAACCCTTCAAGCCCTTCGAGCGCCTGATTCTTATAGGTCAGGGAGGAAGGGACGAGGTTGAGGAATATCTGGTCCTGCTGGGCAAGAAGCTTGATTTCAGAGTCACCGTGATAGACCACGCACCTGTGCTCAAGGAAAAACCAGATGAACTCATTTCAAACCTGGATTTTGACCTCAAGTCATTCAAGTTCACAAATGACGACTTTGTTGTCATACTTACTAAGGGCGAAAGGGACATAGAGGCTCTTGAGGCAGTTGCAAAGCACTCCCCGGCGTATGTTGGCCTCATGGCAAGCAGAAAAAGGGCAACTCATGACTTCGAGGTCCTGAGGGGGAAGGGAATTTCCCAGAAATTCCTTGACTCCATCAATACTCCCATTGGTGTGGACATTGGTGCAATTACGCCTTTTGAGATTGCCATCAGCATCTCTTCTCAGATCACTAAGGTGAGGAGGGAACATTCGTCTTCAAATGCCTCCAAACCCAAAAAAATGGAAGCAAATGCACCACAGTAAATATTCACCTATAGTCTATAAAATCTAAATTTAAGTAGGTTTAACCATTCTTTGAAAGATGAACCCTCCAGCTTTTGAATACTTTGCCCCGACGGGCATTGACGAAGTTATTGACATTCTAGCCAAATATCCTGGGGAAGCGAAAATACTTGCAGGCGGACAGAGCCTGATTCCCCTGCTGAAAGCCAGGATATCCTCAATCCCCTACCTTGTCTCACTGTCTGAGGTCAAGGGCCTCAGTTACGTGGACGAAGGCAAGGAGGGAGTCAGGATTGGCGCAATGACTGTTGACAGCGATATAGAAAACTCAGAGCTTATCAGGAAAAAATTTCCTGTGCTCCATGACGCCACAGAACAGCTCGCGGATCCGCTTGTGAGAAATGTTGGAACAATAGGGGGAAATCTTTCCCATGCTGATCCGGCAAATGATCTCCCGGCGGTTATGATAGCACTGGACGCGAGGATCAGTGTGCAGGGAAGGAACGGCTTAAGGGAAATTAAAGCCAGGGACTTCTTCCTGGACACTTTCACCACTGCACTGGAGGCAGAGGAAGTCCTCACGGAAGTCACAATCCCCTTCTGGGGGAAGAGGTCCGGAGGAGCATATGTAAAGTTCAAGAAAAATACCTGGAACTTCTCAGTTGCAGCAGTTGCCGTCCAGCTTGAACTTGAAGGAAACAAATGCACAAGGGCCAATATTGCAACAACATCCGTATCAGCAAAATCAGGAAGGATGGAAAGCGCAGAAAAAATCCTGGCAGGAAAGGAGCTTACGCATGAGGTCATAAGCAAGGCTGCATCGGAAGTGGCTGCATCAGCCCAGCCTACAAGTGATCCATACGGAACTGAAGATTACAAGAGGGAAATTCTAAAAAGAATAACGCGCGAGGCAATCAGGAAAGCATTGTCAAGGGCAGGAGAGAATTAAAATGGTTAGCAAGAAGCATATTTCAATCACAGTGAATGGAGAAGCCAAAGAGACAGAAGTTGAGCCAAGAATGCTGCTTGCACACTTCCTGCGGGAAGTTGTGGGCCTCACAGGTACCCACATTGGGTGTGACACAACAAACTGTGGCGCATGCACCGTCATAATGGACGGAAAGGCAGTGAAATCGTGCACAATACTGGCAGTTCAGGCAAACGGAAAGAAGGTTATGACAATAGAGGGCCTATCAAAAGGGAGGGAGAAACTTCACCCGGTCCAGCAGTCCTTCGTGGACAAACACGGATTGCAATGCGGATACTGCACGTCTGGAATGATACTGACCTCCTACTGGCTGCTCAAGAACAGAAAGAACGTAACCGATGAGGAAATCAGGGCAGCAATTTCAGGTAATCTCTGCAGGTGCACCGGATACGATAACATTGTTGAATCCATCAAGGACGCCAGCAAGAAGATGGAAGAGGAGGGTGACCCCATAGAGGAGCACCCCGAGATAAAGGTCAGGGCATAGGTGCATAACATGGAACTGAGTGAAAAACTGGTTAGAGGAGAAGGAAGGTTCGTAGATGATATCCAGATGCCTGGCATGCTTTACCTTGGCTTCGCAAGGAGCCAGTACGCCAGGGCAAAAATCCTGAAAATTTCAGGTGCACAGCTTACACACAAGGAAGTTAACTTCGAAGTTGTGGAAGTGGGTGAAGGAGCAACCACAGGAGGGCCTGCAGCACTGAGCCACCCTGTGCTCGCTAACGGACATGTTGGCTATGTTGGTCAGCCGGTTGCCGCCGTGTATTCAGATGACCGCTACGTTGCAGAGGACCTTATTGATTCCGTTGAAATAGAATACGAGCCAATGAAAGCCATAGTGGACCCTGAAGATTCACTGAAACGTGAAGTGATGTATCCCGGAGTGAAGTCAAATGCAATAGTCGACCGGTACTTTGGGAAGGAATTCACACCTGATCCCTCAGATATTGTGATTGAAAGGAAGATCATCAACAGGAGAATAGCAACAAACCCCATTGAGCCAAGGGGAATTGTGGCAGCCTACGACGGGCACAAGCTCACGGTATGGGTAAGCACACAGAGCGCCCACTCCATAAAGGGAGGGCTCAGCGAAGCACTTAAGATGGAGCCTGACAGGATCAGGGTCGTGCAGGTGGATACTGGAGGAGCCTTTGGCCTTAAGGGCGGGTTGTTCCCAGAATACGTTGTTGCCTGTTATCTGGCAATGAAAGAGAGGCGCCCTGTAAAATGGATTGAAACAAGAAGGGAGCATCTTCTGGCAAGCAGGCCGGGCAGAGGTGTTGTTGCTAACCTGAAGCTCTACGCGAAGAAGGACGGGACCATAACGGGCCTCAAGGGAGAAGTCATCGTTGATAATGGTGCTTTCACCGGAGGATCAGGAGAATTTTCCCCCATGTTCATTGCCAGGCAGCTGGCTGGGGCATACTATCTTCCAAATGCATATGTCAGGGCTGTCTCTGTGCTGACCAACAAAGCACCTCAGGGGCCATACAGGGGAGCAGGCAGGCCTGAAGCCATGTACTTCATTGAAAGGCTCATGGACGGGCTCGCTGACAAGCTTAAAATGGATCCTGTAGCACTGAGGCTCATCAATGCCGCAAAGGAAACATACACTTCGCCACTTGGAATGCAGGTTGAGAAATCAAGGCAGTTCCTTGAGAGCGCAATAAAGGAACTGAATTACGAGAAATACAGGGACAGGGAGAATGTGGGTTTTGCCTTCCTTATTCTCTACCATGCAACAGCGGGAGGAGAATCTGCAAGGATAAAAGTTGAAAATGGAAGGCTCAAGGTCTGGACCGGGGGAAACGCACATGGCCAGCGGCATGATATATTCATAAAGACACTGCTCAAGGAAGAGCTCGGCGTGCCTGAAGATATTGTGGATGTCCTGAAAGGAGACACCGACCAGCTGGAGGATGGAGTTGGAGCATGGGGGAGCAGGTCATCAATGGTCCTTTCCTCTGCAGTAATAGTTGCTGCAGGAAAGATAAAGGAACAGATCGGGAAGAAGCACGGAAAGTACACCCTCAAGGCTCTCCTTGAAGGAAAATGGGACGAATACGAATTCTTCAAGTATGACAAGACCGAAAGCAGCCTCGGGGCAAACCTTGTAACTGTAGACATGGACAGCTACGGCAGGGTCATTGTGAAAGAGTGCCTCTCATACTATGATATTGGCAGGATTCTTGACCTTGACAATGCAAAAGGACAGAATGCTGGTGGTGCTGTGCAGGGCATAGGCCAGACCCTTTCTGAGGAACTCGCCTTCGACGAGGATGGGCTCCCGCTCATCACTTCCATATCGGATGCAGGGGTGCTTTCAGCGGACCTTGTGCCGAAGTTTGGCATCAAGTTCCACAAATCCGAGTCACCACTGCCTTCCAAGGCCAAGGGAATTGGCGAGGCACCCACCATAGGTGTTCCAATTGCTCTTTCCAGGGCTATTGAGAAAGCCACGGGCAAGCTTATTGTTGAAACCCCCATAAGGCCGGAATACCTTCTCCCTGAGGAGAAGGCGTAATCCCATAAACCCAATTCTTCCCCTTTTTTTGTAATGTGTTAAAAGATATGAACTGATTTTAGGAATATTAAATAATCTTCATGAGTTGAATAATTCATGAACAACGGAAGAACTGCTGCTGTTTTCGGTGCTACGGGACTTATTGGTCAGGCTGTTATTCAGAAACTTTCCACCACTGGCTGGAACATAAGGATATTTGCCCGTGATACCTCCAGGAGCAGGGCTCTTTTCCCTCATCTGGTGGAACAGTACCAGTGGAACTACGATAAGGATGGGTGGCAGGAGCATGTTGATGGCGCAGATGCTGTTTTCAACTTCAGCGGTGCTCCGATATTTCAGAAGTGGAAGGGAAACTACAAAACTGAAATAGTTGAGTCCAGGGTTAAAGCCACTGCAAGGATTGCAGAGGCAATCTGCAACGCAAAAGCAAAGCCTGCCATATTCATAAACGGCTCTGCTGCAGGAATATACGGATACAACACCTTCAACGATGACACAGTCACAGAAGATTACCCTGCTGGAAAAGATTTCTGGGGAACATTTGTAACAGACTGGGAGAATGCGGCCCTGAAAGCAGAGGATTGCGGAACAAGGGTAATAAACATAAGGACAAGCGTTGTCCTTGACAGGGAAAATGGGGCACTTCCACAGCTCATGAACGCTTTTAACAGGGGAATCGGAGGCCCAATAAGGCCAGGCAACCAGTGGTTCCCATGGATACACATAGAGGATGAGGTTGGAATGGTTCTGTATGCATTGGACCTGGAGACTGTCTCAGGTCCCATGAATGCCTCTGCCCCTGAAGTGCCCAGAATGAGAGATTTTGCGGATTCACTTGGCAAAGCTATGGGAAAGCCTTCCAGGATTCCCATTCCAGTTACAATACTTCGCCTTATGATGGGGGAGGTCTCAAAGATACTGGCAAATGGAAGGAAAGTTGTGCCGAGGAAAGCTGAGGAAATAGGCTACCAGTTCAAATTTCCCAGGTTGAATGGAGCCCTGGAAGACCTTCTTCAAAAATAAGGCAGGGTTCACAGTATTTTCATATTCTTCAGCAGGGCATAACCTGCTGCAACATCCTCAAGGCCTACACCCATGGACTTGAACACCGTTCTCTTCCTTTCATTCATGCCATTACTGTTCATCTTCATTAAATCAACAAGTTCGATGCATTTCTTCCTGTCTTTCATTCCCATTATTTCCGCTGATTCCTCCAGTGCCTGTGGCATATCCTCAACTATGACACAGTCACTCTGGTCAAGTACATCCACGGCAGCTTCGCGTCTTGAAGGTACGTTAGCACCAATGAGGTTGACGTGATACGTATCCCCCAGATCTCTTCTTGAAAATATTGGTTCCAGTGAGCTGGTCGCAGAACTTATGATTGAGCAATTTTTCAATGCAGAGGAGGCCGTATCATGAACCTTGATGTCTATCCCAAATTTTGAGGACATCTCCTCTGCAAATTTCCTGGCGTTACCGGGAGTCCTTGAGTACACGTTGACAGAATCCAGTGGAAATGCTGCAAGAATGCCTTCAAGTTGCCCTCTGGCCTGCAGGCCGGATCCAAGGATACCCAGGGAGTGGCTGCCTCCATGAACCATTTTCTTGGTAACCATGGCAGGCAGAGCACCCGTTTTGATCTGCCCCATCCTGCTTGATTCAATGAGTGCAATGGGCTCGCCACTTACGGAATTGAACATTAAGACGTGCCTGTATTTTTTCTGGCTTCCCACATATGTTTTCAGTCCTGCCACATTGTATTTATTAAAATAACTGGGCATTGTAACAAGAGCACCTTCTGATAGTTTCAGCCTCCCTCTGCTGCTGTAAGAAGATTTCCCATTTGCTAAGTCTTCAAAAGCCTCCTCCAGAACAGATATGACATCCTTCATTGGAAGGTACCTGTCCACCTCCTCCTCTGTTATAAAATGCATGGGGAAGAAGAATAGTAGAGAGATTATGATTTTATGGCATTAATAAGGGAATACGTCTGGGCATAGTTCCCCGTAGATATTCTTCTGGTTACTTCAGGATTCCCATGTTCTTCATGAGAGCATAACCTGCTGCAACATCCTCAAGGCCCAATCCCATGGACTTGAACACGGTCTTTTTCATGCCGTGGAGATGATTTGCATCCATTTTCATGAAATTGCCCAGTTCGACACACTGTTTCCCGGGATGGTCCTTCGCCAGGCTTATGATCTCCCCGGATTCTTTCATGGCCTGCTCCATGTCCTCCACCACAATGAGGTCACTATGGGTGAACACGTCTTCCGCTGCCTCACGCCTGTTTGGGAGATTTCCTCCACAGAGATTTACGTGGTACTCTTCCCCCAGGTCCTTCCTGGAAAAGATTGAGTCGTTGGAATCGGTGATGGAATTCACAATTGTGGCATCCTTCAAAGCCCCCGATGCAGTTTCGAAGGCTCTGACCTCCAATCCGGTCTTCTTCTGCATTCTTTCAGCGAATTTACTGGCGTTTGCAAAGGTTCTGGAATATACAGAGATGCTGTCCAGATTGAATACGGAAGCCATGGCCTCCAGCTGGGTCTCAGCCTGGAATCCTGAACCAATGACACAGAACCCCTGATTCTTTTCCTTCAACATCCTCCTTGTCACCATTGCGGGCAGTGCCCCGGTCCTGATCTGCCCCAGCTTGTTTGCCTCTATGACTGCAAGAAGTTCCGTTTTCCTGGTGTCAAATATGAGAACAACAAACCTGGCACCGTTCCTGTTGGCGATGTAAGTCTTGAGGCCTGCAAGATGCCTGTGCTGGAATACTCCAGGCATGGTGTTGAAAACTGTCTCATTAAAAATTATCCTCTCCCTGGGCCTGTAGTATGATGTCCCTGCTGAATATGACTCAAATGCTTCCTCAAGGATGTCCACTGTTTCCCTGACACCCAGGTTTTTTGCCACCTCTTCCTCTGTGATATAGTGCATGTGTGAACATGTCCAAGGATTAGAAATGGGTTTTCCTTTGTCACGCTGGTAAATGGGAATGTATTAAAGCCATCAGAAAATATGCCACGGCATGGGTCCCTCAATAGAAACAGACAAGCTCAAGAAATACATGGGGCAGAACAATTCATACTGGCTTGAACAGGATGGGGACAAGATAGAAGTCCACTTTTCGCCTGAATTCCCTGAGGCAATGTCGCACCTTCCAGAGGGAAGGTCAGTGGAGCACATAATGTACGGAGAGGAAAAGAACGGAAGGATATACTTCCACCTCTTCAAGACCATAAGTGCATTCGGGGAAACCAGCTCAGAACTTCAGGACGAAGATGATCCCATAATGGAATGGCTGAAATATATCTAAAGGAAAGGCCCTATCAACAGAGGCAGGAGTGCGGTTGCATCCCCATAGACGTTTACGAAATCCGCGTCCTCCCTCATCTTTTTCCATGAAATGGCTTCCTCAAGCTTTGCGCCAGAGAGAGAACCATCGAACTCCTGGGCCGTTGTAACGTAGACTGCGTATTCAAGGCCACCCCTGAACTGGTTCCACCAAATTGTGTGGTGCTTGGATATTCCGCCGCCAATCATCAGCGCGCCTGTCTTCTTTGCATCGAATATGATATCTGAAAGCTCGTGTTCGTCCTGAAGCAGGTTAATCTTGAAGTCCCTGTTCCTTTCATAGAACGACCAGAGCTGGGATCCGAAGGACCCGTCCGTCATTCCCGGCACGTACACAGGAATCCTGTTTTTCGCAGCATTGTATAGAATGGAAGAATCATTATTCAGTGTCAGGCCGAATTCACCAAGAAGTTCTGCCCCGCCCCACTCCTTCTTCTTCTTGTACAGGTCTTCAAGCACTGGCTGGACCCTTTCCTCAATGATCCCCCCATAGCTCTCGTCCGGCACAAAGACATTTCCGAGCCTGTTTATGGACATGTGCTTGAGTTCCCTGTCGCTGTAATCAAAGGTTCCGCAGTAGTAGTCCATGTAAGTCCTGGCAATGTCGTGGTCAAGCGTTCCATTGGTTGTTATGATGACATCAACCAGCTTTCTCTTCACCATCTCATTGATCAGCCCTCTGGTTCCGGTGGAAATGATGTCGGCGGGAAATGAAAGGAATGTGGTGTTCTCCTCCGTGAACATCTTATCAAGAATTGTGTAGGCAGTGCCGAGCTTTGCGGAAGTGAATCCACCCGAATCTGAAAATTGCCCTATGAGTTCCCTGAGTGTTGTTGAACCGGTAATCTTAAGGTCCTTTACGGGCTTTGAAAGCAATTCCTCTCTGGTCATTATGTACCACTATTGTTCACTTGCTAAAATCCTTATGACCGATTCATGATTCAGAAGAATTTGTCCTGTGCGAAGAGGTTCAATTGTGGCAAAATTGCAGGTTCTTCTCTATATAAACGGGACGGAAAACTGTTGAGGGTTAACAACCTCTTTAACCCGGAACTCCATCTTTGATACATGGGAAAGGTTGCGCAGGGTTCTGTCCTGGTTATAATAGATGTGCAGAAGGGGTTTTCAGATCCAAGATGGGGTGTGAGAAACAACCCAGATGCTGAGAAGAAAATGAAAAAAGTTCTTGGGGAATTTCGGAAACATGGCCTCACCGTAATCTATGTGAGGCACGACTCAAAGAATCCCAATTCATTGCTCCACAGCGGCAAGGAAACTTTTCAGTTCAAGGATGAAGTGAAGCCCCTGGAGGGCGAGAAAATCATAACAAAGCATGTCAACAGTGCATTCATCGGCACGGATCTCGAGAAACTCCTCAGGGAAATGGGCAATCCACCCGTATATTACATGGGCCTGGTTACAGACCACTGCGTGAGCACCACGGCAAGAATGTCAGGAAACCTGGGTTTCGAGTCATTTGTCATAGAGGATGCCTGCGCAGCCCATGAGGCAAAGGGGATTAGTGGAGAGAAAATCCCGGCACAGGTAGTCCATGACGTGAACCTTGCCTCCATAAACGGTGAATTTGCCAGAGTGCTGAAATCTGATGAACTGGAATTCTAGCTACTCACTTTTCTCTTTTCTTGTGCCCCGGTATGTCCTTTGGCTCCCAGCTTCCATCCGCTTTCCGCCGGTATCCGGTGTCGTAGTGTGACATTGCGTCCAGAGCATCTGAGATCGTTGCAGAGGGAACAGTGAAAAACCAGCCCTGCCCGAAGAGATCCAGTTCCTCATGATCAGGGTAAAGCACCGCATCCTTTGAAATCCTCTCATCCTCCGGCCATATCTCAAGGTCCAGTACCCTCATGGATTCACCCCTGTCAGCAAGGAACTGTGTGGAAATGTCTGGCCCGGTGGGTTTGGCGATTAGATCCCCTTCATTTATTGAGACTCTGTGTTCGCCGATCCTTATGGTGCCTTTGCCCTTTAGCACCAGGTATAGCTCCTCCCTTGCAGAATGGCTGTGGAATCTGGAATACGTGCTGTCCTGCTGGATTGTGTAAGCCCTGGCATAGGATTTTCCAGCACCCAGGATTGGTGAGAAGTGTGTATCAATGCCATCCTCGTCCTCGTTTGTAAGCCTTGACAGTGCGCTGTCCTTCTGTGGCTTTGCGTTCACGTTGACTACAGGAGGAATCCACATGTTCTCTCCAGTTGCCCCGAGATCCGCATTCTTGCCCTTTGCGTGAATGAGATGTACCTTGTTGGTCCATAGAGAACACGTCCTGATGAGAAACTCTTTTCCTTCAGGTGTGAGCGGCGGTGCCAGAAGATAAGCAGGTGGAACTCCATCTTTCCTCATAAAGCCCTGTTTCCTGGAGAGTTCCCACCATAGCCAGTGCCTTATGGGCTCAATCCTCCCCTTGCCGGGTCCGGGGATATCTCCCATGAAATCAGGAAGGAACAGTTTCCATGCCACATCTGCCCGGATAGCCCCTTCGGGCCTCATTTCCTTGGGCGGTTCCTCGATTATTACGACGGACATTTTGATCCATTGATTAATTCAAGCGAAGTTAAAACCGTTATGCACGGCCTGAAATTGATTGAATCTGTGTACGTGCAGATAAAAAGCACCAAAGAAATTAATCAACCGTAATAATTCTCCTTAAATGATCCTGCTTGATGCCATTGTTCTTGCCATTCACATTTTCTTCGCGATACTGTTCGTAGGTGGGTCATTTTTCATCTGGCTTGTGGTCTGGCCTGCCTCATATGAGATCACGGATGATGAGAAGGAGAGGACAAGGATTGTTGGGAAGATTGCCAAGAGGTTTGCCATCTTCACCCATGTTTCACTTGCCGTTCTTATTGTGACAGGGATCTATAATGCGACATGGTATCTTGGATCTTTCTCTGCCCTCTACAGCACTTCTGGGGGAGAAATACTCCTTGCCAAGATCGTTGTTGTGGGAATCGATATCCTGATCATTTACTCAAACAACCTCTACCATGGGAAGAAGATCACGAGGCTCGCCAGGGAGGGCAAACTGGAAGAGGTGAAGAGGATCAGGAAAGTAACGCACCTGTTCTCGTTTATATCACTCGCGCTGCTCCTTGTAATTGTGGGCCTTGCCACTGCACTGCAGTTCTTCTAAATTTGTACCCACTAAGGCTCGCATTGGATGATGAAATCAATCATCCAGCAGCTTTTTCAAGAGGCTGCCGGGAAAGAATATGACTGGCATGATGTATTCCCAGGCATTAGCCGCAAAAATCCCTTTTTTCGTGGGTTTGTGTCATTGCGGGAAAAACCATGGCATGTTTATAGAAATAATAATGTGAGAATAAAATAAAAAGGTTGATTGACACCTCAAAACAAGGGTTTACCTTGCTGAGGCGGCTATTCTTTCAATTTCTTCTTTCTTGCTCACTGCGTATGACGATGCGTCATTTCTTCCCGCATTCATAAGTTCGTCTGCGAGACAGTTGGCAATGGGCTTCTTGTTCTTGAATGAGGCATTTGTGGCACCGAGTGCAATGTTTCTGAGTGCCTCGTCAACCCTTCTTGAAGGCGAAACATCAACGGCTTTTGGGACTGCAATTCCACCATATTTCAGCCTTGTGACTTCTTCCCTGGGGGCTGCATTCTCGATTGCGTTGACAAGGATCTGAACTGGGTTTTGCTTAGTCTTCTCTGCGACGAGATCAAATGCTTCCTTGAGCACCCTGTAGGCGCTGTATTTCTTGCCAGTCCACTTCTCTGACCTCATGAGCTTATTGAGAAGCCTCTCAACGGTGTTCACGTTCCTCTTTCCAGCAGAATAGCTGGAGTACCTTCCACCGCTGTGAAGGTTCACGTTGGCAGTGAGGTTGATGTAATTGGAAAGCCCTGCATCATGGACCTGTACATCGTTGATTGGAAATTCTCCCAGCAATTTGAGTTCCGGCATTATCTCACCGTCTTCTCCTTTCTTCCCTTGACAAGTTCAAGCAGTGAAATTCCGTTTACCTTTGAGACCTTGAACCTTACTCCGGGGATATCTCCCTTGCTTCTTCCCTGTCTTCCCCTTATACCTTCCACTGTGACTTCGTCGTGTTCATCAATATAGTTGATAGCGCCGTCTCCAGGTGCGAATGCAGTAATCTGCCTTCCATTCTTGATCAACTGGAGCTTGACACACTTCCTTATGGCTGAGTTGGGTTGCTTTGCTTCTATGCCGATCTTTTCAATGACTATTCCTTTGGCAGATGGTGCACCCTCTAGAGGATCACTCTTCTTCTTGAGGTTCAGGACTCTCTTCTTGTACTTGGAGTCAGACCACCTGAATTTTTTTCTTGTTGCTTTTAGCTTGTTTCCAGCGTTAATACCGTTCGCCAATATACCACCTATGACTTGTTTGAATTTAATTGAGCAGGCATGGGATATGCTAAACGATATATAACGCCTTTGATTGCTTCAATCTTCAAGGTTTTTCCACACATAGGAGACCTTTGAATAATATTCAGGTTTGAAATTCCAATCGCGTTGGAAAATAGAGAATACCAAGGTAAAAGGTCAGTTTCCTTTCCTTATCCTGATGAACGGAACTTTTATCCTGATTTTTCCACGTTCTGTTCCAAGGTACAGGAGCCATGTTATGAAAGAAAAAAACAGCCCGAGCATAAAAGGGATTGCCGGCTGCAGGCCATACGGGTAAACAGTATATGTACCGCCAGCAATTATTTCACTCTCACTGAAGTAGAAATTATAGTAGATGAGAAAAGGCAGCGAGATTGCGGAAGTAACAAGGCCGCCAATGATTGACATAATAATGCCAGTCCTGTTGTATTTCAAGAAATAGTCAAATAATGAAACCAGGAACAATCCAACCCCTATGACCAGGATAATAGGGCCCGGTCCTGATTTCGCGGATGACCTTATTGTGCTTCCAACAGCATTTGTGACAAATACACCTATTGAAGTGTAGGTAACATATGCACCTATTGCTGTGATGATTACAGTCGCTATTATGAGTGATAAAGAGCCAGTTTTTCCTAAATTGGGATGCGGATAATGGACCACTGGAATGCCAACTGTCGAATCCATAAAAAATTTCTCATAAAACAGGAGAAAAGTCAGTAATCCCTACTTTGTCTTCGATACTATTCTTACAACTTCTGAGTCTTCTATGACATGATCCTTGCCAATTGCCCTCTTTGTCCTGCAATCGATGGCTTTTATGAAACCCTCCCCTATGTCAGAATGCACCCTGAAAGCCATTTCGTGGGCGGTTGTGCCATATGGCATCAGGAATGCGTCGGGAAGGATGTTGCCTTTCTTGTCTCCCCATGTGCCCTCATCTGCCACGGGATATGCAACAACATACCGGAGGACATCCCTGACAATATGGGATAATATCTGGTCCATTCTTGTAATATACGAACTTGAAAGAAATGCCCGTATCTTTTCAAGGGCATTCCTCTGAGCCTGGTTTGCTTTTTGGGAGACAACAAAGCCCATGTCCAGGGTATTGATCAGGCTGGCACCCATGGCCTTCTCCAGAGTGAGTTCATATTCCCCTGAAATAAAGTAGATGCTTTCATCAAATTTCAGGATCTTTTCTATGTACTCCGGAGGAGCTGCATCACATTTGTTTGCCACCCTGATTATAGGCTTGATGTACCTGAACACAAGGGATGCAAACCTGGTTGCGTGGGAATTTTCCCAGTGTGATAATTTGGCAGGGAATGCGTCCTTGGTAAGTATTAGCGAAATCTGCTTTTCCTTTATCCCGAAGGTTCCTATCTTGGTCTCCAGTATCCTTTCCATTCTTTCACTGGACGCATCGGCTTTCCTTGCAAACTTGTCCCAGTCCCTGTAAATACGGTCTGCCATCCATGCAATCATTTCATTCTCAATGGCAGAAATATCCTCAACCGGGTCCCTGCTCTCCTGCAGTGGAGTTCCATCAGGCGCTGTTCTTCCTGATGCATCGAAAACATGTATGATTGCCTCTGAATCTCTGATGTTGTCCAGGAATTCGTTTCCCATGCCCTTTCCCTCACTGGCTCCGGGAATAAGGCCGGGAACGTCAATTATCTCCACTGGAATGAATCTAGTGCCATTGACACAGCTTCCCTCCCTTGGTGTGCATCTGCTTCCAATCTCTGCCTCAGGGCATTTTGCTGTGAGCCAGCCGATTCCAACATTGGGCTTCAGGGTGGTAAAGGGATAATTTGCGATATCAACCGGAGCTTTGGTCAAAGCAGAAAAAAGCGTGGATTTTCCAACATTTGGTTTGCCTATTAACCCAATCTTTACGGTTGACATATGCAATTGATTATGCCATGCCAATATTATAATGATTTACAGGTACCGACGAATTAATAAGTCCCGTCAAAAATCTCTGACAAGGATTGCAGTACTCAGTACCCTGATGTCCCTTTTCAGATGAGTGTCTGCAGTTCAAGAATTAGTTCGGGAGCCGCAATAGACTGAATTATTCCATTTAGATAAATAATCATTACTATCTTTAATATATTCTGCATTGAAAGTTTATATACTTAATAAATGTACAACTTGCATGACGGAAGTTAACACACAACAGCCTAGGGAGCTAAAGAAAGAGCTATCCTTTCTTGACCTGATCATAATAGGAGTGGTGGGTGCCGTAGGCACTGGCATCCTGTTCAGCGCAGCTGCAATGACCGGAATTGCTGGTCCGGGGAGCTGGCTGGGATGGCTTCTGGGAGGGGTATTCTATCTTTTCATAGGATTGACCTTCGCTGAGCTTGTAACAACATATCCTGAAGCTGGCGGGCCATCCCGGTATGTACTGTATACGCACGGGTGGTTTACAAACACCATAAACTCACTTGCGGATCTTATCTGGTATATCTTCATACCGCCAATAGAAGCTTTCGCAGTGGTCGATGGACTTAGCATATTCAACCCCAGCCTTGTTACAGCGTCTGGAGCTCCAACTCTTATGGGAGGAGTGATAGCTGCAGTTTTAATGGTGTTCATGGTCCCATTCAACTACTTTGGGATTAAGGTTTTCGGGAAGTCAACCGTTGCATTTGGCATCGTCAAGCTGTTCTTCTATATTGCAGTGGGAATAGGCCTTGCAGCCCTTGTCTACAAAGGGGCAAACTTAACCTCTTACGGAGGATTCCTGCCTTTCGGATTCTCAGGAGTGTTTCTCGCCATACCTTTTGCAATGTTTGCATTTGGTGGAATCAGGGTTCTCCCAGACTATGCAGAGGAATCAAAGAAATTCCGGAAATTGCCCCTGGCCATTATCATTGTGGTAATAGGGCAACTTCTCATTTACCTCTTCCTTGACTGGATATTTGTCACTGGCATTGATTGGGGAAGGCTAGGAATTTCCCCCGGTAACTGGGCGGGAGTGGGTGCAATCGCAGGAAATCCTTTCATCACAATTGCACACAGCTACAATTCCACCCTTATACTCGCCTTCACCATAGTTATTGGTATAATAGGCCCGTTCATTGTGGGCTATGTTTACCTTGGAGGGGGTTCCAGGGTTCTTCTCGCCCAGGGCAGAACAAAAATTATGCCCAATCTGATGAAATTCATCCACCAGAAATATTCAGTACCGTACTGGGCACTCCTCGCCCTTGCGCTGATTGGAGGCATACTGGCATTTGTTTCTGCCCCAATACCGAGCATTTATGGGCTTATTGAAGACGCTGTTGTTGCCGGTTACCTTGGTTTTGCCGTAAACCCGGTTGCACTTGTGGTTTCGAGAAGGCAGGGAGCAACAAAGTACAGGATCCCTGGTGGAACCATTATCGCGCCAATAGCGTTTGTAGCAGCATCCCTGATCATATTCTGGAGTGGCTGGACAACCGTTTACTATGCCGTGGCAATTCTAACAGTTGGAGTGGTGATCTTCGGACTCATACTGCCTGTTGTAAGAAACACCACCAAGAGGGATCTTAAGCACTTCAGAAACTCCCTGTGGTACATTGGATACATCGCCTTCATGCTCTCAATGACGTATATTGGAAGCGATGGGGCCCAGAGCATTCTCACCTTCTACGAAGCCACAGCTGTTGTAGTAGTGGTGTCTGTCCTGGTCTTCTTCCCTCTGGGAGTATTTTCCGGCCTGAAAAACAAGCTGGAAGAAGCCGACTATGCAGCTTCGACAGAACTGGACAGGGAAGAGCCAGTGGTGCTTACCTGAACTCTTTCCCAATTTTTACTTTTTTTTAAATTTTTATTTTCAGCTGACTTCAGCCAGCCACATTTGAAAACCACGCATAGGTGCCTTCATTCCGCTGGATATTGTTCCTATTTCTTCATACCTCGATTTTATTAAGCCTGCCAGTCCCCAACCCTTATCCGGAGAAGAGCGTCTAATCAGTTGATAGGCAGATGATATCAAGGCTTTCGTCCGCAGCAAAAACTGCAGTATTTTGAAAATGCCCCTGAAACATAGTTATTGCCTCTTGCCAGTTATGCGCACATTAATCCCGACCAACCGTGCCGCAGAATAATGTTGATCTTCCCACGGAATTCCCAGCTTCCCAAAGATTGTAATAACAGGAAATAGATACTTCTGCCGATATAAAATGGCGAGACCAGATACGTCTGAGCTTACTGATGATAAAATCCTGGAGCTTAACAGGTACATTTCCAGGACCATGCAGAAAAGCGGAGTTCCTGCCCTTTCCATTACAATAGCGCAACATGGAAAGACCATCTTCTCCCGGGGATATGGAAGGAGAGATCTTGAAAGTGGCAAACGGGCAACGAAGGATACACTCTATGGAGTGGGGTCCGTCACCAAATCAGTAACATCTATGTGCATTCTTTTACTGGAAAAGCAGGGCCTGCTCAAGACCTCAGCACCAGTTACAGACTATCTGGATGACTACAGGGTTGACGAGTATGCAGGCAAAACCACATTGTCAAACCTTATGTACCATTCCAGTGGAATCGCATCAGTCAATGCAGCTGAGATTGTGCTCTTCAGGGACCTCGGGCGCGACACCACAAACATCCCCCTTGAAACCATGGATGACTTCATGGATTTCATCAATGGTGCAGCATCTGAAAGGCACAGCCTTCCGGGAAAGAAGTTCATGTACTGGAATGAGGGCTATACCCTTCTGGGAAGAGTCATAGAAGGCATAACAGGAAAGCCATATGCACAGTGCGTCAGGGAAATGCTTCTCAAGCCTCTCGACATGAAGAGGAGCACATTCAGCGGGATGGAAGCTTTCGGGGACAGTGACCATGCTACCCCGTATATAAGGAAAGACGGCGAGATGGTGCCGGCAGGGATATCTGACAACGAAACAGTGCTTGCGCCAGGTGGCCTTATCACCTCCTCAGAAGAACTGTCAAGGTATGTTTCTCTCTGGACAGGCGGAAACGGTGGCATATTTGATGCGGGCTTACTGAAGGAATCCGTAAAGCCAAGGTTCACGGTTGATAGTACAGGGCCCTATGGCAAATCCCACTATGGATACGGGTGGAGCATACAGGATGATTTCCTTGGTCACAGGATAGTGCAGCATTCAGGTGCTGTTGGAGCCTCCTCTGGATTTGTTGGTTTCCTGGAGGATTTCGGTGTCTCGGTTTCAATTGGTGCAAATGTTTCCGAGTCCCCTAATTCCAGGATAGGCTTCTATGCGCTTTCATTGTTCGTCAGGGGATCAGGGCCGGAAGACCTTCCCTTTGTGAAGCACGACAAACTGAAAGAAGAACTCATAGGCATGTATGGAGACTACAGGGACTTCAGCTTCCTCATAATAAAGGAGAGTTCCACGGGAAACCTAACCTTTGAACTGAGAAGTGATGAATACAACATTTCAGTGCCTGTTCTCATGGATGGGGACGAAGTGTTCATCTACATGGACAATGAAAAGATGCCACTGGAAATTAGAAAGTCAAAGGACAATAAAGTGGAAATTTTTCTGGAAAGGCACAGATTTGTGAAAAAGTAGAAAAGTTCACTGGAGGCTGACCGAAACTTTTCTCATGTCATAACCCTTGGGGCATTCCAGCTTTTCATTAACTTTGTTGATGACTCCCCTCATACCATCTCTCAGGTGGACAAGGTTGCATTTCTCAATGTTGGGGCAGGTGTGATGATCGCAATCCATAGACTTGAATGTGACTGATGAGCCTTCCTGGAGCTTCTTCCCGTACTGCATGTGCATAATTTCCGGTATTTCCTCTACCTCAATTGTGGATACACGGTCCTTGTTGAAAACAAAACAGGGATTCTCCTTTTCCCTGACCTTGAGTACTCTGTATGTCTTCCCGGGGTCAAGGTTAAAACAGACATTCTTTATCCTGCATTCTGCACAGCCAACTAGAGGGCCAACAAAGGTAAACTCCAAACCTTCCTTTGCAAGATCCACTCCTATAAGAGATATCTTGGCCATGGTGCGGGCACCATTAGATGATTCCTGTGATTTCGAGGGCTTTTTCTGAGGCATTTAAACTTATATCCTTTTCCCCAAGTATAGTGTACCTCTCCTGCCTGATGGAATGGGCTGTTGACAGGGCCTTGATCATGACTGAATCAGGTATTTTGTAGTCCTTTGCCTTGATTGACAGACCCATCCTGCTGTATGCTGATGCAAGCATCTGCCAGTCCCCGCCGTGGAGAAACATGGAGACAACTGAACCCATTGCACACTGCTCGCCATGAATAGCCTCGCCAGGGTTCGTACTTTCAAGGGCATGGGCAATAAGATGTTCACTGCCGCTTGCAGGCCTTGATGACCCGGCTATTGCCATGGCCGTCCCGGAGGCAAGAATCTGCTTGGTAACTAACCATACTGATTCCTCTACGCCCTGAAGGACCATGTGGCTCTTCTCAAGGAGTTCCTTGGCAGCATATTCAGATATTGCTGCAGCACTGGAGCTGTATTCCTCGCCATGGAGGCGGCTGGAGAGTTTCCAGTCGAGTAGTGCTGTGAGGTTTGAAATCACGTCTGCAGCTCCTGCTTTCAGGTACTTGAATGGAGCCCTGGAAAGTATCGCAGTATCTGCAATGATGGCAATCGGCATTGAGGCTTCCTGCGAGAGGGTTGAGCCTGTTCTTCTTATGGAGGCCCTGGGGGATGCAATCCCGTCATGGCTTGGAGTTGTTGGTACACTTACAAATGGAACGTTAAAATCATATGCTGTTTTCTTGGCAAGGTCTATCTTTGTGCCACCACCGGCACCGATGATTAGCCCTGCATTGAGCTCTTTGGTCAGAGATTCAATCCTTTCCAGATTCTCTGTGTTTGCACGGTCTGTCTTTATTACGTGGACATCATATCCGGCATCATGGAGTATGGACTCGACTTCCTTTCCCGCGAGGCCATATGTGATATTTCCTGTGACAATAATAATGGAACCTGAGCGCATGTATCTTCCCACAACGGGAACGATATTTGGCAGAACCCCGTGCCCCACGTATACATCCCTGGGGAATTGCATGGTCCTGAACTTTTCAAATTCCATTCAAGAAGCATATTTTACTGCTTTATAAACCTTGATACTGGTGTCAGACAGATAGTTTTGGCGCCATAATACAGGCACCGTATTCTGGCGATTTTCTTGAAGTGGAATCATACATGGCTCATGGCCATGTGCTTTCACCTGTGGCCATGCTGCTGTTGGAATAGGAGGCGAATTCATCCTTTGAAACTGCAATTGCCCCCACCAGAACTTCCCCGAATTCCTCAACCTTGTTTTTCAGTATTTCATGGAGAGGTTCAGTCCCAATTTTTGTGTAAATATCGTAGCACATCATCTTCCTGATAATCTCCTCACCTATTCCTGTGGCAACAACTGCCCCATTTTCACCAGCATAAAGGCCTGCCCCTGGAAGGGGAGAATCCCCGACCCTCCCCCTCATCATTGGGGATGAGCCGCCGGTTGAGACTGCGGCTGCAAATTTGCCACCCACTCTTGCCACAGCACCCACTGTGTCCTTTTGCTGTGGAAATCCGAAAATCTTTGCGTACCTGTAATACTGGGAATACCTTTCAGGCAGTTCCACATCCCTGCCGTTGAAGAAGGCAACCATTTTCTTCCATATTGTTTCGGTTCGCTCTGTTGTTGGATCATAATCGGAAAAACCCAGAGCTCTGGCCAATTTTACCGCACCATCCCCCGTAATCATTACATGAGGTGTTTGAAGCATGACTTCCCTGGCAACCAGAACCGGGTTCTTCACCCGCTCTATTGCAGAAACCGATCCTATCTGGCTGTTTGCCATTACTGCGGCATCCATCTGAATTGAGCCATCTATCCTCTTCACGGAACCTGTGCCTGCATTGAACGAAGGATCATCTTCCATGAGCCTTACTGCTTCCACCACAAAATCGAGAGGATCCATGGATTTCTTTGAGGAAGTACTGTTTGCATACCTGTTCAGCGCTTCAGTATAAGAATTGTCTGAACCTGCGCCTCCGTGAAGGAGAAGGACATTTGGCATGGGAGGTTATTTTCCCTGTGAATTAAATTTCTTTCTTTAAGACTCCAAAGGTCCAGATTCACAGAAAACTCTTAAGTATGTACTTAAAATACAAGTGAAGTCCGCAGGCAGTTTTCCAGTGCACTTTGGACAATAAGGGCTCGTAGTCTAGCGGTATGATGTCTCCCTGACACGGAGGAGGTCACCGGTTCGAATCCGGTCGGGCCCACT
>JAMDCA010000016.1 GCA_023489435.1 Thermoplasmatota archaeon
TTGGTAATGCGATGGGTGAAATAGTTCAGTATCCTTTCGAGATGCACCTTCATCAGCCGTGCAACATCCTTCATGGCATCTACTGATGAATGTATGACCCATGAATACCAGCTCTCCCAGTATTTTCCTGCATCTTCCATGGCAGTTTCAGTTCGAGCAGTGCGGAATAGAGCTGGCACTCATCCATGAAATAATATATCTAATCATTAAATAAAATTACCCACATGAAAGTGGGAAGAACCCATTTTTATAACGTTTCCTTTTAAGAGGCGGATGCCGTCAGCGTAACTTCTTCAGGAGCTCAAGAACCTCCTTGAGTGGCAGAACACTTGCATATTTGCATCCAGGTCGAACAGGGAGACTTCATGCGATATCTGTGACCTGTCTGCAACGCACTCTGCTGGTATGATGACCCGGTAGTTGTAGTTGAACGCATCCAGTGCCGTTGCCCTGACGCATCCGGATGTCACCATTCCGGTAACGATGATGCTGTCAGCCTTCATATAATTCAGAAGCGCAACGAGTGGTGTGCCGAAAAAGGCACTTGGCTTTGACTTGTTCAGAACCAGTTCCTTTGCACCAGGCTTCAGAGGTGCATATATGGAGTTGTATTCATCTTTCAACTCATCGTTGATGGGTTTGCCCTTGAAATTCCAGGCACCACGGTGAAGGCTGTACAATTCCCCCGTCTCCTCCACATCCTTTGTGTATATTGTGGGTATGCCCCCGTTCCTTGTCTCAACCAGAAGCTTTTCTATGCTGGTGGCGCAGGGAATTCCGGTCTTGCTGTATCCAGTTGGGAACTTGTCATCCACAAAGCCGTTGGTCATGTCAACAACAAGGACAACAGGCCTCTCACCTATTTCAGTGAGGGAATCAATTCTGTTTCTCCTGTATCTCTCTTCAATGATCTTCCGGTCTTCTTCAGGAATTATGCTGGGAATGTACATCAGAACATCAAGAAAACAGGAATATATAAGGTGAATGCGCAGGGAAATATTGTGCAGAGCGGCGGGCTCCGCCATTAAAAATAGAAATTAAAGCCTGTACAGTTTCTTTGTGTTGCCCAGGAATATCTGTTCCTTTGCTGCTGCAGATATGTACTTGTGGCTCTCAAGGTCCTTTGCGGCATGCCAGTTGCCCATATTGAACGGGTAATCCGTGCCCAGAAGGACATTGTCAGCACCAGTCTTCTCTACCAGGAATTTCAGGGCCTCGCCATCGAACACCACGGAGTCGAAGTACACGTTCTTTAAGCCCCTGTCCACATCAACGTTTGAGTTCTTGAGTTCATCCCTTATGGACACAGCATGCTTCAGCCTTCCCACCTGGAATGGTATAGCCCCGCCGCCGTGGCAGAAGATCATCTTCAGCTTTGGAAACTTGTTGAAAACTCCGCCGAAAATCATGCTTGTTACTGCAACAGTGGTTTCAGCAAGGGTTCCCACAACAATTCCCATGTAGTATTTCTGGAGCCTTTCAGGGCCAAGGAAATCATTGGGGTGTACAAATATTGGCATGTCAAGTTCCTGGGCCTTCTCGTAAACCGGGTAGAGGCTTTCATCATCCAGGTTCTTTCCCGCAATGTTTGTCCCTATTTCAATGCCTTTCATTCCGAGCTCAGAATAGGCCCTCTCCACTTCCCTCACTGCGGAAGCAGGGTCCTGCATAGGAAGGGTGGCATTTCCGAAAAACCTGCCAGGTTCCTGCCTGCAGACCGCACTTATCCCGTTGTTCTGCACCATGGCTGCTTTCGCAGCTACGTCAGGTTTTGCGGAATACATGAAAAGATGATGTGTGGGTGAAATTATCTGCGCATCGACGCCCATCCCCGCCATCTCTATTTTTCTGGATTCAAGGTCAAAGAACCCCTTGGGCATTGGTGCCACTGACTTGCCAAGTACCTTAATGTTGTAGAGGTCTCCCTTTCCAATTGGAACTATTTCGCCTGACAGTTCCTGAATTGATGAGTGTGGGAGCATATGTGAATGGACATCTATGTTTTTCATTGATCCACATAAGAGTTATCATGGTTTTATTGTTTTTGCAGATATTTTCAGTGTTTTCTCTATTTGATAGTTATTTCTAATGTTTTTTCAGGCAAACAGCAGATTATTGCCGGAAATACGCGTTGCACCGGAACAGAAATACTGAGGCAGTTTCGCATAGCTAACCGATTCCAGCGAACTCATGCAGGCAGACTGATAGATTTGCTGTCTCCAACTGAAATTCAGGCCAGGACTCAAAAAGCTTTAAGGCTTGGGCTTTCTTGTGTTCATCTGATGATTATAGAACCATTTCAGTATTTTTCCCCTCAGAGCCTCGATGAAGCCTTTGAGATCCTATCAGAACATCATGGTGAAGCCAAGATTATTGCAGGTGGCCAGAGTCTCATACCCCTTATGAAAATGGGTGTGGAGGTGCCCTGCATTGTGGATATAAAGAAGATCCCGGGGCTGAAGGCCATAGAACTGTCAAAAGATGGCCTGGGGAACGTTTCTTCAATAAAGGTTGGGGCTCTTGTGACTTACAATGACATTGAAGGTTCCAACCCAGTAAAGAAGAACCTCCCGCTGCTGGCAAAGACAGCATCAGGGATTGGCCACCCTCTTATCAGAAACAGAGGCACAATAGGCGGGAGCCTTTCCCATTGTGATCCTGCTGCTGATCTCTGTGCAACTGCACTTGCTCTTAATGCCCGGATATGCATAACCGGACCCGGCCTTAAGACACGTTCAATATCTGCAGATGAGTTTTTCAAAGGACCACTTGAGACAGATCTGCAGGATGACGAGATCCTGACTGCTGTAGAATTTCCTGTATCGGCCATGAAAATGGGCTATGATGTCCAGAAACTCACTCTGGGGCATGGAGATTTCCCGGTATTCATTGTTTCAGTTTCTCTGCACAATGATGGGAAGAAATTCACGGATATTGCCATAGCTCTTGGAGGAGTCGGCGAAACAGCAGTACGGGCAGGGGAATGCGAATCACTGCTGAACGGGAGGGAAAGCATAACAGACGAGGATATCCTGGAAGTTTCAAAAATGATCACTGAGAAGTACGATCCCCCGTCCTCTGCAGAATTATCCCATGATTATACGCTGGATATGCTTGCCGTTTACACCAGGAAGGCACTGATAAACGCAGTGCAGATGGTAACCGGGTGATATGAAAATGGAAGCACAGACTTTTGACTTGAAATTCAAGCTCAATGGAAAGGAAGTGAACGTCCTGGTGGACACGAGGGAAACCCTGCTGGATGTCATAAGGGATAGTTTTGGCCTCACCGGGGCAAAGAAGGGGTGTGATGAGGCGGCCTGCGGAGCCTGTTCGGTCCTCTTCAACGGGCACGCGGTATGCTCATGCACAATGCTTGCAGCAGAAGCGCATGGCGGGAGCATTGTGACTGTTGAAGGGCTTTCAAGCAATGGGAAACCCTCCTTTCTTCAAAAAACATTCATGGAAAATGATGCCCTCCAGTGCGGTTTTTGCACTTCAGGGCAGATAATCGCTGCTGCTTTCCTCCTGGATAACGCTGAGGGTGAACTGGATGATCACGAGATAAGGGAGGGATTGTCCGGAAATGTATGCAGATGCGGTGCATACAACAAGATCTTGCACGCAGTTTCCGAGGCCAGCCGAAACAGGGCGGTGAAATGATGGAAGCAGTCCTTGAAAGGCAGCATGCAAAGTCTCATGTATCAGAGCCCAGGATCGATGCAAGAGAGCGTGTAATGGGCCTGGCAAAGTATACGGCAGACTGGCACGTGAAGGACATGCTTTATGCACGAATATTTACCAGCACAGTGCCACACGGCATTGTGAAAAACATTGATTCATCAGAGGCGGCAAAGACGCCTGGATTTGTGGATATGGTCTCTTGCCTTGAAGACAGCACATTGTGGGAGGCAGGCGAGCGGGAACACGTCAGGAGGGTATTTGCAGACCACGTCAGGTTTGTGGGTGATTGCATAGGGGCAGTAACAGCAACCACAAGAATTGCCGCGAAAAAGGCAGCATCCCTTGTAAGTGTGCAATACGAAGAACTGCCTGCATCATTTAACATTGATTCAACGCTTGGAAACTCAAATTTGAAGATCTGGGATAACGGAAATACCATCGGGCCCCTGAAGTTTGAATACGGCGATGCAGAAGAAGAATTCAGGAACTCCCAGGTCGTGATGGAGAGGCACTATTCCACTTCGAGGCTGCACAATGTCCCGCTTGAGCCTGCAATATCCCTTGCCTGGTGGGATGGGGACAATCTCACTGTTGTGGCTGCCACCCAGAGTGTACATGGGTGCAGAAACGGCATAGCAAAGGATCTGGGCCTCCTCCCGGAAAAGGTGAGGGTGATTGGATACTATAAGGGTGGAGGTTTTGGCAATAAAATCAACTCAATGAATTATGACCTGATTGCAGCCATCTGCTCCAGGAGGACAGGGAAACCGGTCATGGTGGAATACAGCAGGGAGGATGAATTCATCAATGTCCATGGAAGATGGTCCACGGACCAGGACCTCAGAATTGCAGCAGACAGGGATGGCAGGATCAATGCCGTCGAGGTGAAGGCAAATTGCGATATAGGGGCTTACACACGGCACATGAAGCGTGGACATTTCATTGAAGGGCCCGAGCATTACTACTCAACTGAAGCCTGGAATGCAGAAATCTATGGCGTTTATACCAACACTCCGGCAACAGGCCACATGCGTGCCCCTCCCGGTCCCCAGTCTGCATTTTCCGTAGAATCCCTGGTGGACGAGATGGCATACGAACTTGGCATGGATCCGGTTGAAATGCGTTTCAAGAATTACATCAGGCATCCCAACTCAGGAAAATTCACCTCAAACGGGTTTGAAGAATGCATAACCAGGGGAGCAGAGGAATTCGGCTGGAAACAGAGATGGAAAAGGCCTGAGAAACAGAACACCAGAAGAGGATTAGTCACGGGCGTCGGCGTAGCAATCGGCTCATGGCATTCCGGGCTTGGGCACGGAGAGGCAATTGTGAGCATTGACAGCACGGGGGTGCTTGAAGTGAACACGGGTGTTGTGGATATCGGAACAGGGGCGAAGACCACAATGGCGCTTATTGCCTCCGGGGAGGCTGGAATACCTTTCTCGGATACCAGGGTGATATGGGGCGACACAGAGACAAGCCCCTTCTCCGTCGGAGAATCGGGAAGCAGGACAACAGGCTTTACAGGCACCGCAGTCAGGGAAGCGGCCCGCCAGATCAGGTCAGATCTTCTATCCATTGGTGAGAAGGTTCATGGGATAAGCAGTTCAAAACTTGAGATAAAGGAAGGTAACCTCATCCATTCCGGGAACGGAAATGTAATTTCCAGCGTAAGGGAATTAATGCATGCTTCTGGAAACGGAAGGATAACAAAATCTGTTACCACAGAGCCTGCACTGAAAGAGGGGGAGGAAAGGTTCGTCTTTGCAGCCCATTTCGCGGAGGTTGCAGTGGATCTTGAAACAGGTGAGGTCAAGCTCACCGACTACCTTGCGTATCATGATTCAGGAGAGATTGTGAACAGGCTAACAGCAGAGAGCCAGGTGCAGGGAGGGATTGTCATGGGAATTGGAATGGCACTTACAGAGAAGCTTCTCATTTCGAAGACAGATGGTTCAATTGAGAATCCCAGCCTTTTGCTTTACAGGATCCCCAATATGGCACAGATCCCGAAGATCAAGGTTTTCTTTACTGACACAATTGACCCGTACGGGCCAAAATCACTGGGTGAGATCCCCATAATCCCGGTGACGGCTGCAATAGGCAATGCGATTTTTAATGCTACCGGCGTAAGGTTGAGGAATCTCCCCTTCTCCAGGGAAGAACTGCTGAGGGAGTTAAAGGGCAAGAAATAAAACCGCTTCTGCCCCAATAATTCTATTCTGCAACCTAAAGGCCACGCAATCTGTCTGCTTCCTTTCCATTAGAAGTTAGGGCAGCAAAATTTTCTTTAGCTCAGGACACATTGCAAACTATTACGAACAAAGACAACGGCGTGAACACAGGAGACAGGAGTGAAAAGTCTGTCTCAAGGGTATTGCTTGAGCAATTGCATAACATTGGGATAAAATATGCTTTCATAAACTCCGGAACAGACTATGCCCCAATAATTGAGAGCCTCGCGGAAATGTCCTTGGAAAATATTCCCATGACAGAGGTTATTCTTGTTCCGCACGAGGGCCCCGCAGTTGCAATGGCCATAGGCTATTATATGATTGCACACACCCCTGCGGCTGTTATGGTGCACACTACCCCGGGGACTGCGAATTCCCTCAATAATATCCTGAACGCCCAGTCAATGAACATCCCCCTCATGCTATTTGCAGGAAGAACTCCTGTGACGGAGAAGGCCGTATTCGGCAGCAAGGAAATCCCTGTTCACTGGAATCAGGAAATGAGAGACCAGGGAGCTATTCTCAGGCAGTTCACCAAATGGGACTGGGAGCACCGGTTTGGAGAACAGGTTGGAGAAGAGCTGGCAAGGGCTTATGAAGTTGCCATGAGTGATCCGAAAGGCCCCGTATACATGACACTTCCCAGGGAACGGATCTCCGAGAAAGCCACACCTGCAACACCTGTCAGGAGGCCCAGCCCTGCAGAGCCCGTTGTGCCTTCAAATGCAACCATCCAGAAAGTAGCTCAGCTCATAGCAGATGCGAAGAAGCCACTCATAATAACAAGCCAGTTAGGAAGAAATCTTGGGGCTCCCGAGGAATTGCTGAAACTGTCAGAATCCATGGCAATCCCCGTTGCCCAGAATTTCTATTACATGAATTTCCCAACAACTTCACAGATGTTTGTGGGACCAATCGGAGGCAAGCTTTTCAATGAGCACCTGAAATCAGCGGATCTGTTGCTGGTGTTGGATGTGGACGTGCCATGGTTCCCAAACTCTGTTGAACCTGATCCTGATGCAACAGTGGTTCATCTGGACGTTGATCCAATGAAGGAAAGAATGCCTACCTGGGGGTTCAGGGCTGATATACGGATCAGGGCGGATGCGCAGATAGCTTTGGGAATGCTGAACAGGGAAGTTACTGGTAAACTTGGCAAATCAAGTGAAACAAGAAAAACTGTTGAAGCAAGGAGATCCACGGTGAGCAGGGATCACGATGCAATGCTGGGCTACTACATGAAGGAGGCAAAAGAACACAAAGATGACACACCCATTGATCCCAGTTGGCTCTCTTACTGCATAGGAACCATTCTGGATGACAGGAAGATTGTATTTACTGAAACAGTCAGATCGCCATTTTACGAATATGCGCCTGTGAGCAGTTTTGGGAGAACTTTCAGTACGCCACCGTTCGGTGGACTGGGCTGGTCCATGGGTGCAGCGCTTGGCGCAAAACTTGCATCTCCGGATTCCGACGTTCTCGTACTTCTTGGCGATGGCTCTTACATGTACAATGAACCCGTTGCAAGCCACTTCGTTTCCAGGGCAAGCAAGCTTCCAATCATGACTGTGATTTACAACAACCAGGCATGGATGGCGTCAAGAGGGCCGGTTGCTAAGATGTACCCAGAAGGCAAGGCCGTGAAAACACACAATTTCCCCGGCACAGTTCTCAGCCCTTCTCCAGCGTTTGAGCACGTGGCGCAGTCCTGTGGTGCCTATACCAGGCGTGTGGAAAATCCTGATGAAATTATGTCAGCACTGAAGGATTCCCTTGATCATATGCATGAAAAAGAAAACCAGGTCCTTCTCAATGTTATCCTGAAGCATCCCTGATTTTTTCTATGGCCAGTAAGACTTCTTCATAACAAATATCTGGTTTTCATAACTTGCACAAGCATTGGTTGAGGAATATTTTCCTTGAAATACAGTTTAGAATCGAAAAATGAAAAATTTCTAAGTTTTAAAATGAAAAATAAAAAATGGAAAAATTGGGGTTTATTTTGCATTTCCCTCGGACAAGGCCAACTCTTCTCTGGAAATGTTTCCAATGGGTTCCTTTGAAAGGATGAATGCCCCAAGCGAAACAATAGCCAGAAGCACAAGGAATATTGTCTCGCCCACTGCGTAGAAGGATGGCCCGTAAATTTTGAACCCATAGGTGATGAACAGGGGCCATATGGCTGCTATTCCATATCCAAGGTTCCAGTTAATACCCACTCCCGTCGATCTCAATGATGTTGGGAATGTTTCATTGAGGAACAGTGTCAGGTTGACCTTTGTCAGTGCCGGGACGAAATAGAACGGCAGGATTGTCATGAGTATCAGGTAATACTCAGTGCCCTTCAGGCCACCAAGGTACAGGAACAGTAGACTCAGCGGGATCATTATGATCAGGCCCACAATTCCAAAAGGCCTTCTTCCAGTCTTCTGTGAAATCAAACCTCCCACAATTGATCCTGCAAACGCACCTAGTGCACCTATCAGTACAAGTGTTGCAATGTTTATGTGGGAGACCCCATTGATGAAATGCAGGAATGTCGGAAACTGGTTCTCGGTGAGGTTATCGTACCCAAGGATTCCAATTGATGCAAAGAGGGTGATAAGGAAGGTCCTTCTCATCTGGCCCTTTGCGAACATGGTTCTGTAAACGTGGTCTGTTGTCTTCTTCTTGGCTTTTGTCCTGACGAATATATCCGATTCCTTTACAAAATAGAGGAACGGAAGGACAAAGAAGAAAGGTATGAGCACCACTATGAAGTAATATCTCCAGCCCACTGTATCATAAGCGGTACCAACAAAGAAGACGCTTATTACAATCAGCCATGCAGCTCCAAGAAAGTGCGCCCAGTTTGCCCCCGATTCCGCAAAGCCAGTGAAAAGTCCTCTCAGTTTTTCAGGCAGGTTTTCTGTGGTGAAGACAAGTCCACCCGCAATTAAAGCTCCAATGAATAAACCGGCAATCAATCTCAATACAATGTACAGGATCGGTGACCATATTCCGACTTCCGCATAGGTGGGCAGCAACCCGAGCACTGCGGTGAAAAGTGTGGATCCTATAAGTCCCACGGTGATACCCATTTTCCTGCCAATTCTATCATACATGGGCCCAACGATTGCTGCACCTAAAGGCCTCAACACTGCGCCCGCTGCAAATCCACCCCATACCACCAGCAAGGAGTTGGCAACACTCCCCGGAAGGATCGCCTTTCCAAATGGAATGGCAATAAATGAGATTATGATAAAACTCAATATATCAAGCAAATATGTTACAAAGGAAACGCTAAGTTGCAACCCGTTTGTGGAAGTAAATTTAGTCGGGACGCCAGTTCCTTCACTTTGTGGTACGCTAGAAGCTGTCATTCTCATAAGCGTATGCGACAGTGTGCTTATATAATTTACTCTACTTCGCAATATTTTTTGGAATAATTTTCAGTGTTTTCTCAAAAAAACCATTAAATATGAACTAAAAATAGGTAAAAATGCGGAACAATGGTGGAAACCATGATGCAGAGGGAAAAGGCCCCTATGGTTCAGATTTATTAGTCGAACTGCTCAAGGCATATAATATCGAGTATGTCCCGGCAAATATAGGGGCGACTTTCCGCGGTATCTGGGAATCACTGGTCAATCTGCGGGAAAATGCTTTGAAGGCAGGTGACAGCAGTTATCCCGAAGCCATTTCTGTATGCCATGAAGAGATTGCTGTTGCAATGGCGCATGGTTATGCGAAGGCAACAGGGAAACCCATGGCAGTACTCCTCCATGACCTCGTTGGGCTGCAGCATGCCACGATGGCAATATACAATGCGTGGGTAGACAGGGTTCCAATAATCCTATTGGGGGCCGAGGGCCCAATGGATATCAACAACCGCAGGCCATGGATTGACTGGATACACACAGCCAACTTCCCTAACCAGCTAATCCGGGATTATGTGAAGTGGGATGATTTCCCATGGACTATGGAAAGTGTTCCCGAATCATTTGCCAGAGCCTACAACACTGCAATGTCCAAGCCTCACGGCCCGGTATACCTCTGCCTCGACGGAGGTTACCTGGAGAAGAAGACCAGTTCCATGGACCTTAAGAAATACCGTGAGGAACACCCTGCTCCATTGAAGATAGAGACTGGAGCAGAAACGCTGCAGAAACTTGCAAAGGAGATCCTCGATGCACAATACCCCGTCATTCTGGCTGGTTCTGTGGGGAAGTTGCAGCCGGAATCTGTTCAGGCACTAGTTCAGTTGGCAGAAACCACAGGGGCTGCTGTGATTGACCAGGGAGACGGTTTCAGCTTCCCGAACAACCATCTGCAGGATCTCACCCAGGGAAAGGCGGAGACTTTGAAAGCTGCGGATTTTGTCCTTGCCCTTGATGTGAACAACCTTGAGCAGGCTCTCTCCAGGACCAATAAGGAAACCAGGGAAATCACAAGTCTCCTGGACGGGGACGCAAAGATTGTCAGCGTTGGCCTCAATGACCTGGTTCAGAGGAGTTGGGCAGCGGACTACCAGAGATTGTATCCTGTGACATATTCAATCCAGGCGGACACTTCAACAGTCATTCCCTCACTAACGAAAGTCTGCGTGGACATGCTTCATGAATCAGGCAACAAATACAGTTCAGTTATCCAGGAAAGGAAATCAAAACTTTCAAAACAGCACAACGCCCAGGTGCAAAAGGTCCTTGAGAATTCAAAGAGAGGCTGGGACGACATTCCAATATCACTTCCACGGCTGGCAAGTGAAATATGGGAATCCATAAAAGACCTCGACTGGGTCCTTGCAGGCGGTTCGCTGCATGCTGGACCACTTGACGGATGGTGCAGGCGCCTCTGGACATTTGACAGGCCAGGTTGTTACTTCGGCACCAGTGGAGCTGGAGGCCTTGGATATGGCCTCCCCTCATCCGTAGGGGTTGCGCTTGCCTACAGGAACGATCCCAAGAAACTTGTTATCAATATCCAGTCCGATGGCGATATGCTCTTCACCCCCAGTGCCCTCTGGACTGCTGCACATTACAGGCTGCCTCTCCTGGTGGTAATGTTCAATAACAGGTCATATTACAATGACGCTGAGCATAACAGGCTTATAGCTGCTGCAAGGGGAAGAGACCCAGAAATGGCTTTCCGCATCGGAGGAGATATCACCGAACCTGCGGTTGACTTTGGAAAAATGGCACAGTCTTACGGCATGTATGGTGCTGGCCCTGTTACTTCCCCCGGTGAAATCAGGAACGCAGTGGAAGAAGCACTGAAGGTTGTAATGAAGGATCGGAAACCAGCCCTGGTCGACATAATAACAAAGCACAGGTAAGAATTCAGGCTGTACCATCTTAAATTTCACAGTCTTTAAGGTGGCCAAATTCTTACAAATTAAGCATTTTTGGGCTTAAGGACAAATCTTCACTGCCTAAAGCCTGCGAAACCTTTTACTATTTTCTCAATATCGCAAGAATTAGGTGGCATATGTCTGAAATTATTAAGGAAAAACTGACCTCTAAAGGCATTAATGTCCTTTTTTCCAGAGAAAAGGAAGCTGAGTCCTTGAGTCTGGACTACAAGTCAGAGGTTATCAAATACGGCAAACTAAACCCTCCAAACCAGGAAAGGCCTGATGGCCCACCAATGAAGGTGCTCACTGGCGACGGGATTAGCATAGAACTGTCAAAGAGAAGAACTGTTATGCCCTTCTGGCACAGGAACATGGATTTTGATGAAGTGATCATCTGCGTGAAGGGAAAAGCAACCTGGAAAACAGAACATGGAACATATGAACTCAACGAGGGGGAGATGCTGCTCATTCCAAGGGGAGTTTCACACAACGCAGCTGCCACAGCTGATTCAGAGTACATGGCAATTGAAATCAAGTCAAAATCCCAGCTGACAAATGTTGCAGAAAAGAAGTAACTGGAGGAATGTGACTTATGAAAAGTGAAGAAATTCTGAAACTGCTTGGTTCTGGAGCCAAGGTCTATGATCTTGAGCACATCAGGTATCCAGGCATGCCGGCCTTCGATCCGGTGCAGCCAGGGCTGAACTATTTCCTGTACAGGCATCATGAAAACTATTACCTTCCTGAAAAGAACGGTCCAAGAACCAGTTCATCAGGCCTCATAGTAATGACAGACCAGTCAGGGACCCACATGGATGCTCTCTGCCACCAGGCAGCTGATCTTGTTCTTTCCGACGGAACGAAAGTGAACCCGTCCGTGGAAACGCCATGGGGGTTCTCCAAGCTTGATGCTTCTGAGCTCCCCATAATGCTCAGGAAGGGAGTGCTTGTGGATGTTGCAGCCTACGTGAAGGATCCACTGCCCGAAGAGCACGAGATCACCCTTGAGGAATTCAAGAAAGCTGTGGAGAAGGAAGGCATAACATTCGGCAAGAATGACGTTGTGCTGGTGAGAACCGGATATGGCAAATACTGGAAGGATGAGGAAAAATACAAGAAGGCAGCCGGTGTCTCAAAGGAAGTAAGCAGGTATCTTGAGGACAAGTGCTTTGCAGTAGGAGCAGACAACCTTGCATGGGATGTTCCTGAGAGGAGGGACCCTGAGACAAACTCCCTGTTGCCCGGCCATCTCTATCTTATAGCAAAGAAGGGAATCTACATCATTGAGAACATATTCCTCGAGGAACTGTCAAGAGACAAGGTTTATGAGTTCCTATTTGTGGGCCTTCCCCTGAAATTCAAGGGAGCAACAGGCTCACCATTCAGGCCAGTGGCAATCTCCTGATTGCCATAATCCATTTTCTCAGTTGAACAAATACCTAAAAATAGACCCACAGAATGCAATTAAACCCGCAGGGTGAGAATAAGATGGCAAAGAGAATAGTTGTTGCAGTAACAGGATCAACTGGAGCAGTCTATGGATACAGGCTGCTTCTGGCTGCAAGCAAGATAAAGGGGCTTGAGACCCACGCGGTTATCTCAAACGGGGCAACAACAACCCTGAAGCTTGAAACCGGGCTGGATGCAAGTGATATTGAGAAACTGGCTACGCATGTTTATGAGGAATACGACTTCACTGCAAGGATAGCGAGCGGTTCATTCATCACATCCGGAATGGTTGTAGCCCCATGTTCCATGAAGACCCTCTCTGCCATTGCCATGGGATTCGAGCAGAACCTTGTCTCAAGGGCTGCTATGGTAACATTGAAGGAAAGAAGGCCTCTAATACTCCTTGCAAGAGAAACTCCCCTGAACCTAATCCACCTCAGGAACATGGTGCAGGTTACTGAGGCAGGAGGCGTAATCATGCCACCGCTTCCGCCACTTTACTTTGGCGAGAACGACATAACAAAGCTTGTGGATCTCACCGTGGGAAGGGTTCTGACCATGCTTGGTGTTGATAACAATCTCATGAGGGAATGGGGTGCAGAAGGCAAGGAACCTTACGAAGACTGACGGCTTTTCATGTATTCAACCGTCCTTTCAAAACCCGCCTTATAATGCTCGTATATATTTTTCTGGTCGAACAGAAGTTCAGATATGAACGGGGCCTTGTCTGAGTAGTCCTCCAGGACTTCCGATGGAACTGCCCTGTAGAGAACATCTTCATTTTCGCTGACCCAACCCTGTTCCTCACGGACTGATATTTTCAGGTATTCTACGGCAGGCTGCATCTGAAGTATGAGAGTTCCCTTCATCTGCGTATGGAGATAATGCTGGCTCCTGGTTCCCTTGTGCACGGCTAAGAAAAGCTCCTGTTCACTGGTTGTGACCACCTGGTAAGGTGACAGGAGGGCAACATGTGGATAACCATCCTGGTCGGTAGTTACCAGGAATATGGCGGAGTTCTTGCGATTCCTGTTGTTGAAGTGAAGAAATTCAACGGCTTTTTCTGGCAGCCTTTTTCCATAGGAAGTTGACATGCCTGAAAAACCCAACTTTAATTAAAAAAATTTGGGTGAGCCTGAAAAATCAGACTTTCTCTCTCAGTTTTGAGAGCCTTTCCCCTATCTCATAGTGTTTGCCCTTGAGGATATCTTCCGCATCCTGCCTGAATTCATCAGGCCAGTATCCCAGCTCATATCCGTACCAGGGCTCAACAAGGTTGAGCTCAGGCAGTCCAAGTTCTTTCCAGGTGTCCCTGGCCTTTTCCATGAAGTCCTTTCTTGGAAGTGATGTTGGGGGATATGGGTATTTTATGGTGGCATCTATGAGGACGCCAGAGCTTCCAACTCCACCGGGGAACTCCTTTTCCTCGTGTGATGCGCCAGGGCTGTAAGCAGATGGGTCAAGCCCGGGCATCTTGCCGGTTATGATCCTCATGTCCCTTGCAGGCTGGACTCTCCAGCTCATTGCCCAGATGACTGAGTCAATGTTCCTTATGTCGATGTCGTCATCCACAACAATGAAGAACTTGCCCCATCTTGAGTCGTAACCTGCTGCCAGGTTAAGGACCTGCCATGGGTGGGCCTTGTTTACCTTCTTGATCTTGATGACGCACCACTGTGCCTGGCTCATTTCATGCCAAGCAACATCTATGATTCCCGGCACCTTGGCATCATACTTCAGGAACTTGTGGTAAACATTCTCTGATGAAATCTGCCTCACCTTGCTGCTCTCGCTGGGCGGGAACTGGCTCATTATATGGACAAATGTAGCATTCTTCCTCATGGTTACTGCTGTAACGTCAAATACTGGCCTGAGCCACACATCCGTTGCCATGTAGCCGGTATATTCACCGAAGGCATTTCCGGGCTCCATATACTCAGTGGATATGTATCCCTCAACTACAATGTCAGCATCAGCCGGCACTTCAATGTCAACAGTCTTGCCCTTTACAGTTTTGACCGGCTCTCCTGAGAATCCTCCTGCTACTGTAAGTTCGTCAACTCCGTAGGGAATCTTTGCTGAAGCTGTGTAGAAATATGACGGCACTCCCCCAACAACCACTGCAGCAGGCATAGGCTTGCCAAGCTCCTTCCACTCCCTCCAGTGTATAATCCCCTGGTTCCCTCTGTTTATTTCCCAGAGTAGTTTCCTCTTTCCGAACACGTGGGCAGAGTAGTTTCCCATATTCTGAATTCCAGTCTTGGGAGATTTCGTTATGACCTGCGTCGAGGTCCTGATCTGCCCACTGAACCCGGGAAGCTCAACAGGCACAGGAAGCGCCTCAAGGCCGTTTCCATCAACATCCAGTTTGTCCCCTTCGATGACAATATCCTGGACTGCCCCCCTGTCAATATGTTCAGTGGGGACGGGGTGAATCAGGGCATTCTCCCACTTCTTCTGAATGGCTTCCTTGGTTGGGGCTTCACTCTTGAGGCCGAGTGCATAAATTTCCATGGAAGAAGCATAAATGCCTGTGGCAACCTTTATGTCGTATTTCCTGCCCTTGGTGTCAGTTACATTCTCAAACAGGAAACCTCTTCTTTCCTTCTCAGGAAGCCCACGGTACTGTAGTCTGGCCAGTGGAGTAATTTCGGACTCCTTTGAAACTTTCTTGTTGACCCTGAAGAGTTTCCCCGCTTTTTCGAGAGCAGATAGATAGTCATTCAGGTCCTTGTAATATTCTCCCATATTTCAGGGACATTAAATTCATATAAAGTTCTTTTTAGGACCGTTAATCCAATTTTTTCCTTTTCTAACTAAAATTTTGACATCATTCATGTAATAATTTTACAAAATGTCGATATTGATGCAATTTTCTTTATAACATATTGAACAATTGTCGAATTTGCCGGATAAAAGGGGTTCGGCAGTTTGAGAAACTGTTTTAATAACTCAAGGTATCCAATGACAGGTTCGTGATTATGGTGGAAGTAACGAAGGACCTCAGGTCATTCATTGAAGGCATAGAAAAGATTGGGCTTCTCAAAACAGTGAAAGGTGCAGACTGGGACCTTGAAATAGGTGCGGTTACAGATACTAACTCAAAGAGCAACAAGTACACCCTTCTATTTGATGAAGTAAAGGGTTATCCTAAAGGATTCAGGGTCCTCACCGGTGCCTTGCTGGATTCCCGGAGGGTTTCAACGGCACTGGGGCTTGACAACAGCATGAACAACATGCAGCTGACCACTGCCATCAGGGACAGGCTCAGGAATGCAGCCAGCGACCATGAAAAGTACAAGCCAAAGGTTGTTCCATCTGCACCTGTTCTTGAAAATACTGACAAGGGAGACAAGATTGACTTTTTCAAATTCCCAATACCCAAGTGGTTCAAGTATGACGGCGGAAGGTACATAGGAACCGCAGATGCCGTCATTACAAGGGATCCCGATATTGGATGGGTGAATGTTGGAACTTACAGGGTCATGGTCAAGAGCAAGAACAGCCTGGTAATGCTCATGGAAGCCTCCAGGCACGG
>JAMDCA010000019.1 GCA_023489435.1 Thermoplasmatota archaeon
CAAGGAAAGGTTCTCTGACGGAAACAACAAATGCGTTGTAGAAGTTAATATTGAGTAACTTTTCCATGGTTATCTGTTTTTAATTGCTGGCGACTTGAGCAATTGCTTCGCCTGTTCAATCTCCCCTGTTTTGACAAAGTGTTCCGCAAGATACATGAATTCTATTTTCTGGTAGAATTTGACTCTGCCCTCTAATCCTGGATCCTCTCTGCCGGGACCGAGTGCGCCCAGGAGCTTTGCAGTGCCCTGGGATCCAAAGTCCAGCCCAAGTGCAGCTATATCCAGGGCCATGTCACCAACAAAAGCATCTTCCCAGTCTATGATGCCCACTATTCTGTCCATTGAAGCATTGATCAAGATATTCCCACGAAACATGTCAGCATGAACGAGATTGAAGGACCTCTCAGGAATACTTTGCATCGCCGATTCCAGGAGATTACGGATCTCCATGAAGAGGTTCTTACTGGCATAAGGAGAAAGCCTGATCTCGAAATTTTCTACAACTTTCCTCTGCCTTTCAATCCAGTTTTCCGGAGTGTACACAGGCAGTCCAATGTCATTCAGCCACTCTGCACTGAATGATCTCAACTTCTGCAGCACTTTAACCATGTCGTTCAGAAGCCGAGGCTTGAGTTCCACAGCAGTGTTTAGCGGGTTTCCTGGAATGAAACTGTAACCTGCGAAAAATGGGCTGCCCTTGGAAATATAGCGATACTTGGGAACCTGTACTGGAAAATCCTGAAAATTCGACAGAAGCCTTATTTCACGCCGAAGTTTCACTTCGTCACCTGAAACCCGTGGAAACCTGAATATAGTGTTCCCGTTTGCCTTCACCACTAGATTGTCCCAGCCATGGGCAATTACTTCCAGGCCATTTATCTCAAATTCCGGGAAAGATGACGTCAACAGGGCTCGAAGCCCCGACACCGATTTGTAAGGTCCAAAATCCATTTTAATCCCTTATGATCTGTTGTGCCTCCAGTCCGAAAACTGGCTCGTGAACCCAAGCACACAGAACATTTCCACAAGGAAAACGAGAGCAGGCAACGCAACGCCAGCGAAGTCATGTATCACAATTCCCTTGAGAAGGATGGCAGCCCATGTGGTCGGCACAATATAAGCGAAATACTCTACAGGAGCAGGCAGGACTGAAATGGAATAGTAGATGGGCGGCACAACTCCGAAAATGATTGAGAACATCACCGATATTGGCCAGATATCCCTCATTTCCCTGACTCTGGTTGAGACAAGGAAAGAGAACATGGAAAATATCACCCATGTCATGATCAAAGTCCCTATTACTGACAGGATCTGAAGAACACCAATATGGGATTCATACACGATTATGCCCATGAATATTGCAAGCCCCGGAAGCGTGAACACGATATTCCCCGTTGCAAGCCCGAACACGTAAATAAGCGGGTTAATTGGGGTGGATGCCACCACCTGCTGAAATTTCAGGTCAAGCTTGTAGAACAGCAGATCAGTCTGAAGCATGGTTGATGCGTTTACGATTGTAAAGAGGATTCCACCGATTGCCCCAATGAGTATCTTGGATGGGCCGCCGAAAAGGTATATGAAGAAGAGGAAGGAAAATGGGGTCGAAATAACCGCCACAAGTGCAATAGGCCGTCTCCATAGGGGAATAAAACCATTCAATTCTGTCAGGCTCGTAATTGTGCGGTATAGTTCCCTTATCAATTCTCATCAACCTCTATATCTTCCCCAACCAGAGATATGAAAACATCATCCAGCCCAACCGGGCCAATTTCTATCCTTTCCTTCCTGACGGAACTGTCTGAAAGGATTTTCTCAACGTTTTCCTGGTTAGTGAATATGACTGTGCTTCTTTCGTGGCTGTAGACTCGGCCATACTGCTCAAAGTCTTTTGCGTCTGTTCTCCCCCTGATAGCAACCCTGGTATCGTACTCAAGGCCGGAACGAAGCTCATCAAGCGTACCCTGTTTTATGAAATTGCCATGGCTCACAATGCCGATCTCATCACTGAGAATGGCTGCCTCATCAAGGTAGTGTGTGGTGAGAAAAATTGATTTTCCCGCGTTCCTGTATTTGTTTATGGCATTCCATACCCTCTTCCGCGTGATTATGTCAAGCCCAATTGTGGGTTCATCAAGAAAGTAAATCTGCGCATCCAGTGAAAGAGCCATTGCCACCATGGTGAGCTGCTTCTGGCCTCCAGAGAGGTTCACGCATTCTACCTTTGCAAAGTCCTCCATGCCAAGCAGGCCAATAACACTCTCAGCGCGGTCCTTTGATTCTTCCCTGGTCTTGCCGTTCATTTTCTGGAAAAGATATACGTGCTCGTAAGGGGTCATGTGTGGAAATGGCCTGCTCTCCTGTGGCACAAGTGATATCATGTGGCGGAGTTCCTTCTCATCGTTCACCACGTCCTTTCCGAAGACCCTTACATATCCGTCATCGGGAGTCAGCTGTGTGGTTGACACCTTTACGAATGTGGTCTTTCCGGAACCATTTCTCCCCAGCAGGGAGAAGACCCCCTTGTCTTTTACTGAAAAAGTGAAATTGTTTATGGCAGTGGTGGTTCTTCCTTTGTTCCGGTAAATTTTCTTCAATGAATTTGATTCAAGCGGTATGGGCATAACTGTGCTTCACTTCTCCCAAGCAGCACGCTCTATCCTGAAGTAACTTATAATTATGATTGTATTGCCATGCTATTACTGATGAACCAGCATCTTTCTGAGATTCTGGATCATATCCTGAACAGTGTGCTTAAGGTCGTACTTGGGTGAAAATCCCCAGTCCTCCCTTGCATAATGTGAGTCCAGCGATGCGGGCCAGGTATCAGCGATTTTCTGGCGGAAATCCGGCTCGTAGGTAATCCTGAAATCAGGATACACTTCCCGGATCTCCCTGTAAATCTCCTCGGGTGTGAATGAATAGG
>JAMDCA010000043.1 GCA_023489435.1 Thermoplasmatota archaeon
TCTCCATGGTGGGAAATAGTTACCATAAATATAACGTTTACACCAAATGCAGTTTTACCGAAACTTGAAAATAGGGTCAGGAAGGGAAAATTACGACAATGACGACCCGAGTAATTCAGCAAATCGTAACTGGTCAGTTATGTGTGCATTAACCCGGATGGGTTTCCTTTCTGTTGATCAACGCCGGCACATCCCTTATGATGCTCTTCTTCCTCAGCTTCTGTGTGTAGAATATGGATGAGAGTGTTGCATATGCTTCCGCTCCCCGATCCGATCTCGATCCGCCGGTGACCTTCCTGTATATTACGGCGGGTCTCAGAGCCCTCTCCGCCCTGTTGTTGGTCGATTCCACCTCCGGATCAACAACAAACCTGAACAGCCAGTCCCTTCTCCGCCTGAGAAGATTATCCACGAACTTCCCTGATCTCCTGTGTGCATAATCCCTGTCCAGGAGGAATGTGAGCTTTTCATGGAGGTGATCCACATCCTCCCTGGTGCCACGGCTGTGGAAGGACTTTGCTTCCTCATGTATCCTCTGCAGGGATTCCTTGATGATCCTTCCCTCGTCACCGTAGAATTCCTCCAGTTCCTTTGCATCGCATATTATGTGTGACCAGCAGTACTGCTGTGTGTTGTGGGTCTCCGATGCAAGGGTATCAAACGCCTTAAACCTGTCATGGACATCGGTGCCGGAATGTTTTCCCAGTATCTTCCCTGCAACCTCATGGTTGTTGCTCCCTGAGACATGGAATATGGCCTCCGCTTTTGTGACAAAGACCCAGAGTGCATGGTTCTCGCCGTTCCTCCTCCAGGTTGTTGTGTCCGTGTACCTGGAGGGGGCTTTCCTCATGGATTCCACAAGGCTGTCATACTCCGGCCCGAGGGCATGCGACAGCTGGTACAGGATATCCTGCACCTCGCCTTCCGAGATGCGGATGGAGAAGAGTTCCCCCATGGATTCCGAGACACTCTCCAGGCTCATCCTCATGGCATTCTTCATGTATGCGGCGATGAGCATTGTCCTGAGGGAGAGCCTTGCACCCGGAAGTACACCCATGATATCGGGCTCGTATATCCTGCCGCAGTTCCTGCAGTACATCCGCTCGATCCTGTACCGGATAACCCGTGGCCTTGTCTCAGGGATGTCCTCGACCACCCTGGATCGCATGCCTTTCTTCACCAGGACGGAGGAGCATTCAGGGCAGGTGAACTGATCCGCATGGACCCTGATGCGCTCCGTGATCCCCGGAATCTTCCTGTGATGTCCTGTGTGGCCGGGCTGCCCTCCCGGTTTTCTTTTCGCCTGAGTTGCATCGGGCATGGAAGATTCCTCCCTGATGGCATACGGCTGGTTGTTCTTCACTCCCACGGTGGAAGGATGCCTCTTCCTGTATTCTTCCAGTTCCTCCCTGAGTTTTCTGTTCTCCTCCTGCAGACGATCGACAATCTTCTTGAGGTTCTCATATGCCCTCTGGAATTTCTCGATCATCTCCTGGTCCCGTGGTGTTTCTGCAAGAAGCCGGATCATATTGCTAATATAATGTACCGGGGATATATGGATCTTTTGCGTACCGGAACTGGTAAAATAGGATCAGCGTGCACAGAAGACTGACCTGTTACAGCAAATCGTTTAGTTTTTATATTCTGACCGGCTTTCGGATAGAATCTCCATGGTAACTAAACCAGCAAGAATGTATACTAAAATTTCAGGTCCAGCTTATACTAGAAAGGAATTCATGGGTGGAGTGCCCTATCCAAAGATTACAACTTTTATACAGGGAAATCAGAAGAGAGACTTTGAGGTCGAACTGAGACTTGTTGCCAAGGAAGCTTGCCAGGTCAGGCATATCGCTCTTGAAGCCGCCAGGATATCTGTAAACAGGAAGATGCTTGAAGGATCCACCGCAGACAACTATTTCCTCCAGATCAGGCCATACCCCCATCATGTACTTAGAGAACACAAGATGGCAACTGGGGCAGGAGCAGACAGGATTTCATCAGGTATGAGAGCTGCCTTTGGAAGACCTGTTGGCACAGCAGCCAGAATTTCACCAGGCGACATCATAATGGTAGGCAGAACAACTCCGGACAGGGCTGTAAAGCTCAGAGATGCACTGCATAAGGCATCATTTAAATTGCCAACCCCTTGCAAAATTGAAATTTTCAAAGGTAAAGAAATAGCTGGAAAGCTAGGTCTTTAACCAAATTTTACCATTTGTACCCAACAACTATTTTTTAATCTAAAACCAAACTTACTATTTGTTATAACATTCCATGCAATATTGCAAAATCTATGAGGGAATCGGTGGGAAAGAAGTCCATATTTGACGGCGTAGCTGATCTTTATGATCTTACAAGGCCGGAATATCCTAGCCCACTTATTGATGACCTCATTGAGTGTTCAGGCCTTAACACCGAATCCAGAATACTTGAAATTGGTTCAGGTACAGGTATACTCACCAAAGCGTTGGCTTTCAGGGGTTTCACTGTTACGGGTATTGAACTGGGAAGTCAACTGGCACGGAAAGCCAAACTCAATGTTTGCAAGTTTACGAATGCGACAATTCTTGAAGGAGATTTTGACACAGAAGAATTAGATCCTGGCTCATATGACCTTGTTGTTGCAGCTACCTCTTATCACTGGCTCGACCCATCAAAGAGGAGCCAAAAGATCAGGAATATTCTAAGTGAAAACGGAACAGCTGCAATCATTGAAACGAGGCACATAGACCGGGGAAGGGACACTTTTCCTGCTTATTCCCAGAAATGTTACCTGAAATGGGATAAGAACACCACAGCAGATTTCAGGCTTCCTAAACGTGAGGAGGTGTTGAATGAGGAATTCAGATACTCATCCGAGTTCAGGGACGGGTTTAAGAAGCATTTAAGCAAAAACTATGAAACTGATGTAAAATACACTGCTTCAGAATATAGGAAACTCCTGTCCACTTATTCTGATATAATTGGAATGCAGGAACCTTCACGGGAAGGCCTGCTGGAATGCCTGTCAAACATGATAGACAATGATTTTGGTGGATATATAACGAAAAGCTATCTCTGGCAGCTATTCCTGATTAAAAAGATTTAGGCAACGCCTTGGCTTATTCATGCCTGTCTTTCTTTGCTGCCTATAAAGTCCTGGACGAATTTGGCTGCAAGCATTGAAGTGTTGCCATTGTCGTATACGGGGGTCATTTCCACAATGTCAAATCCGATGATCCTTTTTGCAAAATGGTTAATCAGTGACCTGACTTCTGTGGAAGATATTCCATAAGGCTCCGGTGTGCCAACCCCGGGAGCTTCAGAGGGGTCAATGCCATCCATGTCAATTGAGAAGTAGATTTTCCCTTTTACCTTCTTCCCTATTTCTTCAATTACTTCTTGGATCCCCTTCTTCCTGACTTCGTTAGCACTGAAGTACCTGATCTTAGAAAAGTCAGGATCCTCGTATTCCTCTCTGGACACAGATCTTGTTCCTACCGAGAAAATTCTCCCTTCCCCAAGGACCTCCAGTGCTCTCCTGGTGATGCAGGCATGGTTGTACTTGCTGCCCATGTATTCATTTCTGAAGTCACTGTGGGCGTCGATAATAATCATTGAACACTCTGGAAAATTCCTGATTAGTCCAGTAGTCAGGGAGTGTTCCCCACCCAGCATTATTGGAACTTTACCATCATCGGCTATGTGCCTGACAGATCTCTCTATATCGTTTACAACCTCTTCGGGGTCCTCTTCCACATAAAGGTCCCCAATATCACATATTGGCAGGTCTGGATAATTCACTTTGTACTGGAAATCGAATGATTCCAGGTTGTCGTAGGCGACTCTTATGGAATCAGGGGCCAGTCGCGAGCCTCGCCTGAAGCTAGAAGTATGGTCAAAGGGAACCCCGAATATAACATACTTGGCATCTTCGTAGGATGCCTGTGCATCAGCTATTTTCCTGTGAGAAAACAATGCTCCTAATTCTGAAGCATGATCTTTCTGACGCCCATTGTCTCCCAATAGGATACCTCTGTTCCGGGCTGTATCCGGTCAACTTCTTCCGGGGTGACCTGCACTAAAAAGGTTTCAAAGGTTTCGGAATCCATAAGCTGGATTTCGTTGTTAGCTTTTGAAAGAACCTGTGCGTTTTTCTTTTCTATAATTGGTACTTTTACCTTGTGCTTTACAGGGAAAACAACACTTCTTTTCTGGCCGTCGAAAACCCCAATAGCAACGATTCTAGCTTTGGCTTCACCATGCTTTCCGGGTTTTGACATGGTGATTTCTGCGATTTTGCAGGGTGAATCGTCAATAAGCATGTATCTTCCAACTTTAAGTTCTCTAACTTCGGCTTCCTGCCAACTCATATGCTTCATTTCCTAATTGTATCAGTATTTATATATCTTCTATTGGCAAAACTAATTGTGGATAATGAAAACAGTCTTGTTGATAATTGTAGAAATGATCATCGAAATATGCTATTTCTTTGAAAATTTAACTGATGGGCAAATTTCATGCTGTTACTGAAATTATGTAATAAGGAGATCTTTAAGCTGGCTCCGGGACTGATCTTGCAACCTCGTGGAAAGTGATATGCACACACATTATGACTCGGAGGAAGTTCTCCTGGAGATAGCCAATATGTGGAGTTTACACCGAAACCGCCTTTCAGAAATTACCTGCTTCCCAACCTGACATAAGTGTCTAGATAAAGGTTTCACCCTGAAGTTTCACAGGATCATAACCAACAAGCTTTCTGTCTCTTTTCAGGATTTTACCGTTGACAATGACGTCTGAAACACAAGATGAATCTGCGGAATATATGATGTTTGAGACTGCAGTTTCCTCATTGGTAAGCATCATTCTGGGCGTCCTCATATCCAGTATGGCAAAATCAGCTTTCTTTCCAATTTCGATTGATCCTATGTCATTCCTGTTCAATGCTCTGGAGGCATTGACCGTGGCCATGTCAAGTATTTCCTGCGCAGTTGTGAGAGCAGGGTCCCATCTTTCATTCTTCACCCATATGGACCCGAACTTCATAGTCTGGAAAAGTTCCTGATTGTTATTGCTCCCTGAACTGTCCGAACCCACAGTGACTGTTACTCCATTGTCCCGGTATTCTGTAACCGGTGCTATTCCGCCTACTCCGAGCTTGGCGTTGCTTACTGGATTCCAGGAGACATTGCAATGGTTCTTGCCCATCAGCCTCACTTCCCTCATGGTGTTCCACACTCCGTGGGCAGCCAGAAATCTGCGGTTCAGGAATCCTATCCTGTCAAGATGTTCAGTGGGTCTTTCCCCATTGTGCTGAGCCATGAAGTTGTACACTTCCTCCCTTGTTTCACCCAGGTGGCCATGGATAATTGTATCCTTCCTTTCAGCAATTTCCTTTGCTTTGAGGTACACCTCATCTGAAGCGACGTATACCCCCTGAACCCCTATAGAAGGAGTGATTAGGCCATCTTGCTGGAACTGCCCTATGAAACGTTCTGCGTTTGCGCTCGGATTTCCTTTCTGGGTTGTCTTATCCTCGTCCAGTGTATTCCAGGAAAGAAATGCCCTCATACCTGCGTCCTTTGCAGCCTTAGCGATCAAATCTTCGGAGTAATAAAGGTCGACGAAAGATGTAACGCCTGAATCTATCATTTCATAAATTCCCAGAAGGGCTGAATTGTAAATTCCCACGTTCGTCCTTTCAGAATCAAGCTTGAAGGTGAGTTCCAGGAACTTGTTCAAAGGCATATCATCCAGTTTCCCCCTGAGGTGTGACATTGCCACATGGCAGTGGGTGTTTATGAGGCCGGGAATCACAATTTTGTGGGTGCCGTCTATAATTTCATCTGAATTGTGAGTCTCCCTGCCTATGTATGATATCCTCTCCCCTTCAGCATAAATATTACCCCTCAGTACCTCTCTTCCCTGGTTCTGGGTTACGATGAGGGCATTCCTGATTTCAAGGCTTTTCACCATAAGGTATTGAGAGCCAAATTAATAAAATTACCAGCTGTTCTTTTATTTGGGAGTCCCTTTTTTCCTAGCTTTTCTTTCTGGGGAAGACCTCGCGGCATAAACCAGGGTCACTACAAGGGCAAGTGCTGCAACAAAAAGTTCAAAACCCGATCCTGAAGTTATCTGTACCAAGTAGAATACAATCATTCCCAAGACTCCACCCAGGACAAGTGCAGACGCAATACCGGAAAGCACTTCACCCTTGAGCTTGCTTTCCTTTACTATTACGAAGTATGCCATGATTGCCACCAGGGAAATAATCAGTGCAGCCAGCATTGCTGGATCTATAGGAAAAGTATACTCAGAGAGCGGTGGAGGAAATTTCTGGCCAAAAATGTTCGTGGAGCCCGTGACCACGAGTGCAATGAACGAAATAATCTGCTGCGAATAAGCTTCATAATACGCCTGAATGTAAGTGTAAGAATACTTCTGCATCAGGTACAGGACGAAAACCTGATCAAGGAGCGGCAGGAGGGAAAATGTCTGGTAACCGATGGACTTCGCCAGGCTCTTTGAGAAAATGCCCTCAAAGACCGATGCAATGCTCAGGGCCATGGTCAGGGTAATGGCAGTCTGAATATTCAGTGGGATTATGAACAACTTGAAGAACCAGTTTGATGCAATGATGTTACCTGCAAGCATGATGTTGAGCAGGATTATGAGCAGGACAACTATAGCGACTACCGGGTATAGGTTCCTTGAAAATGGTTCTGGCAGGAGTTTTTTGATTATGGGAAGAATACTTAGAAATATGAACGGGATAACGTACACGTTTCCAAAAATATTAGGTATTACGTAAATCGCAAGCACAATGGACGGAAGCATTATGGCAACGTTGATTGGAATCATTTTCATGTCGTCTTCCATTTTCATCAGCTCCCCAGGTTCTGCATTCTTGCATACCTGTATTCTGCCAGAATCCGCGCCAGCAGGTCCTTTTCCCTTGAGATCACAGCTTTAACTCCGATTCCATTGAAAAAACCTGTGACAGTCTTGAGGTACCTGCGTTCCTTTATCCCGGTGCTCATCATCAGTTTCCTGTAAACAGGGTCTTCACGCTTCTCCATGAAGTCATACGAGTCCAGGAGAAACATGTAAGTTGGCTTTCCGGTGTGTATATTTCTTGCATTGAGCCTGACGAAACTCTCAGGGTATGAAAACGGTGTAACGATGAAGACCACTGCGTTCTTCTTTATCCGCTTTTTTACCATTTCAAAAACCTGCTCAATGTGAAACTCGCCCGATGGACGCAATTCTGCCACCAGCTTTTCGAGCTTTTTTATGGGCTCCTCTGACTTCTGTGCAGGGATAAAATGGTCTATGTCGCTGGAAATGACCTGGAATCCTACGCCATCTCTGTTTTTTGTAATAGAGTATGAAGCGTTCAGCACACTTGACACAACAGAGTCGTACATCCTTCTGTCACCGTAACCCTGGTTCGCGCCAATGCTGTAATCGATGAAGAAATACACATCAATCTGCCTCTCCTCCTCCATCTGTTTGATATAGAGGTCTTCCCCGTCAATCATCCCATACTTGTTCCACGCAATATAACGGAAATCATCAGACTCCACGTACTGCCTGATGCCGTAAAAATCGTAGCCCTGGCCGCTCTTCCTCGAATAATGGATTCCCATGGTGAAAAGGAAATTGCTGAGCCTCTCGCTTCTCTGAGTGTGGATATCAGAATATGCGGGCCCGATCTTCACCTCATCCACCTTTGGGACAACTGCGCGTGTTATGCACAGTTTCATGGGGTCCTGTATGTAAAGTATTAACGGACCTATCTGGTACTTTCCAATGGCGTATGCAGAGATTGTGTATGAAAGCCTCTTGACTTCACCAGGTGCAAGGACAAGGTCCCCGTCGAAATTTCCGCTTGCATGGAATACGTCTGAAAGTGTATCGTAGTAATGGAATGTGATGATCCTTTTTGTTGGGTTTTTGAAGAACACTTCAACTTCCTTGCCCTGATATTTCCTTCCGTGGTCATCAGCCATTTTTCTCTCGACTTCAACCTTGAATAGGTCCCTGGCTGCACCGTTGTTGAAAATAATGACGTCAGATACAAGTATGAAAAATAGAATCAATGAGAAAATAATGTAATAATCATATCCGAATAATATGGACTCCAGCACTGAAGCAGAAACCGCAGCCAGTATCCCATATCCGGATTTCTTGATCATTTAGGTGTCGCAACCTGTGAGATAAGCCTGTCTATAATCTTATTGACCGTGGAAACTCCATCTCCGCCACTTTCAAGCAGTGCTTCGGGCCTTAGGATTAGCCGGTGGTTCAAAAGTTCCCTGGAAATGAACCTCACATCCTCCGGGATTACATATTCCCTGCCGTTGAGCATTGCATTTGCCCTGACTGCGGTAAGATACTTGGCTGCGGTCCTTGGGCTTGCACCAACCATTATGAGTTCGTGTTCCCTGGTTCTTCTGATAATGTCAACGATATACGACATTATCTCTTCACTGGCGTGAACCTTTGAAACCTCTTTCCGGAGGCTCAGAATCTTGGTTGCATCAATATCGTTGTCAATATCATCGTCCCTAAGAGTAATGGACTTGAGAATGTTAAGTTCCTCTTCCCTGGAAGGGTAAGTGAGTATGTACCTGAAAAGGAACCTGTCCATCAAGGCTTCCGCCAGGGGAAATGTACCTTCCTGCTCTATAGGATTCTGGGTTGCAATGACCAGGAACGGTGACGGCAGGTCATGATCATCGCCTCCAACTGATACTTTCTTCTCCTCCATGCCTTCAAGAAGCGCAGACTGCACCTTGGCAGGAGTTCTGTTTATTTCATCTGCAAGGAGGACATTTGCGAATATTGGTCCTTTCCTGAACTGCAGGTGCCTTTCCTCGAGGTTGAAAACCATGGTTCCCGTAATATCTGTTGGGAGCATATCCGGGGTGAACTGTATCCTCTTGAAGTCCATGCACAGGTGCCTTGAAAATTCACTTGCGAGCATTGTCTTTGCAAGGCCCGGGACACCTTCAAGCAGAACGTGGTTGTTACTGAGCAGTGCTACGAACATAAAACGGACGATTCTTTCGGACCCAATCACCTTCTTTCCTATCCTGGCCTCTATTCTTCTAACACTGTCCCTTAAGTTGCCTATATCCACATATTCGTTCTCAGTCATAAGATTCTCCCCTCATCCTGCTCAAATTCAATCCTTTCAAACTTGTTTCCCCTGAACTGGTTATAAAGTTTCAGAATGTCGTCGAATGCCTGCTTCCTGCCTTCCATGCCCCTTTCCCTCTTTTTTTTCCTTCCAGACTGACTCATGGACACATATTTTCTGTACTGTTTCTGCAGGTTCTTGAAGTAATCGTGGAAACTCAGCAGCGAATCAAATTCGGTAGAAATCGGCCCAAGGAAATACTCATAATCGTCCGTTTTGATCTTTTCAGCCTCTCTGTTGAAGAAGTCCTTTGGAACAAGGAATTTTTCCCTCTTCTGCTCCAGTGTTGGCGGCCCGTCTATCTTTGTCTTTTTTGAATAGTGCCTGATGGCAATGGAAGCTACAAGTAACATTATGACGGGAATGACAAAACTCAACAGGAAAACTGGGTTATGCGTTACATTGCTGAAGAAATTGGAAGCCAACTGACCATAAATGGAAGAGCCTGACATTACCTGATCCCTTCGTCATGCCTTGCGAAGTAGAGCTGCATTATGTCCATGTAGTTGTAAATCTCTGAAAACCTTGACACAAGCTCCTCCCCGTCAAAATCATAATCGCCGGAATATCGCGCCTTTTCGTAATAATTCAAGTAGAAAGATGTGAGTTTTTTCAATGCATTGACCCTTGAGGCAAGATTTTCATTGTCCAGGTTAACTTTTTCCATTGCCTCTAAAATGGTGGAACTGTCAACGTATCCGACTTCAGGAACCTTGACATTGAGTGTTCCAAGTTCCTTTATGAAGAAATGCCTGTTACCGTCATTGTTGGAATTTCCAGTCCTGAAATATTTGGCGTAGTCATCACACGCAGCCCTGAAAAGTGTCTGGGCTGCCTTGTTGAGATCACTTTCCCCTATCTGCTTCCTCGCCTCCAGAACCGGAGGGATATCCCCGACAGTCTTCACTTCAACTACTGTTTCCACTCCTTCGTTGCTGAATCTGCTTCGTCTCTTGACTGCCTTCGGTTCCTTTGCCTTCTTTGTCTTTACTTTCTTTGTATCGTTTGCAAATAATGCCACTGCAATATCACCCCGTTAAGTTTGTTGTGTAATATGTTACTGTTAAGTTGACTCCAGACGCCACCTGCGTTAGTTCACTCGATGAAATATCAGCCGTTATTGATAAGGTAGTTTTCCCGTTTGGTCCCAACACGAAATAATTCGGAATGGCGAATACATTGTTGAAGGGGTTGTAAGGCCCACTTGTTCCAATCGAAAGTGTGGAATTGGACGAGACGTTCACGTTTATGGAAATATTCGAAATGTATTCTGTGAATACGGTCTGGTTACTGCTAAGATTTGTCTTGAGTTTCAAGACCAGTCCGGGGAAGCTGACATTTACAGGTACGTTTTTCAGTTCTTCGCTGTTGTATTTTGCATTGAACGATAGGGATTTGTTCGGCGCAGATGAATACAGTGTGAATGTTGTAGAGTTAACCAGGAGGTTAGTGCCAAGGTAGACGCTGAAGCTGTATGAACCTGACTCAAGGGCAGTATAGTTGTCTGATGCACCTTGACCGCCGAGTCCTTTGACAATAGAAATACCTGGTCCGGAAAGATCGTATGTCCAAGTGGCATTGGTATCCCAGGATAGTTTCAGGACGTACGGGTTAAGCGTCTCGTTCTGGAACTTGCCAGCTCCGTTCAGGGAAGCAGTGAAATTAAGTGTTACATAGTTTACATCTGAATACCTGAAATTATACGTGCCATTTGGCAGCACGTAGTGGAACACAGTGTAATTCGATCCAACGTTGGTGCTGTCGTATGATACCGGCAAACTGATGCCTGTTACGGTCAGTCCACTGGGAGGTACATTTGAATGGGAGTATCCGGATAGTGGGTTTGACAGGTTTAACGTAAGGTTGTAAACGGGCAGGGGATTCAGATACAGGTGGAGAACCTTGCCTGTTCCCTGGTACGCTGATGTGTTGACCAGTTTGGCAATTCCACTGTAGTCCACCATTTCAGGCAGCATGATATATGTACCGCCATAACTGAGGTTCAGGTATGAGTAACCGGTTGAGTTGGTGTTTCCCATTACCTTGAGTGTAATGCCGTTTACTTTGATGAACATCTCGTACGATGTATTGTTGATTGATGAGCCCTTTGTAACATTATTCATCATTCTGATTGTCAGGTTAACAGGAGTTGATGAATTAGTTCCTGGAGCGATTCCGGTTGAATTCTGTGTACTGTTCAGCTGACTTGAAATAGAAGTCCCATTAACGCCTGGCAGGCCTGATCCAGCTTGTGAAGTCCATTGTCCGGAGCCTGGCGAGATAGAAGTTGTTGGTGTGATGGGCGTTGGAGGCAAAGTCTGGTTTCCCGTCACAGTAACAGTTGAGTTTGTCGTTCCGAATCCGGGTTTGGATATGCTTATATTGTAAGTCCCACCCAACAGTGTGATATTGAACTGGCCAGTTGCGTTTGCCTGAACGGTTGTAAGCACTCCGCCATTGTTGGAATATATTGTAATAGTGGCGTTTGCAAGGGAAGTGTTGGTGATTCCATTCAGGACGCCCCCACTAAGATGGTAAACCTGATTCGGCGAGGTCGTAACGTAAATAGTCTGGCCACTGACAGATCCTGTCAGGCTGCTCTCATTAAGCCATGTATTGTAGAACTTGGCTGAGGTAACATTGACATGGTAGTCGCCAGTGAACAGAACATTCACCTTATAGTACCCTGTTGAGTTCGTCGTAATTATATCGGCAAAGTATGTGCCATTTACACTTGTGTAAAGTGTGAAATCCGTGTTTGGGACAGGCATGCTTGTCTGGGTGGAAATTACCTGCCCAGATACTGACATATTTCTGAAATTGCCATAGTTCACCTTTGAAATTTGGTTGCCAAGTCCTCTTGGTTCACCTGTGGTGATGCCAGTATGGCCGCCACCGAATGGATCAAGGGCATCTATGGTTAAATTCTCATTTGTGGTGTTATGATAGATTTTCACATTCTGTGCATGTGGTGTGTAGCCTGCTGCATCCACATTTATGGTATTGGTTCCGAATGCAACTGATATGTTGTAGAAGCCACTGGCGGTGGATACATCAGAACCATTTGCCACGGGGGGTGCAGCATCGAAAACATCTGCGTTTGGGATCCGGTCTCCGATTTTGTTGAAGATATACCCACTCATGTAAAATGCAGAATTATTCGTTGAATTCAGGTTAAGGTTATAATTGGAAACAGATACATTTGAAACATTGACGGTCGATGGGGATGGCACAGGATCAAATCCTGATTTGACTGCTATGATCGAATATGGGCTGTTGACCATGTTTACAGTGTATGAACCTGATCCCCCGGACGAGGCATAATAATTGCCCCAGAAATTCATGAATTTAAGGGATACACCGGACAAGGGCTTTCCCTGGGACTGCGTGATTCCAGAGATGGAAAATTTAGCCTGCGGATTGAGTGAAACATTCTTGTAAAGTTCGGTAAGCCCCTGGCCTATGTAAAGCGTCTTGTAAGCAGTGCTGTACTGGAAAACCTTGAAGGCGAATGTTCCCTGACCAGATGCTAGAATCTGCACCTTGTAGAAGCCCTGAGAATTAGTTCTCACAAGGGTAAGGGCCTGCATTACTGCAACCCCAAGAATCTTATTGGCAACCGGTTGTTTTCCACCGGGGCTGGAACTGTTGTAAATATAACCCTGAAGTGTTAATGATGTGTTCCCTGACGGCGTAAAGGACGTCTGGTTGAAACCCAACCCGGGCTGGTTGAAAGTCTGGTTCTGGAAGATCTGGTAGGTTGGAGGCTTTATATTCTTAGGGATCTGAGTGATTTTAATAGTGGCTGGATTCGCCGGGTACGAAACATGAAATATGAAAAAAACGCTAGATACAAGCACCATTCCCACAACGAGAAGGGCTATACTTTTTGGAGACACTTTAAGTATTGAAACAATTGCCTTATTTATTATTTTCTAATGTTAATAGGTGTCAATTTTTAGTTGACGTTTGCGGGCCATCGGTTTCAGCGCTTCATGATTCCATCTGTCTCCTGCCACTCAGTTACCTGTACCTATAAGTTGTGCACAAATGGGCACAGAAATCATAACTTTCATATGACATAGTATTCTGGCACATTATTGAGGGAAATCAAGTCCGTGATCCAATCTTGTGCGCCTTCCCGTGATCCATTTGAAGCTGTGAACCAGTTAAAAACAGGGAGAAGATGGCGGGAAGTCATATCTTGTCAACAAGATCTTGACAGAGTCTAATGTTAATGTATGTTCTGAGAGCCATAAATAACGGTCAGTTGCGCACCTTGACAGCTACACCTTTTTTGAGATCAATCATTGCCCTGGCTGGCATTTTAGCTATCCCCACACCCTTAAGTTCTCCGGCGTGGTGCAGAACCACTTCATCTTCCTGTCTCGCGTCATCAGTTGTGTTCAGTACACCCACAGCATAGATGTTTGCGGTGGGCTTGAAATTGTCAATCTCCACAAGGAACTTACCATTCTCAAGAAACCAGGGGGCAGACTGTTTATTGATTGTAAATTTCCCGAGCATTTCATTGAAGACAAGCACAGGTTTGCCATCTTTCACCAGCATCTCGCTGTTGTAATTCTTCACAATCTTGCACCCTTCCATGTACTTTGAAATCCAGCTTCCAAACTGGTATTCAGCTATTTTAGTGAACCTTTCCATCTTCTGGTTGTATTTTCCTTTCGGAGGGTGCTCTGCCAGCAATGCGGCAACGGTATCCTTCAGCCTGGCCAGCGAGGAATCAGTCCTGTCCCATTTCACAAGTATTGAGTTCGCAGGTAGGTGTCCCATAATGAATTCAAGGTCCTCGTCAACAAACGCAACTATCCTTTCATAGGAATTGTTACTGAAAAAAGCCTCGATTATGTTGTTGATCATCAGCTTCTCATCCTCATACCATTCCCCTATGACGGGGATATCATAGTAAGAAGCGGGATATGTCTGTTCGATATCCCTTGGAACGAGGCCAACTGGTGAAGTTATGATGAGTTCATGCACCTGGTTTCTCATACCCCCCAGAGCCTCGATTATTCTTTTGTGGGATTTAGAACTGGAATATGGCTTTCTCGCGGAGCAGGGCATGAGGACTGCAATTCTCCTGCTTTCCGGTTTCCTGTAATCAGTTGAAATATAATGCCGATACCTGGCCAGATCAGGCCTCCTCAGGGATTCAAGCGAGTTTGCCTTTATGTATGGAGTTCTCCTGGGAAAGAACAGTTCCCCTTCCCCGTTAATGTCGTTGTCCAGAAGACGTAGAATTTCCATAGCTTTAGAGGATATCTGATATTTTTCGACTAATTCCCTTAGGGTTCCGGATTTTATGCTCTGTGAGAGAACTGAAAGGGTTTCCCTTAGAAAAGTAATGTTTTGTTCAGAAACCCGATCAGTCACTTTTAATCTGCCAAAAATAGTTAATTTGTAAGCGTCTCTGGCGTCCATCCTCAGAGTGCTGTCATCAAATAACGATACTCCAGCATAAACTAGAATTGGAACCAGATAAGGATCTGCCACCCCCTGAAGATAAATGAGCTTG
>JAMDCA010000010.1:0-3482 GCA_023489435.1 Thermoplasmatota archaeon
TTTCCACAGCCTCCAGGGTGAAGGGACGCTCATGGGCATACCTATGTTCTTTGTCAGAACGAACAGGTGCAACCTAAGATGCAAATGGTGCGATTCCACATATACCTTTGAAGGTGGTTTTGAGAAGGAACTCCCGGACCTTCTGGAGGAAGTTTATGCCACACCGGAGGAATGGGTGTGTTTTACCGGGGGCGAACCGCTTCTTCAGAGGGATGCTGAGGATTTTGTCAAGAAAGCAGCCCTATCTGGAAAGAAAGTGCTTATCGAAACAGGAGGTTCCCTTCCAGTGCATAAGTATACGCAGATTCCTGGCACATTAATCGACATGGATGTTAAAACGCCCTCTTCAGGAGAGGAGAATTCAATTCATATTCCCAACCTCAAGGCACTCCGCCAAACAGATTACATAAAATTTGTAATCAAGGATGAAGTGGATTACAAATATGCTTCAGAATTTATTAATGCGCATGGCCAGGAGATAAAAAGCGAGATAATACTGCAGCCTGCATGGGGCACGGACCTGAGATGGCTTGCTGAATCAGCCTTAAGGGACGGCCTCAAAGTCAGAGTCCTTACTCAGCTGCATAAGCTCATCTGGGGAGAGGTACCGGGAGTATAATCACTATGGCATTTGATACAATTTTAGTTGGCAAGTTTTACTTTCAGGGGCAGTTCAGAGAACTGGAAGTTGGAATCAGGAATGGCAGAATAGAAAAGATCGGGAAAGACCTGAAGGGCGGGATCAGAAAAGAACTGGAAGGTGCAATTTTTCCTGCTGGAACTGACACACATGTACATTTTCGCGATCCGGGAGAGACCCAGAAAGAGGATTTTTCCACGGGTACTATTTCCGCAGCCTTTGGAGGCACCACCACAATTTTCGACATGCCAAACAACAAAACACCCGTACTTGACTACGTCGCCTTTGATAATAAGCTTCATGCGGTTCAGAGCAAAGCATACGTTGACTTCGGCCTTTATTCAATGTTCACCGGGAAAAATTCACAGATTATAGACAAAAGAAGCAGTTCCATCAAGATCTTTCTCGGAGGCAGCACCAATTCACTTCCTGTGGATGATTTCCCGGATAAAGAACTCAAAGGCTTACGTGAACTGGATAAACCTGTAGTATTCCATGGGGAGGATGCAGCTTGCCTTGAAAGGCATAAAAAAGAATATGTACAGTCACTTGCGGAACACGAGCTCAGCCGGCCTGAGTTATGCGAAACAGAAGCTGCCAAAACCATCCTCAATCTTGGAATAGGGCGCTCACTGATGGGGCACATTAGCACCCCGGATAGCCTTGAAATCCTTCAGGGAAAGGTCAAAGGAGAAGTGACACCACACAATCTTCTCCTTAATGTTGATTCTGAATCAGGCACTTGGGGAAAAGTAAACCCGCCCCTGCGGAGCAGAGAGACTCAGGAAAAGAATCTCCAGGCCTATCTTAACGGTAAATTTGATCTGCTTTCCTCGGATCACGCACCCCACACTGAACATGACAAGGAAGAGTTCCCTCAGGCAGCTTCCGGCATAATAGGCGTGGAAACAAGAATTCCACTTCTTCTTGCACTTGTACAGAAGAAAGTGCTGAGTTTTGAAGTGTTCTACAATACTGCAATAAAGAATCCTGCAGAGTACATGGGAATCAGTAAGGGAAAGCTTGAGGTTGGATATTTTGCTGATTTCTTCAGTTTCAAACCAAGCAATATCAAAAAGCTCAACCAGGAAAGGCTGCATTCTAAAACGCCAGTATCGCCATTCAATGAATTCCCCGTGGTGTTTCCTGATGATGTTACTTTGCGCGGAGAGTTCCTTATAGAATCAGGTGAATTGGTCGAAGACAGGATTGGCAGACACGTTGATGACTTAAAATGACTGGAGGTTCTGCAAGACTTCAGCCACACCATCACCATTACTTTCCTTCGCAACATGATCAGCTATAGCTTTCAGGCTCTCCTCAGCATTGGAAGGCACAACTTTTACCACATCTTTCTTGAACATTGGCGCGTCATTGTATGAATCGCCCATGACTAGGATTTCATCGTAATCCAGAGAGTAAGTCTCTTTAAGTTTCTCCAGGGCAAATCCTTTGTCCTGGCCTTTGTTGAGAAGATGCCATGAGTACCCGCTGTCCACAGTTACAAGATCCTTTTTTTGCGCTTCGGCAGCAATCTGTTCTGGAACTGCCCCCGTTGGAACATAAGCCATTGAGGTCAACCTCCACCTGTTTGAAAGTATTCCCTTCAGTTTGCCCTCACCCTCCATCCTGTCAAAAAGCTTTTTCGGCTTATCCATTGAAAAAAAAGTGAAGATTTCATCATTCTGGAACATGGCGCCCCCATTTTCAGCAAAAACTGGGGCACTGATCCCGACAAAAATCTTCAGGCCATACATCACGGGAACTACATTCCCACTGGCCAGGCTGATGATAATACCTTCCTTCTGAGCTTTTCTGATTGCTTCCACAGCCCTGACAGAGATAAGCCTCCTAGTATCTGTCAATGTGCCATCAACATCAAGAAGGACAAGTTTAATCATAAGTGGTAATTTCCTGAATATTAATAATGGTACACCGCAGAAAAGCACCGCCTCCAAAGGACATTGCTATGGAGAGAATCATAAGGCTGTCCAAATTAGCAAGGGAGACTTCTGACATACGATTCAGTAAGCGATACATGAGGCTAGCAGAGACCATAGCAAAGAGGGTTGATATGTCGCTGCCAGTTGACATAAAAAGGTCCTTCTGCAAAAAATGCGGACAAACTTATGGAAAACTTACTAAGGTTAGGATCAAACGCGGACTTTGCATCGTAACTTGTGAACATTGCAATGATTTGAGAAGAATCCCTTACAGAAATTAGGATTGGGGTGCACTATTTCTTATTCTTTTCCCTTTTCTGATCCCAACTAGAGTTGATAAGAACTGCATTCCTCTTCCAGGTAGCCATCATTCTCGTCTGGACCGCCTTCACAGTAAACCCTGAATTTGTTGGCTTTGTTGCCATTACGGGTTCAAAAGTTTCGGACATGTCAATAATGCCTGATTTCTTCGAGCAGTTTCAATCCTCTCTGTTTTTATTAGCCTATCCAATGATTTTTTAGTTGTTTTTCACGAACCTGAAGAAAGGATCGGCTGACTTGCAAACAGAAACTTACAGAAAATAAATCGGAAATTGGAGGAGATTCAATCGTTTAATGTTTCTATCTGGAACATAACTCTGAAGCCTTCAAGAGTGGCCTGAATTTTGTCTGCGAACCAGATTGAGTCATCGGTGGTTGCATTGTCGCCCCATTCGTAGATAAGATCCTGTTCTCCTATGACAGGTTTAAATCCAAGAGACCTCAACCTATTAATTACTTCACTGGGTTTTGCGCCCTCACTGGAAAATGTTACTTTAAGATAGGTTTTCATTGGCTTCGATGCTTAATTGGAGGCTTCTATAAAGTTTTTTCTTATAATAATTAACTTCTTTGTTGCA
>JAMDCA010000010.1:4114-14596 GCA_023489435.1 Thermoplasmatota archaeon
TACCCTTGTACACTTCCTCCCGGACTCTGGAAACCATGAAAATATCGTAGTCAAGCCCTACGGCAAGCAAAGTGATCACCGTGAACATTGGCAGGAAAATAAGCACTGGCAATCCTGCATAGAAATGTAGTGCAAGATATGCCAGCGATAATGAGATTATGACCGATGCAAACACCATGACTATAAGCCTGATAGGCGTCAGCAGAGAGCTTATCTGAATGAGCAGGACTATGAAAATGGCGATGGCAAGAATAGGCACCATTTTGGCAAAACTGCTCGAAGTGAAACTGTAGGAATTGTTAAGTGATTCCGTGAGTCCACCAATATATACGTTATATATTACACCATTTGACTGGTTCCCTATAAGATTTGGAAGACTGTTCACATATGTGGAGGCTGCATGTTCATAAGCCAGGGATTTAAGCTGAAAATCTATGATAACATACCGGCTGTCGTTTCCGATATAGCTGTTTATCTGAGACCTGTATTGCGATGTGTCGTTGGCGGATACATCCGACAGAGTGACATTGGTGTACTGCCCATATGGGAAAGTCGGACCATATACCTGCGAAATCTGGGAACTCTCAATCAACTTCTTTTCCACGTTGGTTATGGCGTTTACCTCAGAAATATTGTAACTGTTGTTACCATACATCACGGGGCTTGAGAATTGCATTATTATGAACCCTCTGTCAAAGAAATCGCCGTGGAAACTGCTGTTAACAACATCTAAGGCCTGAATGCCGCTGCTGGAGGGCACCAGTTTGAAAACGTCCATGTTTGTGGGTGTTATGGCATACAGATAAGTTCCAAACAACGCGCTTACAAGAAAGACGACCAGAATCTTCCCCTTGTTGTTTATGACGAAGTTGGAAACTTTCTGCATGCTTATTTCCGCTGGCAGGTGTTCATCATTGCCCACTTTGTTTGGCCAGAAAACCTTATTCTTGGCCCTGCTCAGTACCGCAATTAGGAATGTGTTTGCAATTAGGACAGCTACTATGACGCCGATGGCATTTGTTATGCCCGAGTCGCTGAATATTGGGACATTTGAAAGCCAAAGAACAACGTATGAAAGGCTTACTGTTATTCCTGAAGTGAACACAGCGTGTCCTGCCCATCTTGTGGTTATTGCTGCGGCATCATCATTATTCTTCCGCAGTTCCCTCCTGTACCTGGACATAATGTAAACCACATAGTCACTTGATAACCCCAGGAGAAGGATCAGGAGAAGAGTTGGTGTGATGAATGAAATGGAACCGTGAATCACGTATTTGTACAGCAAAGCATTGAGCGAAATTGAAATTGCAGCAGACATACCGAAGACTGCAAGTGGTAAGAATGCCGCAACAGGTGATCTGAAGAACACCCCGACAATGATCACTGAAAGCACAATGCCAATAACCAGTGCCTTTACCATTCCAGACAGGGATTCTGATGCCAGCTGAGTGCTAAGTGCCGATGAACCTGCCAGATAATAGCTTGTATTGGGGATGTTCTGAAGGTGGCCCCCATATATTTTGCCGACATGGTTTAACTGTGAAGTGTTAAGTTTTGCCTGAGGGTTCAGTATTGTGATTACTGTTGCATTATTGTAGCCTACAAATTGGTGGAAAACATAATCTGAAGGCACTGCGGCAAAGGTTGAAAAATCCTGTTCTGATAAAACTTTAGAGACTGTTGCATTGGGATTGTTTGTTTCGTTAACGTCTTTTACGAACTGGAGAATCTGCCCCCTATTTATGCTGACGAGAGGGCTCCCGGCGAAGTAATAAAAAGTGCTGCTGGCCACCAATTCATCAGAAAGGTTTGCCACTTCCCAGCTTAATGGAGCATAACCAAGCCTGTAAGACATATTTACGAAATCAGCAACAGAAACATTCAGCTGGTTTGTGATGAACTTTGATACCGTGGAATTTGAGGCAAGTCCTGTTGACACCTGGGAGACAACAAAATTATCTGTGAACCGGCTAAACGTTGAGTTAAACTCTGGGCCAAATGTAGCCTGTGCGAATGTGAAATTCTGTTGCAGAGTATACGCAATTCCATATAACTGCACATATGTCTGATTCCGGGAAAGATAAGTAAAACTGTTCGCTTTGGCAAATGTTTCATTGATGCTACTGGAAACATTGGTTACAGACGGGGTTGTCGTATTGAGGTAAGAAACAAAAGTATTGAAATAAATTAGCGTGAAGTTTGTTAGAATGGGTCCCAGGCTGGCCGAGGCGGCGTTAATAGCACCTATTGTGGAAACATAAGCAATAGTGGTGTTTGAATGATATTTCTCGTATAATTTCAGGTATATGGCCGGGAAATAGAACAATGTGGAATTGACGGCAACGAGAGTCTGGTTAAGCTGAACTGTCTGCGTGTTTATTGAACTGACAAGGGGATAAGTTCCATTGAGGATGGCGGAGGCATACAGCCCGGTACCTCTTAGCGTGCTGTTCTCTATGTTCACGATGGAAGTAAAGTTAGAGCTGATTCCCTGGGACTTTAGATAGGATGAAACGCTGTTCTGGCTCTGAGCAATGGCGGAAAATCCACTGGACTGGTTGACGTAAGTGCCAGTTGTGACAATTACCATACTCTGATTTGAGGCGGAAGTACCATTTCCACCAAAGTACGCAGTCTGAAGATTGGAGGCAATGTTTGCCATGGAATTGGTAGGAGTTATGCTTCCCCCCAGGTTATATGACGTTTCAGAGAAGAGGAGACTCGCAAAGGGGGTCAAAAGGACCAGCAGGAGAATCCAGAAGATAATGACTTTTCCACTGTGCTTGGCTGAGGTTCTCCCCAGTTTTTCAAATGCACCCTCAAACATCGTCCGGTTATCACCTGGATATTTATTTAATGATCACAAATCATTTTGGAATTGAAACATCTTTACCATATACTGGACTACAAGAATGAAATATGGCAAAACTTCAATCCCCCTTCGTTGATTTTGACCTTTACTCCGACTTTTATGCACTGGTCAGGCAGATCCCAAAAGGGATGGTAACAACTTATGGCAACCTTGCCAGGGCATTGGGTGATGTGGTTGCTGCCAGAGCCTGTGGCTACATGTTGTCAGTCAACCCTGATCCCATTGGCACTCCCTGCTATAAAGTTGTGAAGGCTGGTGGGGAAGTGGGCAAATTTACTCATCCCCTTGGAACTGCTGAAAAGTCCAGAAGGCTTCAGAATGATGGAATTGCCATCGAGGACGGGAGAATTGTCAACTTTGAGTCCATCTGCTTTGATGATTTCGATTCAGACAACACGCTCCAGAAAATGAGGGAGGAACAGGAAAGAATGGCTCCCCTTATCTCCTTAGAAGATGACTTTTCCACCAGTGAAATAGCAGCCGTGGATGTTTCCTATGATGATGAATTCGGTTACGGCGCCATGGTGATAAACAGGGCCAGAAACACTGAGATAAGGCATAAGAAGATGGAGAGCAGATTTCCCTATATACCGGGATATCTCACTTACAGAGAATTCAAGTTCATCAGGGAACTGGCAGGTGAGTATTCTGGATTGCTCCTCGTGGATGGCAATGGGTTTCTGCACCCGCGTCACATTGGCCTGGCTTCATTCACTGGAGTCATGCTTGGCATTCCGACCATAGGTGTTGCAAAGTCATTATTACTTGGACGCAGAGAAGGAGACTGGATTTACAATGGCCTGGAAAGGTCAGCCTACATGCTCAGGAAAAACTGTGTGATAAGTGCGGGCCACAGGATAAGCCTTGATTCCGCTGCCACCTTCATTAATGAAAAATACAATGGCAAGTATCCAGAAATTCTGAAAATTGCCCACAATGAAAGCGTAAAATTGAGGCTTGGACAAATCTAATTCATCTGGGAATGTCATTTTCATTCCCTCCCAGACAAACCTCATACTGCTACAGGATGCAGAGAATGAGTGGCAGCCACTGGTTCACGACTTTACAGTTGCGCCCACTTTTGGTGATAATACCCTGGAATGCATATTCAGGTCCCCGGACAGCCCAAACTGGATGTACATGTTTGTAGTGCCGTTGGTGGAGACATTAAAAGGCATGTTTATGAAGGCAAAAGGAGACGCAAGGCTGAACGATTCGTTGCTTCCATTTGCCGTAACTGTGACATTCTGAATGTAAAGGCGTATCATCGTGTAGTTTTGCGGACCAAGGGACAGCCCTTTCAGCAGTGAGGCATTTTTCATGGTCATATTCAGGATGTTGACCGTCATGTTCCCTAGAGAGTAGTTAGTCCAGCCCGTCTGAACCCCGTGCAGAGAGATCATTGAGAAATTAAGGTAGACTGCACTCACATTGTCCTTTGGAGCATCATAGACAAACATGTTCAACGTTCCATTGTCCTGAACCCCCGGTGTGCCTGCAACATAACTTGAGCTTCCATTTGGGCTGAATGACATTGTGGTGAAATTAATGTCTGTTGCCAGATCGAACTCAATGTTCACATTTGTGGTCCTGTTGTATAAGATACTGAAACTATGGGGAAAATAAGCATTGTTTGAAGTAAGTTTGAGCGATTTGTTAATGCCGCCTGAATTTATGACTACCCCGGATATTACCAGCTTTATAGACGTGTAATTACTGGGAGCAAGCTCCAGGTCCTTGAGGAGAGAAGCATTGAAACTTGTGGTCTCCAGAATATTTATGGTGGTTTTCCCGAGTGAATAGTTGACGCTTCCTCCAAGTACCCCGTAAAGAGAGATGGATGAAAATGTAATATAAACAGCACTCAAATTATTCAGGGGCGAGTCATAGACAAACAGATTCAGAGTGCCATTGTTGTTATCCTGCAAGAGTTGGTTACCAATGTTATCCCTGACAGCAAGCTCATAATAGCCCGTGGTTACCACCGCCAGCGCTATGAGTATGACAAAACCTGCCTTGTAGGGATTTAACATTCAATATAGTTATATTCTCCATTATTAAACTCTTTGCGAAAATACAAAATCCCACTAGTATAAAAATAAGCAGGAATTCAAAAAGAAAGCTTATAATGACCCATAATGCTCTTGTTTTCCAAAGATAACCGAACAAATGAGGTTGATTTCACGTGAGTGGTAAGAAAGTTGAATTTGAAGATGGCTACATAGAAGTAAATGGCATCAGGATTTTCTACAAGAGGTTTGGCAAAGGCAATAGCCACAAGCTCCTTGCTTTGCACGGCGGCCCAGGAGGCACACATGATTACATTCTTCCCATTGCAGACCTTGCATCAATGGATTTCGACATTGTCTTCTATGACCAGTTCGGATGTGGAAAGTCAGATTACCCGAAAAATGAAGCAGATTATTCTCTCGAATATGCAGTTGAAGAAGTAGAAGGTGTCCGGAAGACATTCTTTGGTGATAGCAAGATAAACCTTTTTGGCAATTCGTGGGGCGGAATGCTGGCGCTTGCTTACGCATTAAAATATCAGGACAGGCTGAGTACACTGACTTCCAGCAGCGGCCTGGCAAGCGTTCCTGATACTGTCAGTGAGATGCACAGGCTCATTTCCCTGATGCCGGAGAACCACAGGAAAGCCATAGAGAAACACGAGGCTGAAGGGAATTATGACCACCCGGATTACCTGGCAGCAACAAATTATTTCATGAGGCAACATTTGCTCAGAATGGACAGTATCCCTCCTGAAGTCAGCAGGATGATGCTGATGACAAACGAACGGGGGACATACCTAAAGATGAACGGGCCAAGTGAGTTTACCATAATTGGGCTGATCAGAGATATTGATTTTACGGACCAGCTTCTTACCATCAAAGTACCAACTCTTATCACCTGCGGAAAATATGATGAGGTTACACCTCAAATAGCTGCGACCATCCACCACAGAATCCTAAACTCCGAACTCGAAATTTTCCAGGAAAGTTCGCATCTTCAATTCTGGGAGGAACGCGACAAATACATGCAGGTGCTCTCGAGCTTCATAAAAGCCCATGACAGGTAAAATTTGACCGACTAACCGAACATATTAGCCATAATAAATTTGTAATAGTGGAACGTAAAAATATTCACTGCACAGGGCTGTGCATCCATTTTGGATGAACTGCCCTTCCGTTCTTCATTAAGCTGCCTGCTAAGAAGAAACGCGTGTGGTGGTGAAATCATGGCACAAAAGAATGAAGCAGAATTTTTAGATGAACTGTTAAGCGAACCTGATAATCAACAGAACTCCAAGGAACAGGTTAGAAGACTTGCAAAGAAATACGGGTTGCGGCCTTATGAGGCACAAAATGTCTGGAGCTTTTACAAACAAAATCAGGATAGTGCCAAGATATGCCGTGGACTACCATGCGCCCTAAAGCAAAATGGAACGGAAGCAGAAGTTCTCAGAAAACTTGATGGCAAAAGTGTGGAGGAAGTGTCCTGCCTTGGACATTGCGATAATGGTCCAGTCGCTTGGTCCAGGGGAAAGTATTACAGGATTTTGGAGGGAAAAACTATGGAACTGGACTCACGGCCCTCCAGGCAGGATTTCAAACAGATCAACAGTTTACAACAATTTCTTGAAATAGGAGGTTTTGGGACACTTACCAAGGCAATGGGCGATAAAACCAGAGAGGATACCCTGAAACTTGTAAAGGAATTTAATATCAGGGGTTTTGGAGGTTCAGGATTTCCTGCATATGTGAAATGGAAAGCCGTTTCCGATTCACTAAATTCTGAAAAATACCTTATTGTGAATGCTCATGAAGGTGAACCCGGGACTTTCAAGGACAGAATACTGATCGACTCGAACCCTTTTGAGCTTATAGAAGCATCATTCCTGGCTGCCATCACTGTTGGCGCTTCAAACATAATTATTGCTCTGAAGCACGAATATCTGGAAACTGAAAAGGAGCTGGATGATGCCCTTGAAAATTCCCTTGAATACCTCAATGATAAAATTGGGCCCAGCGAACTACCAGGATTAAAAATTCTCAGGGTCCCCGGATACTATATCACAGGTGAAGAAAGTGCCTTGATGGAAGCCATCGAAGGGAGAAGAAGTGAGCCAAGGCTCAGGCCCCCTTATCCCGCTGAGGTTGGCTTATATGGCAAGCCTACCCTGATAGACAACGTGGAAACTCTCCTTTACTTCCTGGGGAGGCTCAGAGAATGGACGCAAACTGGAAACAAAGGAATGGGAGAAAAGGTTTACTGCCTGAGCGGGGACGTGGAAAGGCCAGGTGCCTACCTGATGCCATATGGGACACCCTCTGGCACCCTCCTGACACAGAGAGGGGGGTCTGAGTTTTCTGATCTCAAAGCCATACTGCCAGGAGGGCTTTCTGGTGGAATACTACCCGCTGACCATGGAGATTTGAACCTTGATTTTGATTCATTAAAGGGAACGGGAGCAGGAATGGGAACCGGTGCCTTTATTGCAATATCTAAAGGCAGGTGCATGGTTGATGTCATGTCAACGGTGGAATCATTCTTTGAAAGAGAGTCCTGCGGCAAATGCATGCCTTGCCGTTACGGCACCAGGGAGCTTTCAGAGCTATTCAGAGACCTCAAGAACGGAACTGCCACCAATAGCTCAATTGAATCTGCAAAAATTACAGCAGACGTCATGATGCGGGGATCAATCTGCGGCCTTGGACAGGCGGCTGCCAAGATGTTCTTTGATTCCATGAGGTATTTCAGCGGGGAACTGGAAGAACATGCTTCTGGAAATTGCCCATCAAACATCTGTTTTCGGGAGGAGAGATAAGCATGCCTTTCACTATCAGCATTGATGGAACTGCCTTATCAGCTAAGAACGGCCAGAGCATCATGGATGTAGCCAAAGCTAATGGCATGGAAGTTCCCAATCTCTGTTCCTATAGCGGACATGAAAATGGTGTCTGCAGACTATGTATGGTAGAAGCAGGGAATCCGCCAAGAATGGTGCCATCCTGTTCAACCAAGGCAACTGAAAACATGGAAGTCAAGACAAAGACACCTTTGCTGGATGATTACAGGAAAGGGCTCTTAGGAATGATGCTCCGGGAACATCCCAAACATTCTGGAGTTGAAGCGGAAAAATGCAAGCTTGAAAAATACGGTGAAGATTATCATGTCAATGCAAACAGGCCACAAACAAGTTTTGATGTTTCCATTGACTCAAGCCATCCCGGAATTACTTACGATCCTTCAAAATGCGTTCTCTGCAGGAAATGTGTCATTGCCTGCGACTCTGACCAGGTAAATGAAGTCATTTCAGTTTCGGGCAGAGGCCAGAAAACCTTGATTACCTTTGATCTGGGCGAACCTATGGGAAAATCCAGCTGCGCAAGCTGTGGTGCCTGTGTAGATGCCTGCCCAACGGGAGCGCTCATTGAAAAAGGGTGGGAGCCAGCTGAACGCACTGCCGTAACCATCTGTCCTTATTGCGCTGTTGGCTGTTCTGTAGAATATGGGATCAATAATGGAAAAATAGTGTGGGCAAGAGGGTATGACCAGAGTGAAGTCAACAGAGGAAAGTTATGTGTGAAGGGAAAATTCGGGTTTGAGTTTGAAATGAGCAAGGACAGGCTTACTGCTCCTCTTGTGAGAATTACCCCAAGGGAAAGGGTCCCCTTAAATGGAAGGAGCATAGACCAAGTATTTAGGAAGGCCACATGGGAAGAAGCGCTTGACATCATGGCTAAGGAAATAGGGAAAGCAAGGGATTCCCATGGGAGACAATCTATTGGCGGCATAGCATGTGACAGGGCAACAAACGAAGACGTGTTTGCCTTCCAGAAATTCATGCGGGCTGCAGTGGGAACTGACAATGTTGATCAATCAGCCACGCTCTGCCATGCTCCTTCCGCAGCAATGTTATCCTATGCAACCGGTGCAGGAGCTTCCACCAATTCCATAAAGGATGCGGGACTCGCAAAAACCATGATAATGGTGGGTTCAAACGTAGATCGGGCCCATCCTGTCCTATCGTCAGAAATAAAGAAGGCGGCAAGGAAAGGCGCAAAACTCGTTATTGTTGATCCCAGGCGTGTTGAACTGTCGAGGTTTGCTGACAGGCACCTTCTGTTGAAACCTGGTACAGATGCCGTATTATTTTCTGCAATGGCAAAGTACATCCTGGACAATGAACTCGCCGACTTGGATTTCATAGCTTCCAGGACCGAAGGCTATGATGCCTATCGGGAAAGCCTTGAACCATTCACCTTAGATTATGCTTCCGGGGTAACAGGCATTCCAGAGGATGAAATCATATATGTTGCCAAAACCTACGCAACCCAGAAGCCTTCCATAATATTCTGGACCCTTGGAATCACGGAACATGAAAATGGTTCTGACAATGTATCTTCGCTGATCAACCTTGCCCTGATAACAGGCAACGTGGGCAAACCAGGCTCAGGCCTGAGTCCAATAAGAGGCCAGAACAATGTGCAGGGTGGTGCAGACATGGGGTCAGTGGCAGGGTCGTTACCCGGATACCAGCCATTCTTTGATCCGAAGACCAGAGAAAAATTCCAGAATAAATGGTCATCGGAGTTACCTGAATTCCAGGGATGGAAGAGCACGGAAATGATTGAAGCTGCAAACAGGGGGATGTTGAAGTTTATGTACATATCTGGAGAGAATTCGGTCAGGTCACACCCTGACTCTCTGGGCACTATTGCGGCTCTGAAAAAGCTTGATTTCCTTGCTGTGCAGGATATTTTCATGACAGAGACTGCTGAATATGCAGATCTGATACTCCCAGCTGCATCTGCCTTCGAAAAGAGCGGTACCTTCACCAACACTGAGCGGCGTGTGCAGCTGGTGAACAAGATATTAGATCCGCCAGGTGATGCCAGGCCTGATTGGCTCATTTATACTGAACTGGCAGACCGGCTTAGCTATAAAATGAATTTCAATTCCAGTTCAGAAATAATGGAAGAAATTTCCACCCTGATTCCTTCATATGCCGGCATCAGCCATGCGCGACTTGAGAATGGGGGACTCCAGTGGCCCGTCAAGGATAGGCAGCATAATGGAACTGATCTCTTGCACACTGACTCATTCATAAGGGGAAAAGGAAGGTTCAGGATCATTTCATGGAGGGAAAAAGATCCTTCGGAAATGCATACATACCCCTATTCCCTAATTATCGGGAGGCAGAGGGAGCATTACCACACAGCCACAATGACATCCAGATCCCGTGTGATCGAGATGGTGGAAACTGGAGGCGTTATTGAGATGAATCCATCTGACCTGCAGAAGGAGAATTTCAGGGACGGAGAGGAAATTGTTCTGGAATCCAGAACCGGAAAAATCAGCGGGAAAGTCAGGTCCAGCCAGGATCTTCCTTCCGGGGTGCTTTTCACAACATTCCATTACAGTAACCTACTTACCAATGTGCTGACTCCAGCCACATTCGACCCGCCAACGAAGACACCCGCTTACAAGGATACGAGAGTGAGAGTATTCAGTGCCAAAAAGCCCTGAACCAAACAACTGAAACCTGAATTTTTTGGAAGCGGAGAGGGTCTTCCAACCCACAACTTTTTTTCCTTTATTTCCGG
>JAMDCA010000045.1 GCA_023489435.1 Thermoplasmatota archaeon
ATTGTGGTCTTTTTCTCTGGATTAGGCTTTGTCTTTACACAGAATAACAGCCAGCAAACATCAGGTTATTACCAGCTCAACCTTGTCATAGAAAGGCAATCATCAGGAAACAATACCTCCCGCGGCATCTACTCCTATTATGTTTTACGAAATGGTGTGCTGGAATCATCCAGTGTCATAAAGGTGCCATTTGGGAAAGAGGTGAGGATCACTATTGTCAATTATGATCCCGGGACCAGCATGCCATTTATGCCATCAGTAGAGAATGTAAGTGGCGTTGTCGGGGGAACCATTCTTGTTTCAGACAATGTCACGGCTGGCAGCTCACAGCAGTTTACATTGGAATCTGTCCAATATGTCAGTGAAATATCAGCTCAGGATATATCCCACACATTCACCACCAGCACTGGCCTGAACATACCGGTTTTCCCACATTCAACAGAGGTTGCATATACCTATTTCAACACTGTTGGAAATTACACCTGGGGATGTATGTGTGACTGTGGAGCTCCTTCCATGGATTCCAGTGGCTCCATGATGGGGCAATTAATCGTTCTTCCTCCATAACCACGCTAAAGACTCAAACCGCCGCGTACCACAGTGGTTTGGAAAGTATCAATTATTGCATATCATTCTGATGATAATGTCTCCCGCCGTCTATGAACTACCTAGGTGTGCCTGGGTTCCCCTGAATGATCCACTCTATGTTGAATACCACGACTTTGAATGGGGAACCCCGATCCATGACGACAGGCTTCTCTTCGAGTTTCTTGTGCTGGAAGGAGCGCAGGCCGGCCTCAGCTGGAAAACCATACTGCACAAACGACAGGGGTACAGAAGTGCCTTCCATGGATTCCAGCCGGAAATTGTATCCAAATATGGGGAAACTGAAATAAGAATGCTGATGGGGAATCAGGCAATAGTCAGGAACAGGATGAAGATAAATGCAGCCATCATAAATGCTAATGCCTTTCTCAATGTCAGGGATGAATTCGGTACATTTGACAAATACATATGGGAATTTGTGAAGAGAAGCCCTCTGGTCAATGGGTGGGTTTCTATAAAAGACGTGCCTGCAAAGACTGCCCTGTCAGACCAGGTTAGCAGGGACCTTTTGAAAAGAGGCTTCAAGTTTGTTGGGTCCACAATCTGTTATTCATTCCTGCAGGCAACGGGCCTCATAAATGACCACACCACAGATTGCTTCAGATTCGCTCAGTTGACACAGGAAAATCCTAAAGACCAATCTGACTGAAGAAGACGTCATTGAAAACCGAACAAAACTGTATGCGGAGCAAACCGATGATCAAGCCTGACTTTTTCAAATAAGGGCAGTATGAAGAAAATAAGAACCGTTGAACAAAATGTCATTCCGTAACAGAATAGAAGGAACAGTGTTAATGTGGAGTTACGGCAGATGGAGATGAAAAAAGCGTGCCATTTTACTTTAAGTTCAGATTAAATGAAACAAGATGCAGAGCCAGGCTTCCCCTAGGCAGGCAACTGACTTTCTGTAATATTCCCATAATATGCTTTCAGAGCCTGACCGTCATCGTCTTCAACGATTTCTTTAACCGTAAACAATTTCAGCCGTTCTTCTGGGGCGGTTTTGACCTTGAAGGCGTAATTTGAGTTCCAGTGCTGGTAATTCCTTCCCTTTTCCATTTCAGCCTTAACGTGTTTCACGTGGGCCGAAAGCCTTTCCCGCAAAACCGATTGCATCAATGGAGCTGAATTTTTCAGCCGTTTTTTCGCCGCTGTTGCCATCGCTTGATCCCGCTCATAACTGCAGCTGTTTCTGCCACTGGCTGCAGCAGCGACTGATGTGGTGCCCGTGCCGGCAAATGGGTCAAGCACCATATCGCCGATTAACGAGAACATATTAATGAGCCTGTATGGCAGTTCGAAAGGAAAAGCGCCGCTTCTGGCCCTTGAATTTTGTTCCTGCATCTCCTGCCTTGCACCCTTCATATCTTCCCAGATGTCGGTGAACCATGCATTCCTCTCCTCCCAGAAGTAAGAGCTCTCAGCCCTTGCACTCTTTGCCTCTTTGCCGGGAAAATTTCGCCTTGGAGATTTCCTGAAAATGAGGATGTATTCATGCTCAAGCGTAACATAGGCCCCGGGAGGCATGGTTCCGGAACCGAGGAACTTGTTCGGGGAATTTGTCTGTTTCTTCCATATAATTGAAGGGGACTCGTAAAACCCGATTTTCCTCATTGACATTGAAATGCTGCTGTGCGAAGGGTATAGCCGGTATTCGCCCCCTATTGTTCTTGTGGCATCCCCGATATTGATGCAGGCAATGCCACCATTCTTAAGGACCCTCCACGTTTCCACCCATGCCTTGTCCAGCTCCTGGTGCATCAGGTCATATGCTCTGTCTGGCTTTTCTTCCGCCAGGCATGACGCTATGGAAGGGTTCATGTCTGAGAAGATGCTGTCCCACATCTCAATCATAGGGTATGGGGGTGAGGTAACCACCAGGTCTACCGATGAATCTGCAATTTCTTTCATATCCCTTGCATCTGTTGAATAAATCCGGTGTCTGGTGGCTGGGACTTCCAATGATACTGAAACCTTTCAGCTACTATTTAACATTGCGAGCGGGCTATCCCGCATAATTTGCCCGATCTGACTCTGGCTAGTTGCATGCCTCAATATTTTGCCCAAATATGCGCCATTGACGGTGGCGGTTATTTCAGTTCCTTTCTCATTGAGCAATTGGCCATTGAATCAAAATCTATTTTGAATCCCCTTTTTTCCCAGAATTTCTGGGCTTCCTTGTTATTTGCCCTTACACCGCTGTTGACAAAGTCGCACTCCATTCGTTTGATTTTGTTCAAAACATATTCAGACAGTTCGCTTCCTATTCCCTTTCCCCTGAATTCGTCCAGAACGAACAGGTTCCCTAAGGTGCCTATTTTCAGCTTTCCTCTGCTATAAACTGCGTAATCAATAATTCCAGCCACAGCGGAATCACATTCTGCCAGTACCACAATACTGGATTCATTTTGCATGATTTCCAGGAACTGCTTTTCGTATGATATTTCAGAGACAACCTCGATCCTTTTATCCAAATGGTGCTCATAGAGGTCATAATTGTGCCACAGATGGGCAACCACTTCAGCGTCGCTGATCTGAGCCCGTCGGATCTTGATTCTGTTCATGGAGCGCCTTCTGATGATTTATTGCTAATAGTATTATAATACTGGCACTTCAGTGCCAATTATGCCCGTGCGTTGAAAGAGGCGCAATTCTTCCCCGAACTCATTATAAGTCCTGACTGGAGAACATATTGAACGTGCACCGTTCGGGAAAAATTAATTGCATAATGCAATGTCCAGATATGTCCTCATCTTCTCTCTATACAAGAGCAAAGTCACTTTTCCCTGGTGGCGTCAATTCGCCTGTCAGATTCTATCCGCCTTACCCTAAGTTCATGTCAAGGGGAGAAGGTTCAAAGCTCATAGGCGAAGACGGGAATGAATACATTGACTACTGCCTTGCCTTTGGGCCCATGATTCTTGGACATTCGAGGAAGGAAGTTGTGGAGGCAATACGGGAACAGGCTGGAAAGGCAACCTCACTGGGAACACCCGGACGTTTGGAAGTTGAGCTAGGGGAAAGAATCAGGAGTGCCATTCCCTCAATGGAGATGATCAGGTTCACAAACTCAGGAACCGAGGCAACCATGCATGCCATCAGGCTTGCCAGATTCTTCACCGGTAGGCCGCTCATACTGAAGATAGAAGGCGGTTTCCATGGTTCTCATGATTATGCCCTTGAATCTGTTCCCTACACCGGACCAATAGATCCTTCGCAGAGGACAACAATAGAGGTGCCCTACAATGACGCTAATGCGCTGAATGCAGCTTTTCAGAAATATGGCAGGAACATAGCTGCTTTCATTCTTGAGCCAGTGCTGGGCAACGTTGGGGTTGTGGCCCCACAGCCTGGATATCTTCAGGAAGCCAGGAAAATAACAGAGGAATACGGATCTTTGCTGATTTTTGACGAAGTGATCACAGGCTTCAGGTCAAGCTACGGTGCATACCAGAATATCGTGGAAGTGAAACCTGACCTGACAACACTGGGAAAGATCGTTGGTGGAGGGCTCCCAGTAGGCGTCTTTGGCGGCAGGGAAGACATCATGGAAAATGTCTCACCTTCTGGCAAATTTTACCAGCAGGGAACGTTCTCAGGAAATCCCCTTTCCATGGCAGGGGGCATTGCGGCCCTTGATGTTCTGAAAGGATTGGACTACAGCTTGCCCACATCATTCGCTAAACAAATTGCGGAAGCTGCACGCCTGGCCTTTTTCAAGGCTGGAGTGGAAGTGAAAGTGAATGTGTCAGGAACAATGCTTACGGTTTTCTTCAACCACAATGATGTAGTGGATTCAAAGACTGCTTCAACTTCCAACAGCGAACTGTTTTCAAAATATTTCAATGGGCTGCTGGAAAATGGCATCTTCATTGCTGGCTCCCAGATGGAGGCCAGTTTTCTCAGCTTTGCACACAGCAAAGGAGACGTGGGGAAAACCATAGAAGTGATCAAGTCCGTGGCTGAGAAAATTGGGAACTGATTGGTGAATCACTGGAAAATAGCCTGGAGCTTTGCAATCATTTCTTTGTCCCCCCTGATTGCGGCTTCCCTCAGTGCAGTGGTATAATTTCCTAGGATCTTGTTGACCATTGCAGAGGCAGATTTCCTGGTTGCCTCGCCAGGGTCCATGCCTTTGGCGATCTCCTTCATCATCCTGTTGATCTCTCTGAGGGCAATTGATTCTGCAAAGGTGTAAGATTTTGTGAGAAGTTCATCAGCCCTGAATTCAGCAAGTTTGACCTCAAATTTCTGAAGTTCCCTGTTCACGATTGCCTGGGCCCTGGGTATCTCTTCTTTCTTCAGCCCTGAATTTGCCTGCGAGATCTCCTGTATGTGTTCCAGGTCATAAACGGTAATGGCATCTTCCTTGCCTAATTCTGTATCTATATTCCGGGGGTTTGAAATATCCACAACTACCTGGGGCCTGTGTTTTCCGTTGACCATGTCAGCCGTGACGATTACGTTTCTGGAAGAGGTTGCGCAGAATACAGCGTTTGAGTCGAGTATGATTTCCTGGAGGCTGGAAATGGTGCCAAAGTTACAGTTGTATACTGAAGCAAGCTGGCTTGCCTTTTCCTGGTTCCTTCCCACCACAGTCATTGATGCAGGCCTCCTTTTCTGGAGGTACTTGAGGAAGGTTTCCGCCATCTGCCCGGTTCCTATCACAGAAACCTTCGAGGATGGAAAGTCAAGATGGCCGCCCGCAAGATCCACTGCAATCACCGGAATGGAGGTTTTACCCCTTGAAATGCCAGTCTTCTCCCGGACTTCTTTCCCCACGCTTATTGCCTTCCTGAAAATCAATGAGAGGAGTTTGTCTGTCCTGCCAGCTTTCACATGGCTGTCAAATGCTGACTTTACCTGTGCCAGAATTTCATTCTCTCCCACGGACATTGACTTGAGCCCTGCGGCAACCATGAAAAGATGGAGAAGTGCGTCATTGCCAAGCATTATGTGCTCGTGGTGCGTTTTTCCGCTGCTCTGGGCATTCTGGTCTTCAAATGTGAAATAGAATTCTATCCTGTTGCACGTTGAAAGCACAACATATCCGCTTGCCTTGAAGCTTTCTGCAATATCCTCCCACTGATTTGAGGAAAATACCTGCCTCTTCTGGAACTCTTCAGGTTTGGACCTGTAATCCCAGGACATTGCTCCAAATTTAAGCATAATTTGCACCGTACCCAGACTAGGCGTGACCTATGTCTTTAATGGAAGGCATTTCATGATAGTAATTTCTTATTTAAACTGCATCAAGCGTTCCCTAGCAGACTGTACCTTTTAGTGGCTTCACTGTTTCCCTGTCTCTTCCTGTGGAGTTAAGACTGCCTTTGGTTCAAGATATTCTCTGATCCCTGTGAAAAGGAGGGCGGAAACCGCGCCGATGAGTCCGTACATCAGGGGAAAGAGCACTATGAGGGCCAAAGACGGAATGCCAATGATCTGCTGCACAATTCCTCCCAGTTCTGACACTGATGATAGCGGATACAGGAGGTATATGGTGAGTGATGAGACGAGCCCGATTAAGAATCCTGCAATTCCTGAATATTTTTTGCCAAGAACCATCAGAGGGATGCCAAGCAGTATCGCACCGAATGCATACTGTATGGTAAAAAGGGAAGCATAGGCCAGCCCCACTGAGACCACTATTCCGCTTGCAACAAAAGTCTTATTCATATCTGATCACCGCCACGGCCTTCTGGTCATTCATGTTGTAATACTCGTGGTTAATCCACATATTCAGCTGGTTGGAGAAGTAATAACTGAGAATATTTTCGCTGGGGCCGCCCGGCATGACACCATAGAACTGGCCTGTTCCCGGAGATGCAATTGTCCTCAGTGATGACCCGACTGAAACATACGGCTCAGGTATCAGGAGAGCTCTTGGCACGGTTCCCACGCTTACGGTGTGGCTGCCTCCCCAGATTGGGATGGGGCCGATTCCAAGTGCAGCTATGCCGGTGGGGCTCGCAATCTCCAATAAGTGCACCCTTCCCCAGGTCCAGTTGTTTACGCTTCCAAGCTTGCTTCCCAGCAGCGTCGTCTCCCGGGCGAATGCCTGCCTGACCAGTGTGGTGAAATTTCCATGGAACCACACGCTGCTCTGGTTTGTCTGGGCAAGATGGATTGCGGTGGTTATGAAAGGAGTGGGAACTGATGAAAGGTTGACACTGGAGTATACCTTGTCGAACGTCATGTTGTACATCTCTGCTGTAAGGTACCAGTATACAGTTATTCCCACCTGGTTCTGGTACGTTGTGTAGTTCCAGCTGGAAAGCTGGTTGTAGGCAGCGGTTTCAGTCTGGTTCATGGTCATTCCATGAAGTGCATTTACCAGATAGGGTGCGAACATAAGTGCCCAGTAATCTGAAACATTTGACTGGAGGGCCATCATATCCTGTATTGTTGTGTTCTGGTGCCCCTTGAGGAAGTGATAAATTGTCTGGGCCCTTCCGCCTGATGCCCAGAACCCTCCAACAAAGGGATGCATGTAATTTTTTCCAACAGTGGGCTGGTTGGGGGCAAACATGTAGCCCCTTGCCGGGTTTGTGGCCTGCGGAAGCTGGTTGAAAGGAACGTTTCCAATGGGCTCGTAAGCCGGATTGGAACCATTGAGAAGAGACCTGGAGCCAATCACATCAATGGCCGTGTTGTTAACAACCTCCTTTATCATGGGATAGAAACCTGCTGTTATGTAACCAACGTGATGCAGTGTGGCCATGGCAAAATTCTGTGGAGGGGAACCCCAGATCTGTAGAGCCTGAAGCATCTGAGAGTAATTGGAGGACTGGTCAAGCCCCAGCTCAGCCACAAGGTCGAAAGAGGGCTGTTTGGATGCCCAGTTAAGGCTGATTCCATAGTTCTGGTTCCTGGATATGAGAGGCCCGTTGTTTGTATAATAGATGCTGTAGCTCTTTCCGACAAGGGTGTAATTCTGCACAGCCATGCTGTGCCACGTTCCATTGTACAGGTAGGAATTTCCGTGGAGTGTCTCAAGGTATTCGTTGGCCGAATTGCCCTCCGGTGTGGTGAGCCCCCAGGAGGTTTTGCTTGTATGGCCAATGAGGATGCCGGGAATTCCCGCAAGATCCCAGCCTGTGACGTTGATTCCCGGTGCCTCAAGTTGCATTGGAATCCATATAGAAGGCACCGTAAGTGGAAGGTGGGGGTCATTTGCCATCATTGGAACCCGGGATTTGGTGTAGTTGCCGCCAACCACCCAGCTGTTGCTCCCCACAGGTGAGCCCAGTTCGTGTGCTCCGGGCATCCCAAAGGGGTCGGATATGTTTGCAAGTGCTCCCCGGATGAGGGGAGACATGGTCTTGAGCAGGCTTGTGTTGACTCCAGTCGCATTCTGGCCATACCAGTTTTGCGCCCAGAACTGGTTGGGAGAAACACCAAGCTGTGAAAGGTTATGCCCAAGGACTGTACCGTCCCCGGGAACCATTGTAATATTCTGTGTGTAGTATGGATAATATGGCCAGAGCAGCGTTGCATTCTGGTACCCCAGTGCATTGTAAATCAGGGCTGACTGCAGTGGCTCTGCAGCACCTGTTGTAAGGGACCATGACATGTACTGCTGCCAGCAGAGGGTGTAGAAGACCGTCCAGTGGAACGGCTGCATGCCAAGGAGCTTGAATCCGAGGTGGTTTGAAGCCGAACTGGTGTTAATGTATGCGTTCACTCCCGCAGAGTAGGACTGGAGGTATCCGTAATACTGCGGATAATCACTGATATATGCCTGTTCAAGTGTCCATGCGTTGCCTGGAAGGCCAATGAGGCGCATCGCCTGATCGGAAGAGACACCGGATGCCCCAATATACTTACTCAGATTTCCAGAAGCCAGGAGGGCTTCTAGTTCCATCTGGAAAAGCCTCTGGCTGGCAGAGTAATATCCCTGCGCAAACATGAGATCATTCATGTTTGAGGCCTGGATGTGTGCAACCCCTGATGCATCAATGGTGACATTTACCGGGCTGCTCAGGCCGGGAATATTTACTGAGCCGGAAGTCAGATTTCCCTGGCCAGCTGATTCCCACAGGCCAAGTCTGGGGTTCAGGGTAGTGAAATTTGTTGACAGGTAAGACAGCATAACTAAAACTATAACCAGAAGAACAAGCCATCTGATTTTCATCCCATAATAAACTTACCCGCATATTAAAAAATTCCCATCCGAGGATTTTAATAGCTTCAATTTTCCCTGAGCGCATGACAAAAAATATACCTGCCCTTTACTAGACCTTATAGCTTATGGATCCCGAGCTACTGGAACTTGGGCACGTTTCCACAGAAGAGATTCTTTCTGGCTTATCAGCCAGAGACCACGTTATGGGAGAACTGGTGGGCAGGATCGGATACTTCAGGCTTAAGGCTGGCGGTGACCATTTTGAGTCCCTTGTCCAGGCTATTATATATCAGCAGATTTCCGGGAAGGCAGCAGATTCCATCTACAATAAATTTCTAAAGAAATTAAGCAGCCCCGTAACACCTGAGAATGTTGAAAGGCTCAGTGATCTGGATCTCCGTTCTTCCGGAGTGTCTCCACAGAAAATCAGGTACCTGCGCGACCTTTGCAGCAGGATCATCAGCGGAGAACTCATTCTTAATGGGATTGGCTCGCTGCCCAACAGTGAAATAATCAGGAAACTGACCATCGTAAAGGGAATTGGCATATGGTCAGCCCAGATGTTTCTCATTTTCACCCTTGGGAGGCTTAATGTCCTTCCCCTTAATGACATCGGATTCAGAAATTCCCTGAAGAAGCATTATAGCATAAAAGGCGAACTTACAGACAGGAAGATAACAAAGATTGCTTCAAAATGGGCACCTTATATGTCAGCAGGTGTATGGATATTATGGGAATGTGAGAACACAAAGCTGCCAGTCTCAAATTCATGAGATTAGGGCTATGTGTCCAATTGGAGGGTTTTCCATTAGTTCAAATTCCAGGCACTTCTCCCGGTACCCTTCTGAAAAGCTGAACGTCTCCGATATGTGCTGCTCCCCTCAGGAACCTTGTGAGCCTTTCTACACCGAATCCTCCCCCAGCAGACGGCACAAATCCCTTCCTGGCTTCCTCCAGATAGGATGCGTAAACGTCCATGGCGAGTTTGTCCCTCCCCATTCTTGACCGGATCCTCTGGTAATCGTATTCTCTCTCCGCACCTGAAAGAGCCTCACCAACCCCCAGGGGATATATGAGATCGTAGTTCAGATAATGGCCTGGGTTTCCCTCGTCCTCTTTGTCATAGAATTCCCTCTTGTGGCATACAGCCCAGAATGGCTGGTCGTGATCCATTGATGCATGGTATTCCCAGTCCTCCCCATACCTGCTCTCAAGCTCATGAGTGGAATAAACCTTGAACGGACCTTTAAAGGCAAAAGGTTCACCTTCTACCTTCCGGATGGCTTCTGAGTCAATTTGTGAGGTCAGCCCAACCAGCAATCTTTCCATGAGCGAAAAAACGTCCTTCATCTTGCCATAAGGAATCTCGAAATCAGCCTGGGTGAATTCAAACAGGTGCCTTCCGCTGGATTTCCTGTCAGCCTTTTCGAGGCGTATGTTTGGAGAAAGGATGAATATCTTTCCAACATCCCTCACTGCTACCTGCTTGTGAAGGATCATCGAGTTCATGGTTCTCATGGTTGTTCCAAGGTATTCCACTTCAATGGTCTTGAGAATGGATGAGTTTGGGTCGGGCCCAAGTGGGTCTGTACTTCTGCCAAGCATTACAGGCAGCATCTGGAGGAATCCATGGTCCTGAAAATAGTTTGTAACATATCTCAGAACCTGGCTGGTAAGTTTCAGGGAGCTTAACAATTCGGTTTCCTGCGCTTCAATCATTGTGAATCGATCCTCTCGATGCATGATCGTACATTAATTTTCCTACTAAAAATCTCGTATTTTCTTCAAAAATATACGGCATATTTAAATACTCAATTGTATTTTTTCCAGAATGGATGAAACAGACCTCAAGCTTCTCGAACTTGCAGACCATGGAACAACCAAATATTCCCTGCTTGCCAGGAAGCTCGACATGCCCCTTTCCACCGTGCATTCCAGAATGAAGAGAATGGAACTGGACAGGGTGATAAGAGGCTACAGGGCAGACATAGACTGGAAAAGGGCTGGACTCAACATTACCGCTTTCGTCCTTATCAAGGCAGATGTTGGCAAGCTCAGGGAGACAGGAAAGACACAGGACAGCCTCCTGGAGGAACTCCTTGAAACGCCGTATATCGACCAGGGATATGTGATCACAGGCGAGGCGGATATTCTCATAAGGATAACCGCAAGGGATTCCGGGCACCTCAAGGATATCCTGCTGCGTGACATAGACTCAATGGACGGGATCACCGGAACCAGGACAATCATCGTACTTGGATGAGTGACCGGTAACAAGAGTTGCTGAGTAAAATAATATAAGGCATTCTTATCTCATAGCCCGTGAACACCGATGCTAATGGTAAAACCATGAGGATTCTCATCAGCGATCCAGTGGAGCGGTCGCTTATTACAGGGCTTGAGGAAAAAGGGCACCTGGTTGATTACAGACCCGATCTGAGTCAGGGACAGCTGACGGAAATCCTGCATGGCTACGACGCTGTCGTGGTAAGGAGCAGAACCAAGCTTACCTCAGAAGTTCTGCACTCCGGCCAGGGCCTACAAGTCATCGGGAGAGCCGGAATTGGCACTGACAACATCGACATGGGTGCTGCAGAAGATCTGCAGATAAAGGTAGTAACTGCGGCAGGCTCCTCCACAGATTCTGTTGCAGAGCTTAACCTGGCGCTTCTCATCGACATTGCCAGGAGAATAAACTTCCTGAACCGCCAGCTCAGAGAAGGAAAATTTGTAAAGGCCACCGGCACGGAAATTTTCGGAAAAACCGCGGGCATGATAGGATTCGGAAGGATAGGCTTTCAGACTGCAAATTACCTCAAGGCACTTGGCCTTGGCATTCTCGCCTTTGACCCGTATGAGTCGGCGGAGCTTATCGGGAAGGTTTCAGGAAAGTATGTCTCCCTTGATGAGCTTCTTGAAAAATCTGATTTTATTTTCATTTCAGTGACTATTTCAAAGGATTCTGGAGAAATCCTTGGAGAGGAAAAATTTGGGAAGGTAAAGAAAGGGGCCATTCTCATAAATACCAGCAGAGCTGAAGTCGTTAACCTGGATGCCCTGGTAAAAGCAATGAGGGATGGCAGGCTGGGAGGATACGGAGCTGATGTGCTCTGGACAGAGCCCCCAGATTCACCTTTAGAGAAAGAGCTCATTTCAATGGACAACGTTATAATAACCCCACACATCGGCGCACAGACAAATGAAGCTCAAAAAAGGGTTGCAAAAATGACACTTGAAAACATGCTGAAAGCAATGGAGGAGATCAACAGATGATGCTAATACCCGGACCTGTGGAGGTCCCCGATTCTGTCTTAAGGGCATCTGCATATGTCCAGAACCACAGGTCAGCAGAATTCAGGAAAATCGTGAAAGATTCTGAGGAAATCCTCAACAGGATATCAGGTTCGAAACACACCGTTATGACCACAGGATCCGGGACTTCCGCAGTGGAGTCCATGATTTACTCATTCATTTCACCCGGGGAGAGAGTCGCTGCAGTGACCTTCGGTGAATTTGGCAACAGGGCCATAGAGAGTCTCCAGAGAAGGGGTGCCATAATCCATGTGATGAAGAAGGAAGAAAATGGCATAATAGCCAAGGGTGAGCTGGAGGATTTTGTGGGACGCAACCCTGGAACAAAAACAGTTTTTTTGATCCACAACGAGACGGGAAATGGAACAGCCATCCGGAACCTCAGGGAAGTTGCGCAGGAGGCAAATGGCCTAGGCGTTAAGGTACTGGTTGATTCTGTCTCCGGATTCGGGGGGAGTGAAATTTATACTGACAAATGGGGAATTCATGCCTTTGCCAGCTGCAGCCAGAAAGGTCTTGCTTCTGTTCCGGGCGTTGGGATAGTATGCATCGGAGAAGAAGGTGAAAGCCGCATGGTTAAGGTGCACGACCTTCCCGTTTACATTGACCTGAGAACCTCGCTGGAATACCTGAAGAAGAACGAGACACCCTTCACTCCATCCACGGGTAGCTTCAGGGCCATCCATGCTGCATTGAGGATCCTTGAGAAGGAGGGGTTGGAAAATCGCTGGAAAAGGCACACTGATGCAGCTTCCTTCATGAGGAACTTCATGAGAAAGAATGGTTTTGGTGTTATAGGCCAGGAGGGCAACTACTCTGACACGGTTGTGGCTGTGGAACCCGGAATGCCAGTTGATGATCTCGTTAAGAAACTGGCAGAAAAAGGTATCGTTATATCAAAAGGCATGGGAAAGGACAGCTCCAGGTTTGTGAGGATTGGAAACATGGGCATAGTGGATAATATCAAGGTTGCAGCATTCCTGAACGCATTTTCCCAAATAAGTGGCCTTGGCGTTGAAGTGAGTCCCGGAGATCTTCCAAAATCAACAGCGATAGACAGGGAAATCCTCCAAATGGATTTCTGATAACTTCGCTGCCTTCCACTCATTCATTATTTTTCATGAGCTTGTAGTATACCACGCCACTTACAGCCTGCAATATTCCGCCTAGAACCACCGGGAAAGGAAGGTCAATGTCCATGAGGTACCCTGATAGCCCTGAAAATCCCTGTGATATTCTCACTGAAACTCCCTGGAGGCTTGTCCCCGCACCAAAATCTCCTTCCTGAAGCCCGCTTACATTGACTGCGTTCCTGCTGGGCATCCCGAATCCTGCAAGAAGGGACCTGCCTGAATAAAGAAGTATTGCGATGATTACATAGGGGGAAATTGCCATGAGGACCAGCAAGCTCCCCTGAATCACCCTTGTAACCCATGCGACCTTCAATGTGGACCTGCCGTTCGCTGAGATACTGATCCTTGAAGCAAGGAATCCTCCTATTGCAGTGGCAGCATATGAGCCAAGAAAGGCAAGTGCCACCTGTGATTCCGTGAGGCCAAACCTCAGCTCATACCATGCCGGGAGAAGCACAATGGCCAGGCCTATTCCAGATCCGTTGATTCCGTTTGCAATCGAAACTTTAAGGACGTACTTGCCACTGGCCTTCTTCATAACCCTCTCTTTCTTCTTTATGACCGGCTTTTCCCTGATCATGAAGAGAGAAGTGAACGATGCCAGGACCAGCACCAGGCTGATCCCATAGAGGATCCTGAAGGAATTCACTGAACCATAAAATGGAGTCAGAAAGGCGTAAGAATAAAGGATGAGGCTGCCTATGATTGAAAAGATGGAGGCAACGGAAGTGATTAATGCCATCTTCCTGACCCTGCCAGAGCTGTCTGGCCAGTTTGTTGCTATATATGCATTCATGCCGGGAGACATGGCTCCGCGCATTGCACCCGCAGAACCGGTGGTGCCGGAAATGATGATCCCCGCAAGGATCACATAGATGCTGGTGCTGAAAGTAAGCGCTGCCGTTATGAATATTGCAGGGATCTCTCCTATAATCAGGGCTTTCTTGAAACCAATCCTGTCACCAAGCATTCCAATACTCAGGGAAATGAGAACTGTGGTGATTGAAACGAAAAGGTAGACAAGGCCTATTGATATTATGTCAAAGTTAAGCTTGAGGAGATAAAGCGGTGTTGAAAGTGTGACGAATATGAGAGCAGCGCTCCTGAGTGCCCTGGAGACCAGAAGGAATTTGAACCTCTCCTCCACCTTTGCACCATTGTTGTCATCAGCCATCAGCGCAACGCATGGGGATTTGGTACCCGTACCTAAAAATATGGTTTCTTTACTGCCTATTCGCAATTTTACGAATTTGGAACCATAATATTCCCAGACTCAAAAACTCGCGTTAAAACAAATTGAACAATACTCTACGGAAACCAGTGAATCCGGCAACCATTGGCCATCTGTCAGATAATTAA
>JAMDCA010000042.1 GCA_023489435.1 Thermoplasmatota archaeon
AGGAGGACATCAAGCTCGTCATGGAACAGGCTTCCGTTTCAAGGGAAAAAGCCCTTGAAGCACTGAAGAATGCAGATGGTGAACCTGCTAAAGCCATTCTGGACCTCCTTCCGAAATGATTGATTTTGGCCCTATTCTTAGGAAATACAAGCCCAGCGAAGAGCAGAACAGGGCGCTCAAGCAGACAGCTTCTGAGGTAATGGGCAGGATCAACGCAATCCTTGAACAGAAAAAGATCAAGGCAAAAAGCCTTCTTGTGGGTTCTGTAGCAAAGGGCACCAACCTTGCAAGCGGCGACATAGACCTCTTTGTCATATTTTCAAAGGATTATTCTTCGCGTGATATGGAGAGGCTTGGCCTCATGATAGGCCATGAAGTGCTTCCGGAAGGCAGGGAAAAATATGCAGAGCACCCATATGTATCAGGACAGCATGGGGACAGGAAGGTGGACATTGTCCCTTGTTTCGAGATAAATCCCGGAACAAGGATTATCAGCTCAGTTGACAGGACTCCCCTTCACACTGATTTTGTCCTGAAGAATCTCAACGCAGAGGGCCAGGACCAGGTCAGGCTCCTTAAACTATTCATGAAGGGGATCGGCGTTTATGGTTCAGAGATCAAGGTTTCCGGATTCTCAGGCTATGTCTGCGAACTCCTTGTGATCAAGTACGGCTCAATGCTCAAGGTTCTTGAGACATTTGCTTCACTGAAGGGGAAAATGAGGATCTCTCTGGAGGAAGGTGATATGAGGGATTTTGACGCCCCTATTGTGATCATTGATCCCACAGACATCACAAGAAATGCTGCGGCGGCAATCAGTATAGAAAACCTTTCAAGGATGAAAATAAATTCCCGCATGTTCCTTGCAAATCCAGTGGAACATTATTTCAACACAGGGGCAATTTATTTCCCGGAAAAGTACAGGGAACGCGGAACTGTTATGCGCATTTTCACCCTTGAAAAGCCTGACATTATTGATGACATTCTTTTCAGCCAGGCCAACAGGTTCAGGAACATCCTGGTCCAGATACTGGAAGAGGATGGATTCATGCCTATTTCCTCTGAGGTTGACTTATCAGACGACATCGAGGCAATGGTAGAATGCAAGCTCGGAAAACTCCCTGCAACAAAGGTTCACGTCGGTCCTCCAGTGGATGCACAGAACGCAATAGATTTCATCAGGAAATGGTCTGTGGGAAAAGCAACTCTGGGGCCGTATGTCTGCGGTGACAGGCTTTGCGCTGATATACCTGTGGAGAAGCGTGAGCTTGAGGAAGTGGTACGGGAACGCATCAATGGCTTTGTCATCGGCAAGAACATTGACCAGTTCAAGGCAAAAATGAAAATAATAGATCCATCAAAGAGCACCCGGAAATTCCTGGTGCTTGGCAAATTCTACAGCAAGGTTCTTCCTGGCCTATCCCCCTGAGAATATTTCCAGGAAGGTAATATCGTCAGAAGGCTTCAGCATATCAAACCTTGTAACAGGACTTCCATTCCTCACGCAGACGAAACCCTGCTCCTTCAGGCCCAGTTCTCTCATGGCATCTTCAACAGTCTTTTCAACAGCAAGCTCACTCTGAAAGCCCTTTCTCCCTATGATCCTGATCATTCCTCTATCACCATTTCTTAAACATTACAAGGGGTTTGGATTAATATGCTATCAATGTAAATAGGTGTTTCATTCTAGGTCAAATACTTTTGATAGCATTATTATTTACAGAGATAAAGGTCGTAAAACTTTATCAGCATTGGAATGGCTCAATAGGTACAACATCTCGGTTACTTTATTAATTATGAAAGGGAAAAATGCAAAATTTGGTAAAACTGGAATTAGATCTCAAAAGAAGCGATAATTTAGAAATAAGTGATATGATTAAGAATATGCCTTACTCAGAATGGAAGGCGAAGGAATAATCTAACGGCTCATCGCACTTTCTAAAACATAATTTGGATAAACCGAATTTTAAGCTTTATGAAAAGGTGAAAGAGAATTTAGTGAAGTCATTGTGTAACTGTAACTGTTATACTCCAAGAAGCTGAATATGCTGTATTCCCAGTATTAATCCATACTACATAGATCGTTTGTTCGCCTTGTCCTTGATAGGATAACAGCGTATTCACATTTCCTCCCGTGTAAGTGCCGGCGGCATCAAGGAAGGTTATACTTACATTGTTGGTCAGGTTTGCATATTCTGAGCTATTCATCAACCCCCATTCAAAACCAGTGTCAGAGTTTGCGCTATATTCACTTACGTTAAACCAAAACTGATTAGTGCTGTTGATCTTAACCGGTTGGGCAAAATAAGAATTGTTACCTCCAGGAATAGTAAAGGTGACGCTCTTCTCTGTCGGTAAGCCTGGGCCAGAGTACTTACCTGAATGCGGGGACTCAAAAATTACAATAGCTATTCCAGCCGCCATAACCGTACCGACCACTGCAAGAGTAATTAAGAGCATAACAAGCGGACTGAATTTTTCAAAGGGTTTTTTTACCACAAATAAATATAAAGTAGTCTAATAAAAAAGTTTCGTAAAGTACAACTGTGTTGCATAACCCATGCAATAATTCTTCTTGAGAATAAGATGGGTGTTGTTTGTGCAGAACAACAACCCGATGGTTCATGGAAAGAGGGATAATAAAAGGATATGGTCCCTCTACAACGAAT